>JAEZKH010000211.1 GCA_023415515.1 Actinomycetes bacterium
ACGTGTTACTCACCCGTTCGCCACTCGTGTACCCCCGAAAGGGCCTTACCGTTCGACTTGCATGTGTTAAGCACGCCGCCAGCGTTCGTCCTGAGCCAGGATCAAACTCTCCAAACAAAACCCAAAAGGCCAATCAGAGAAACTGATCAAAGCAACCAGTCAAAACTGGCAAAAAACAACCACACCCAAGACACGGGACGCCCCGAATGCGGCCAAAACAAAAACAACAAACAAAAACCACCAAACACACTATTGAGTTCTCAAACAACACACCCGTTTAAAGGCAACCCTGCCATAGTACTCGACCAGGTCAGAGACGTCAAACCCCGTCCGCCGGCTAAAACCGGGGCCGTGGGTTACCTGTCTCAGAGTACCCTTCAGCCCCGATTGTCCCAAATTGGGGGTCCCATCGAGGGCTCGGCTACGCCACCCGTTCGATCTCGGCGCCCAGACTGACGAGGTTCTCCACGAAAAGCGGGTAGCCGCGGTCGATGTGGAAGACATCGTGGACCTCGGTGTCTCCGTCGGCCACCAGGCCCGCGAGCACCAGCCCGGCACCGGCACGGATGTCCGACGACCACACGGGCGCACTCGACAACTGCGGGATTCCACGGACAACGGCGTGGTGACCGTCGGTTCTGGCGTCAGCGCCCAGCCGGATCATCTCCTCGACGAACCGGAATCGCGCCTCGAAGACGTTTTCAGTGATCATCGACGTGCCATCGGCGATACTGGCCAGCGCTATCGCCATCGGCTGCAAGTCGGTCGGAAAACCCGGGAACGGCAGGGTCGCGACGTTGATGGCCTTGGGCCGCTCATACTGCACAACCCGGAAGCCGTCGTCGGTCTGCGTGACGGTGGCACCTGCGTCGTGCAGCTTGTGCAGTACCAATTGCAGGTGCTGCGGATCGACGCCGGTGATGGAGATGTCGCCGCGCGTCATCGCCGCGGCGATGCCCCAGGTGGCCGCCACGATGCGGTCGCCGATCACGCGATGCTCGGTGGGGTGCAGCCGGTCGACACCGGTGATCGTCATCGTCGACGAGCCCGCACCCTCGATCTGAGCGCCCATCTGGTTGAGCATCGTGCACAGGTCGACGACGTCTGGCTCGCGTGCCGCGTTGTGGATCGTCGTGACACCCTCGGCGACTACCGCCGCCATCAAGATGTTCTCCGTCGCCCCGACGGACGGGAACTCGAGCTGGATCTCCGCACCGCGAAGGTGGTCTGCCTCGGCCACCACGCAGCCGTGCTCGATGTTGCATGTGGCGCCGAGCTGGCGGAGCCCCGCTTGGTGCATGTCAAGGGGGCGCGATCCGATCGCGTCGCCGCCTGGCAGCGCCACCTTGGCTCGCTTGCAGCGGCCGACCAGGGGCCCCAGCACACACACCGACGCGCGAAATTGACGGACCGCGGCGAAGTCCGCGTCGTATTTGGGCTCGTCGGGCGATGTGATGCGCACCGTGTCGCCGTCCAGCTCCACGGTGGCCCCGAGCCCGCGCAACACCTCCGCCATCAGCGGGACATCGAGTATGTCCGGACAGTTGGTGATCGTGCTGGTTCCCTCGGCCAGCAAAGTGGCCGCCATCAGCTTCAGCACGCTGTTCTTTGCCCCCCCGACGGCAACTTCGCCCGACAACCGGTTCCCACCGGTGACCACGAATCGCTCGCTCACGCCGGTTAGTTTAGACAGCGGCACGGGCCGTGTCCGAATCCTCGACAGTGCGGTCGGCGGTACCGTTTGACCATGGCCGTTCACCTGACTCGCATCTACACCCGCACCGGCGACGACGGCACCACCGGGTTGAGCGACTTCAGCCGCGTTTCGAAAAACGATGCGCGCCTCGCGGCATACGCGGACTGCGACGAAACCAATGCAGCCATCGGCGTAGCGATTTCGCTGGGCAAGCCCGACGGGCAATTACTCGAGGTTTTACGTCGCATTCAAAACGACCTCTTCGACGCCGGGGCTGACCTGTCGACTCCTGTTGTCGCGAATCCCGAGCACCCGCCGCTGCGGATCGACCAGGGCTACATCGACAGACTCGAGCGCTGGTGTGATGAATTCAACGCACCGCTACCGGCGCTGAATTCCTTTGTGCTGCCCGGTGGTACACCGCTTTCGGCTCTGCTGCACGTGGCCCGCACCGTCGCCCGGCGGGCGGAGCGGTCGGCCTGGCTGGCGATCGAAGCCCATCCTGACAGCATGAATGTGCTGCCGGCCAAGTACCTCAACCGGCTATCCGACCTTCTTTTCATACTGTGCCGCGTCGCCAACCCCGGCGGCGACGTGCTGTGGCAACCCGGCGGCAGCGCAACAGATTAAGCAGATCTGCGGCGGGCCCGCGGCGACGGGCGAGACTCCAACCACGACTGGAACGCCGTCAGCGCACCGCGATCCAAGGCGACTTCGTAGCCGCGTCGACGTTCCGGGCTGGTGTCTCGAAGCTCGAGGATGACGATCTCGTCGGTCATGATGTCGAACTCGTCGCGGCGCGGCGATCGCCGCGAGACGATCTCCAATCCGCGGCGGCTCAGCGTTCGATCCGGCCACCACCGCAGACTGGACAAGCGGTAGAAGCCGGCCTCCCCGCCGCGGTACCGCATCACGCCGTGCCGCCAGCCCTGGCCGCCCACGGCAGGGAAATCCCGCAGGATCGCGGCGGTGCCGCCGACCTGCCGCAGCTTCCACAGCCGATACGACAGGACCACCACCACAAGGAGAAGCACACCCACCAGCGCGACCATGATCATCATGGACGCGCTCATCGCCGGCCCTAGTCGATCTGGCCCAGGGCGCGCAGCCTGGCACGGCCCCTTGCGGCGGTCGCCTCGTCGTCGGACTCGGAATCACGCTTGGCGGAGTCGGCGTCGATCTCGGACTCGAGTTCGGCCGACTCGGCGAGGATGATCACGCCTTCGTCGGTGACCGACATGAAGCCGCCGTCGACAGCGATCCGCAGATCGTCTTCGCCCTCCCGCTCGACACGCACCATGGCGTCATCGACGAGCTGCGCCACCAGAGGAATGTGGCGCGGCAGGATGCCGATCTCCCCCGCTGTGGTGCGGGTGAACACGAAGCTGGCCTTGCCCGACCATATTTCGCGTTCCACCGCGACGATATCGACGTCCAGTTCAGCCATGACTACTCGCTCTTGTCTTCGCCATCGCCCTTGGCGTCACCGTCGCTGTCGTCGCCACTGTCGTCAGACACCGGCGCACCGTCGCCACCGCCGTCGTCCATCTTGGCGCCGAGGCTCTCCGCCTTCTTCTGCAGATCCTCGAGGCCGCCGATGAGGAAGAAGGCCTGCTCTGGCAAGTGATCGAAGTCGCCCTTGCTCAGCTTGTCGAACGCCTCGATGGTCTCCTTCAACGGAACCGTGGAACCCGGCTGACCGGTGAACTGCTCGGCCGCCATCATGTTCTGCGACAGGAAGCGCTCGATGCGACGGGCGCGTTGCACCAGCTGCTTGTCCTCTTCAGACAATTCGTCGATGCCGAGAATCGCGATGATGTCCTGGAGGTCCTTGTAGCGCTGCAGGATTCGGATGACTTCCTGAGCAACACGGTAGTGCTCGTCGCCGACGACGCTCGGATCGAGAATCGTCGAGGATGACGCCAGCGGGTCCACGGCGGGGAAGATGCCCTTGGAGAACACCGTACGGCTGAGCTCGGTCGTCGCGTCGAGGTGCGCGAACGTCGTCGCCGGCGCCGGGTCGGTGTAGTCGTCGGCGGGCACGTAGACCGCCTGCATCGACGTGATCGAGCGTCCGCGGGTCGATGTGATGCGCTCCTGCAGCTCACCCATCTCGTCGGCCAGCGTCGGCTGGTATCCCACCGCAGAAGGCATGCGGCCCAACAGGGTCGACACCTCAGAGCCGGCCTGGGTGAACCGGAAGATGTTGTCGATGAACAGCAGGACGTCCTGCTCCTGCTCGTCGCGGAAGTACTCGGCCATGGTCAGCGCCGAAAGGGCGACGCGCATACGGGTGCCGGGCGGCTCGTCCATCTGACCGAAGACCAGGGCGGTGTCCTTGAGCACGTCGGCGTCTGCGAGCTCGACCCAGAGGTCGTTGCCCTCACGCGTGCGCTCACCCACGCCGGCGAACACCGAGGTACCACCGAAGTTTCGGGCGATGCGGTTGATCATCTCCTGGATCAACACCGTCTTGCCCACACCGGCACCACCGAACAGCGCAATCTTTCCGCCGCGCACATACGGGGTGAGCAGGTCGACGACCTTCAGGCCGGTCTCCAGCATCTCGGTGCGGGGTTCGAGCTCATCGAAGGCGGGAGGCTTGCGGTGGATCGACCATTTCTCGAAATCCTTGCCGTAGCCGGGATCGTCGAGGCAGTCGCCGAGCGCATTGAACACGTGGCCCTTGACGCCATCGCCGACCGGCACGGAAATAGACGAGCCCGTGTCGGTGACCTCGACGCCACGCACCAAGCCGTCGGTGGGCTGAAGCGAGATGCAACGCACCAGGTTGTCACCGAGGTGCTGGGCGACCTCGAGGGTGAGCGTCTTCGCCAGATCCTTGTAGTCGATTTCGGCGTGCAGCGCGTTGAACAATTCGGGCACCGACCCGCGCGGGAACTCGACGTCGACGACCGGGCCGGTGACACGTACCACGCGGCCTGCGGTGTCGGTGCTGGTCTTCTCAGCAGTAGCAGTCATGTCTTCTTCGCTTCCTAAGGGCTACTTCTTGGCGGCGTCCGCAAGCGCGTTCGCGCCACCGACGATTTCACTGATTTCCTGGGTGATCTGAGATTGCCGTTCGCGGTTGGCCATCAGAGTCAGGTCCTTGATGAGGTCGTCGGCGTTGTCGGACGCCGACTTCATGGCACGACGGCGCGATGCCGACTCCGAGGCCGCTGCCTCGAGCAGCGCCGCGAAGATCCGCGTCGCCACATATCTCGGCAGCAGCGCGCCGAACAGTGTCTCGGCGTCCGGCTCGAACGAGAACAGCGTCTGCGGACCGGTGTCCTCCTCGCTGTACTCCACCACCATCGGCGCGATCCGGCGCGCGACGGCCGTCTGCGACATCATGGACCTGAACTCGTTGAACACGATGTGCAGTTCGTCGACACCGAGGATGTCGTCCGCACCGGGATCATCTCCCTCGTCGTCCATGCCCGCGGTGAAGGCGTCGACCAGCGTCGTGGCGATCTCCTGCGCATTCTCGTAGTCGGGCCGCTCAGAGAAACCGGTCCACGAGTCGACAATGTTCCAGTTACGGAAGCTGTAGTATCCGAGGGCTTTTCGACCCACCGTGTACAGCACCGGCTCCTTGCCCTCCTCGCGGAGCAGCGAGAAGAGCTCTTCGGAACGCCTGAACACATTGGCGTTGTAGGCACCGCAGAGGCCGCGGTCCGAGGACACCACCAGAACTCCTGCCCGCCGCGGATTCTCGCGTTCGACCAGCAGCGGGTGGTCCAGGGCGCTGGCGCTCGCCAGGTTGGTCAGCATGTTCGTGATTTCACGATCGTAGGGCCGAGCCGCCTCGACTCGGGCCTGCGCCTTTGCGATGCGCGACGTCGCAATCAGCTCCTGGGCCTTGGTGATCTTCTTGATCGACCCGGCGGAGCGGATGCGGCCGCGTAGTTCGCGCAGTGTGGCTGCCATGTGTCGAACGCCCTACTTCTTCTTGGGCTTCGGCTTGTTGACCTTCACCGATTCCTTTTCGACATCTTCCTCGTCCATCGCCTCGACCTTCTCGTCGGGCACGACGGAGCTGCCGTCGGTGGTGGAGAAGCCCTTCTTGAAGTCGTTGACGACCTCTTCGAGCTTGCCCTCGTCCTCGTCGGAAAGCTTCTTGCTTTCCCGGATGGCCTTGAGAATGCCTTCGTGCGAGCTCTTCACGTGCTCGAGGAACTCCTGCTCGAACCGCTGCACGTCTTCAACCGGCACCGAGTCGAGATGGCCTCGGGTGCCCAAGAAGATGGCGACGACCTGATCCTCGACCGGCATCGGGCTGTTCTGCGGCTGCTTCAGCAGTTCCACCAGCCGAGCACCGCGGTCGAGCTGTGCCTTCGACGTCTCGTCGAGATCGGACGCGAACGCCGCGAACGACTCGAGCTCGCGATACTGCGACAGATCGAGGCGCAGTGAACCCGCCACCTCTTTCATCGCCTTGATCTGAGCAGCACCGCCCACGCGGGAGACCGAGACACCGACGTTGATGGCCGGTCGCACGCCCTGGTTGAACAGGTCGGTCTCCAGGAAGCACTGTCCGTCGGTGATCGAAATGACGTTGGTCGGAATGTAAGCCGAGATGTCGTTGGCCTTGGTCTCGATGATCGGAAGGCCGGTCAGCGAGCCGCCGCCCAACTCGTCGGACAGCTTCGCGCAGCGCTCCAGCAGCCGCGAGTGCAGGTAGAACACGTCGCCCGGGTAGGCCTCGCGGCCCGGCGGGCGGCGCAGCAGCAGCGAAATGGCGCGGTAAGCCTCGGCCTGCTTGGTGAGGTCGTCGAAGACGATCAGAACGTGCTTGCCCTGATACATCCAGTGCTGGGCGATCGCCGAACCGGTGTAGGGCGCAAGCCATTTGAAGCCGGCCGAATCCGAGGCGGGGGCCGCGACGATTGTGGTGTAGTCCATCGCGCCGCCCTCTTCGAGCGTTTGGCGCACGCTGGCGATCGTGGTGCCCTTCTGGCCGATCGCCACGTAGACGCAGCGCACCTGCTGCTTCTCGTCGCCCGTCTCCCAGTTCTGCCGCTGGTTGAGGATGGTGTCGACACACACCGCGGTCTTGCCGGTCTTCCGGTCGCCGATGATGAGCTGGCGCTGGCCGCGGCCGATCGGCGTCTGCGAGTCGATTGCCTTGATGCCGGTCTGCAGCGGCTCGCTGACGCCCTGGCGCTGTACCACCGACGGCGCCTGCAGCTCCAGCGCGCGGCGCTCCTCTGTCTCGATGTCGCCGCGGCCGTCGATCGGCTGACCCAACGGGTTGACCACGCGTCCGAGGAAGCCATCGCCCACCGGAACCGACAGCACATTGCCGGTGCGCTTGACCTGCTGGCCCTCTTCGATGGACTCGAAGTCACCCAGGATCACGGCGCCGATGCTGTGCTCGTCAAGGTTCAGTGCGACGCCGAGGACACCGCCCGGGAACTCGAGGATCTCCTGGGTCATCACCGATGGGAGGCCCTCGACGTGCGCGATGCCGTCGCCGGCGTCGATGACAGTGCCGATCTCATCGCGTTCGGTCTCAGCCTCGAAACCAGCGACATACTCCTCGATGGCGCCCTGGATTTCGTCTGCCGAGATGGTCAACTCTGCCATGGTTCGTCTTCCTACTTCGTTGTGGGTCTTGGTGTTTGGTGATCAGTCAGGTAGGTGCGTCTCAGCCGCGGCCAGTTTCGACGACAAGGATCCGTCGATGACCTCGTCGCCCACTTCGATCGTCAGTCCGCCGATGAGCTCCGAATCGACGTCGAGCTGGATCGACACGGGATGCCCGTAGATTCGGGTGAGCACCTCTGTCAGCCGCTCGCTCTGCGCGTCGCTGAGTTCGCTTGCGGCGCGGACGTGCGCGACGACCTCGCCCCGTCGTGACACCGCGAGATTCGCCAGATCCCGGATGGACTCGTCGGCACGCTCACCGTGCAGCAGTTCGACCGTCTGACGCAGCAAGTCGGCGGTGTTTCTGCTCGCTCGGCGCGCAAGCACGTTGTTCAACAACGAGATTCGGCCGTCGAGCGGGGTGGTGTAGTCGCTGAGCAGCGTGATCAGGCGCGGCTCGGCATCGAGGATGCGACTGAACCGGAAAAGCTGATCCTCGACGTCTTCGATCTGGTCCTCGCGTTCGGCGCGCACCAGAAGGGCGAGACCGGCGATGTGCTTGACCCCGAACACAAGGTCCGACGTCGCCGACCAACGCTGTGCCGCGGCCGTCTTCAACACCTCGAGGGCCGGGTCAGAGACCTTGCCCGACAGAAGTCGCTCGACGAGCTGGACCCTGCTGGACGAGTCGCTGGAGGGGTCGGCCAAGTGCCGGGCAAGAAGTGCCTCACGACGAAACAGCTTGACCGCCGACGCCAAATCATTGGCAAGACGCGTCAACTCGTTGGCTTCGAGATTCCCCGACACGTCGTCGAATCGCCGCGTCAGCTCGGCAACCGAGTCACGGCTTGCGGCGCGCAGCTTGGCGGTGACGGAGTCCTCGAAAGCCTTGTTCGAGGGCGCCATCTCGTTCAGCTCGTCCAGGAAACGATCGATGCTTGCCGACTGCTCCCCCGGATCGGACACGAATTCACGCACCAGATCCCCGGCCCGACGCACAGACTCTGCACCGAGGCTCTGCCGCAGCTCGCGGATGAGCTGTTGCCGGAGAAGCTGAACTTGTTGCGACCCTTGCACTTTGATGCGCTCGAGCTCGACATCGGCCTGTGCCCGCAGCTGCTCGCCGATCTTCTCGGCGTCGTGGCGGGCCTCTTCGACCACCCTGGCCGCCTCCGCCTTGGCCTCCTCGAGAGCCTTCTCATGCTCGGTGTCGGCGTCGGCGACCTTCCTGGCGGCCTCCGCGTTCTCCTCCAATTGCGAACGGACGGTCTCCTGCTGGTTCTTCATCATCGTGCGGACCGGCGGCACAACGTATCTCCACAACAGGAAAACGATGACCGCGAAGCCGACGAGTTGTCCGATGAAGGTTGACACTTTCAGCTACCGTCCCTGCCCTGTCGTCGCCGAAACCGTACGCGTGGTCACCTCGACGCCCAGCACGCGGCTCGCGAGCCTGGTGGCCAGCGTCTCCACCGACCCCTGGAGATCCGCGGTCACTGCCCGCGACTGCTCCGTCAACTCCTCGGTGGCCTGCTGGAGCAGCGTCGAGACCTCTGCGTTCGCACGGGCCCGCGCATCCTCGACGATCTTGCGACCGTCGGCGCGGGCCTCTTCGCGGACATTCGTCGCCTCGCGGCGCGCGGTGGCCATCACCTTCCGGTAATCGGCGTCCGCGGCCGCGCGCAACTGCGCGGCGCGACGGTTGTCCTCTGCCGTCTTGGCCACCATGGCTTCGCGTTCCTGCAAAACCTTGGAGATCGGCGGCACAACCCACTTGGCGATCACACCAAGCACGATCAAGAAGATCAGCAGCACGAAGAAGAACGTGCCGTTGGGGATCAGAAAGTTGCTCTGACCGCCGCCTTCTTCGGCCGCGAGGATCGTCAAGTTGAGGTCATCCATGGCGCGGATTAGCCGCCGACGGGAGTGGCGAAGACGAACAGCGCCATGAACGCCAGGTTGATGAAGTACGCCGCCTCGACCAGACCAACCGTGATGAAGAACGGTGTGAACAGTCGGCCCTGGGCCTCCGGCTGTCGGGCGATGCCTGCGATCAACGCATTACCGGCGATACCGTCGCCGATGCCGGCGCCGATAGCGCCGCCCGCCATGATGAGTCCACCGCCGATGAGTGCGCCGGCGCCGATCATGGGATCCATCTGTTTCCTCCTTGCTAGCTGGTAGGTGTCCTACCAGGACGTGGGTCGAGCATGGTGTGTGCGTGGTTAGTGATGGTCTTCTTCGAGCTCCATGGACTGGCTGAAGTACAGGATCGTCAACAGCGCGAAGATGAACGCCTGGATGGCGCCGACGAACAAGTCGAAGCTCTTCCAGATCGCGTTGGGCGCCCACATGATCCACGGCGGGAACAAGGCTATCAACGCGACCAGGATGCCGCCGGCGAAGATGTTGCCGAAAAGTCGGAGAGACAGCGAGATCGGCTTGGCGATCTCCTCCACCAGGTTGATCGGCGCCATCAACGCGACGTGTCCCTTGAGCAGCTTGACCGGATGGCCGAGCGGACCGCGGCGCCACACGCCCGCGGCGTGGTAACAGATGAATACGAACAGCGCGAGCGCCAGCACGAAGTTGATGTCGGAGGCGGGCGGCTTCAGCAACTCGTGAATCGCACCGCTGGAATCGGTGTACTGCACCGGCAGCACCGACAACCAGTTGGCGACGAGGATGAACACGAACAGCGTCACCGCAAGGGGAAGGACGAACGGGGCGATCTTCATCCCGATCGCGGCTTCGATCTGGTTGCGCAACTGAACCGTGATCGTCTCCCAGAACAGCTGGACACCGCTGGGCACACCGGACGAGGTGACCTTGGCGCGCAGGAAGAACGCCAGCGCCAGCACGATCACCGCGGCGACCGCGGTGGCCAGCACGGTGTCCGTGTTGACCGTGAGGCCGAACCAGTTGGCCTCCGTGTGGTGGCCGACCTGAATTCCGGACTCGGCGGCCAGGACGGTCACCTGAGTCGATCCGTCGACGACGTTGAACCCGGTCGTCGATCCGTCGACGACATTGAACCCGGTCATTGCTGCGTGGTCTCCCCTTCGGCTCCATCGCTTGTGCCGCTTGTGCTCCCCGCGTGCGCATCCCCGGCCCGTAGTTTCCTCATCACCGGCAAAGCAGTGGAAATCACTAGCAGTACCTGAAAAAGCGCCATGCCAAACACAACTCCCAGACCTTGAGGCCGGAAGATGAAGGCGATCGTCAGTCCGATGACCGTCATCACCAAGAGGCGGGTGGCGGAGTTGACCGCCATCTTGCGCTTCAGCGGATGATCCGCGGCGGTGATCGACTCGACCGACCGCTGCACGAGGATCGCGTTGAGCAAACCGAGGCCGAGTCCCACCGCGAAGAAGACGCCGATCAGCGGACGGCCGAAGAACGCTGCGGCCAGCGTCACCAGACCGGCGAACACGACGCAGACGGCGAACAGCCGCAACGGCCGGAAAGCCACTGACGGAAACACCAACGGCGCGTCCTGCGCTGGCGTCGTCACGGCGTCACCTCAATCCCGCGGTCACGAGGGCTAACCCAATGATTCTGTGCGTGGCGCACCGAGCGTATCGGAGTGCGCGGGGCGCGATGGAATCACCCAAGGGGTAGCTCCCTTTGTCGGTCGATTTTCCGTGCCAATCGGTGGTTAACCGGGCGGCGCGGGGGCCGGCAACCCGCGAGGTTTTCGGGTTCTGCCTGCACCGTACCACATGGTAGGCGGCCCTAAACGCGGTCTACTACTTTTCGTCGTACATCGGCCCGTAGGCGTCGTCACGGCGCCTCAGAAGAGGGATCAGCGTGACCACGATCGCCACCAGAATGGCCGCGGCCATCACCGCGCCGGTGTAGCGGGGATCGAAGAAAATCGTGCTGGCGGCCCCCAGTGCGACGATGCCTACCCACAGGTAGATGAGCAGCACCACCCGCCGGTGGGAGTGGCCGATCTGCAGAAGCCGGTGATGCAGGTGCATCTTGTCGGGGCTGAACGGGCTGCGCCCGGCACGGGTGCGGCGGACGATGGCAAGAAGCATGTCCAGCGCGGGCACGAACATGACAGCGACGACCAACAGGAACGGCGACAGCAGAGCGAACACGTCGCGGGCGCCGTAGGCGCTCTGCGAGATCGGGCCCGCCGCCGTGGTCGCCGCCGCGCCGAGCATCAGGCCGATCAGCATCGAACCCGAGTCGCCCATGAAGATGCGCGCGCGATGGAAGTTGTGCGGCAGAAATCCCAGGCACGCCCCGGCCAGCACCACGGAGATGACCGCGGGCGGATAGAACAGCACATCGCCGCCGTGATCACGCAGCAATCCGATGGAGAAGATGGTGATCGCCGAGGCGGTGATCAGCCCCAGCCCCGCGGCGAGTCCATCGAGGCCGTCGACGAAGTTCATCGCGTTGACGATCGCGACCGTCAGCGCCAGCGTCAGCAGGATCGACGAGACCTGGTCGAGCACGATGGTGCCGACTCCGCCGAACGGTATGTACAGCACGCTCCATGCCACACCCATCGTGACGAGCACGCTCGCCGCGGTGATCTGGCCGGCGAACTTCGTGAGCGCGTCGAGGCCCCACTTGTCGTCGATCAGCCCGATGGCCATGATCAGCCCGCCCGCCACGACGGTCGCGGGCAGCCCCGAGGAATAGACGAAGCCACGTGTCAGTGCGGGCAGCTGAGAAGCCAGCAGCACTGCGGCCAGCACTCCGATGTACATCGCGAGGCCGCCCATCCGCGGCGTCGGCTGCAGGTGGACGTCGCGCTCTCTGGGATAGGCCACTGCGCCCACCCTGGTGGCCAGCGCGCGTACCCACCCGGTCGCGAAGTAGGTGATGATCGCCGCGGTGAGCCCGACGAGCGCCAACTCGCGCAGCGGCACTCCCGCGCCGCGGTCGGAGAGCGCAAGCAGCCCACCGGCCACTACGTGCACTTCGCTCACCACTGGATGAACCGTACTGGACGAGGTTGAGAGGCACCCGGCGCTGCGGACGCCTACGCGGTCGCCGTCAGCGTATCCACTTCGACGCCAAGAACTTCTGCGATCGCCTCCGCAGTGACCGGGCCGTGCCGAAGGATGCGGGGGTCGGCGCCGCTCAGGTCGAGGATCGTGGACGCCGCCTGCCGGTCGGAGGGGCCCGCGTCGAGGTACACCGCGACGAGGTCGCCCAGCTGGTTGCGGGCGTCCTCGGCGCTGACTGCTGCCGGCTGACCCGAGATGTTCGCGCTGGAAACCGCCATCGGTCCCACTTCGCGCAGCACTTCGATCGCGACAGGGTGCAGCGGCATCCGCAGCATCACCGTGCCCGCCGCATCACCGAGATCCCACTGCAGCGACGGCGCCTGTTGCACGACGAGGCTCAGTGCGCCGGGCCAGAACGCACGGATGAGTTCGCGCGCCGAGTCGGGCACGGTGTACACCAGCCCCTCGATCGTGTGCCACGAGCCGACGAGGACCGGCACCGGCATATCGCGGCCGCGACCCTTCGCCGCCAGCAGCGCGGCGACCGCAGTGCTGTCGAACGCGTCTGCTCCGATGCCGTAGACGGTGTCGGTGGGCAGCACGACGAGGCGACCGCTCTTGACGGCGCTGACCGCCGAGGCGATGCCTGCGGCGCGAGCGTCGGGCTCGGAGCAATCGAACAACTCAGACATGAGCACCCACCCTTTCACGGGTCGCCGTGACGAAGCGGGGCCGTTCGGCCAGGTCGTAGTTGGCGGCCACGTCCACGAAGCCGCGCGCTGAGAGCGCGTCGATCGTGGCTCCCGATGTCGTGTCATCGTGTTCGATGGCGCATCGGCCGCCGGGCTTCAACCAGCGCGCCGCCAGCTCGACGACCGCGTTGATGACAACCATCCCGTCCGGCCCGCCGAACAATGCATGGGGCGGATCATGGTGCGCCACCTCGGGTTCCAGCACTATGCCATCGGGAATGTAGGGCGGGTTTGCGACCAGGAGGTCGACCTGCCCAGCCAGCTCCGGCATCAACGCGCTGTCGGTCACGTCAGCGCGCACCAGCTCGACCGCGGTGTCCGCCACGTTCCGGTGGGCGTAGTCCAGCGCCGCGTCGGAGTCGTCGACGGCGATGACGCGCGCGTCGGGCCAGAACTTCGACAACGCCAGGGCCAACGCCGCCGAACCCGTGCAGAGGTCGACGAGCACCGGTTGCGGGGGCAGCGGCTGCGTCACCGCCCACTCCAGCAGCCCTTCGGTCTCCGGGCGGGGAATGAAGACACCCGGGCCGACCGCGACAGTCACGGGTCCGAGCGCTGCGCTACCGACGATGTGCTGCAACGGGATTCGACGCGCACGGACGGCGATGAGATCGGCATAGCGGCGGCAGAAATCGTCGTCGATCTCGCCGAGCACCGCAAGGCGACCTCTTGTCGTGCCTGCCGCATAGGCGGCCAACTCCTCGGCGTCGGCCCGCGGCGAGGCGACCCCTGCCTCGGTGAGCGTCGCCGCGGCGGCATCGATCTCGCGCCGCAGCCGGGTCATCGTGGTCACGCCTGCTGCAGCCGCGATTGTTTGTCGGCGGCCGCCAGCGCGTCGAACAACGGGTCCAGGTCGCCGTCGAGAACCTGGTCGAGGTTGTGTGCCTTGAAGTTGATCCTGTGATCGGCGATGCGGTTCTCCGGGAAGTTGTACGTCCGGATCCGCTCGCTGCGGTCGACGGTGCGAATCTGGCTGGCCCGGTCCGCCGACGCGTCCGCCTGCGCCTGCTCCTCGGCCAGCGCCTGGAGCCGCGCGGCAAGCACCTGCATCGCGCGGATCTTGTTCTGCAGCTGGCTGCGTTCGTTCTGACAGGTCACGACGATGCCGGTGGGCAGGTGCGTGATACGCACGGCCGAGTCGGTGGTGTTGACGCCCTGGCCGCCTTTGCCCGACGACCGGTAGACGTCGATGCGTAGGTCGGATTCATCGATCTGCACCTCCGCGACCTCTTCGGGTTCCGGGTAGACGAGTACACCGGCGGCCGACGTGTGCACGCGCCCCTGCGATTCGGTGACCGGTACGCGCTGCACGCGGTGCACGCCGCCCTCGAACTTCAGCCGCGACCAGACCCCGTCGGCCGCGTCGCCCTTGCTCCTGATCGACAGCGTGGCATCCTTGTAGCCGCCGAGATCCGACGTCGTCTCGTCGAGCATCGTCACAGACCAGCCGTGCCGCTCGGCGTAGCGGATGTACATGCGCGCCAGATCCGCGGCGAACAGCGCGGATTCCTCGCCACCCTCGCCGGATTTGACCTCGAGGACGATGTCGTCGGCATCGTGCGGATCACGCGGAGCCAGCAGGTCGGTCAGGTGGGTGTCGAGTTCATCGACGGTCGCGGTGAGCTCGGCGACCTCGTCGGCGAAAGAGGCGTCGTCTGCCGCCAGCTCACGCGCGGCCTCGAGGTCGCCTCGTGCCGTCTCGAGTTTGCGATAGGTCGCCACGATCGGTGAGAGCTGGGCGAACCGTCTGCCCACCTTGCGGGCCATGGCGGCGTCGGAGTGCAGGTCAGGATCGGAGAGCCTGCGCTCGAGGTCGGCGTGCTCGGTCAGGATGGCGTCGATGGCGGGCGCTGTGTCCGTCATGTCGCCTCCTTCCCGGATAACCCACCAAACGCGAAGCGACGCCCGGCCTGCGCGTCACGCTGCAGAATCTGTCTGCGCACGTGAGGGGCAAGACGAGCGTCGTTGCGCCAGCTACTTGTCGGCTGATTTCTTTTCAGCGGCGCCTTCGGCGCCGGCCTTGCGCTTGCCGTAGCGCTTCTCGAAGCGCGCCACGCGGCCGCCGCTGTCGAGAATCTTCTGCTTGCCGGTGTAGAAGGGGTGGCACTGCGAGCAGACCTCGACGTGGATCTGTCCGCTCTGCTTGGTGCTGCGCGTCGTGAACGTCGCACCGCAACCGCAGTGCACTGTGGTCTCGACGTAGTCAGGGTGAATACCCGATTTCATGGTGTCCTCTTCATTCGTTGGCCGCCGGGTCGCCCTCGCCATACCTGGAGCGTTCGGACGTGAACCGGAACCGAAGGTCAGCGGACCATTATGCCAGGTCAACCGCCAGCATCATAAACGTGCCGACGACGTCGGCTATTCCACGGCGGGCGGGACCGATTTGTACCGCTGACCTTCGCGCTTCCACAGCAGCCCGCCGGGTGGGGCGGTGCCGTAGGAGACCAGCTCACGCTTGAGGATCTTGTTGGTCGCCGTCGACGGCAGGTCGTCGGTGATCCAGACGTATCGCGGCCATGCCTTCGGCGACAGGTCGGCCTGGCCGGTCAGGAATTCCCCGAACGCCTCCGGGGTCAGGTGGGCACCCTCGTGCAGCACCAGCGCGGCCATCACCTGGTCGCCCACGGCTTCGTCGGGCACCGGATACACCGCGACGCGACTGGTCTCCGGTAGCCGGATCAGCACCCGTTCGATGGGCGCGGCGGCGAGGTTCTCTCCGTCGACCCGCATCCAGTCGGCCGTCCGGCCGGCGAAGTAGATCCACCCATCGGCGTCGCGGTAGCCCAGATCGCCCGACCAGTACATGCCGTGCCGTAACCGGTGATCGGTCGCGTCCGCGTCCTTGTAGTAACCGCGAAAGAGGCCGCCGCCGGTGGTGTTGACCAACTCTCCCACCGCCGCCTCGCGGTTGAGCAGGTCGCCGTTGTCGTCGAACTTCGCGACCTCGCACTCCCGAAGAGTGTCCGGATCGTAGATCGCGACGCCCGGAAAGCCTTTGCCGAGAGAGCCTTCCGGGCAGCCGTCCTCGCGGGTGATGATGACGGCGTTCTCGGTCGACCCGAACCCGTCCCAGACCGTGCAGTCGAAACGCCTGGCGAATTCGGCGATATCGCGGTCGCTTGCCTCGTTGCCGAATGCGACGCGAAGTGGATTGTCACGGTCGTCGGGTCGCTCGGGCGTGGACAGGATGTAAGCGAGCGGCTTGCCCACGTAGTTCATGAACGTGACGCCGTAACGTCGCACGTCGTCGAGGAAGCGCGACGCGGAGAAGACCGCGGGCACGATGGTCGCCCCGGTGACCACCGCCACCCCCCAGCCCGCGTAGATCGAGTTGGAATGAAACAGTGGCATCGAGACGTAGCAGACGTCAGATGTGTTCACCGAATAGCGTTGTGCCAGTGAACTTCCCGCAAAGATGGGCATCATGTGCTGGACCTGCACGGCTTTCGGGTCGCCGCTGGTTCCCGACGTGAAGATCATCACGAACGTATCGTCCGGGCCCACCTCGCGGTGCGGCGTGAAGCCCGGCCGGCCCGCCATGACCGCCGCCCACTCGTCGCTGGAGGTGTCGAACACTCGCACCCCGGCCAGCTCGAGGCCGTCGAGCAGATGCCGGTGCGCCGCGTCGGTGATCAGGATCTGGCAGTCGACGAGGGCGATGTCGCGGGCCAGGCCCTCTCCCCGCCGGGTGTTGTTGATGCAGCACAGGACATAGCCGCCGAGGGCGGCGGCCGCCATCGCGGTCAGCATGTCAGGCCCGTTGGCCAGCAGCACACCGACATGCAGCGGCCGGGTGGAATCGGCGATGCCGATGAGTGCGGCGGCCTGATGTTGGGCCTCGGCGACGTGCTCGCGCCACGTCCAGGTGCGCTCGCCGTGTTTCACGGCGACCGTGTCCTGTTGGGACCGCTCACGAAACAGTTGCTGGAGTGTGTCCGCCATGGCTCGGTCCCGTCGCCGCACGAGTGAACAGAATCGCGAATCTGTCTATCACCTACGGCCCGGCCGGTACTATCCGCCTGCCAGTCAGAATGCCCTGATCCGTCCGCCTGCGCGACCCGATAACGAGGAGAAACCCAGGTTGACCAGCAGCACGGCCGCCAGGACCGTCCGCGATCGGCTGATCGACGCGGCGGAGACCTGCCTGCGCGCCAAGGGGATCCGCGCCACCACAGTTTCGGAGGTGGCGGAGACCGCGCGGGTGTCCCGCGGCTGGTTGTACCGGCACTTCCCGGACAAGGTGTCGCTGCTCGGCACGGCCATCGTGCGCCTCAACGAGGCCTACTGGTCGGAGGCTCAGGCGCTGCTGGACCGCTGCGACGGCCTCGCCGAGCAGATGGCTGCGGCCGTGGTGAACGCCCGCGCGGCCTACGACGATCCCGGCGCGGTGCTGATGCGGCTGCGGATGGAGGAGCCAGAGGAATTCGCGGCATGTGCAGGCGCGGGGGTGCAAGGGCTTGTTCCGGATCTGGCCGAGTTCTGGCTGCCCTACCTCGTGGCGGCGCGCGAGCGCGGCGAGATCCATGCCGACCTCGATCTCGCCGAGGCCTCTGAGTGGGTGGCCCGCGTCCTCATCTCGCTGTCGACGGTGCCAGGCAACACGCTGGACCCAACCGATCCGGCCGCCGTCCGACCACACCCAGGCCGCCGAGCTGGCCATCGAACGGGCCAAGCGCCTGGTCGAACAGGGCAAGGACGTCGTCGT
>JAEZKH010000224.1 GCA_023415515.1 Actinomycetes bacterium
GAGCAGGTCGGCGGCCTGGGTGATCACCTCGTCGGGGGCGTCGGCCGCGCGGGCGTGGTCCTGCAGGACGCGGACGGCTTCGATGAACCGCCCATAGTCGGGTCCGCCGCGCGTGGTCGGTTCCGGCGGGTTGAACCCGCCACCGGCATGCGATTCGAGGTGGGTGGCCACCCGCCCACCGTATTGGTGTCGGCGGATGGCGGCCTACCCGGTGTCGTCGCCGAGCACTCCTCGAACCAGGGGCGACGCCGGCAGCACAGAGCATCCCGGACCTCCAGGCGGCTCACGGGTTGCGGGTCATCGGCGAGGCAACGTCGATCGTCGTCGTCACCGCGACGATCTGCGGTGATGCGGGCGCCGACGAGAACCCGAAACTCACTGCAGGTTGCAGCGGTGCGAGGCCGCCGAAGGGCACGCTGCGGTAGTGCCCGTCGATTCCGGTGACGCGGCGTGACCGTCGCGCGCCGTAGTACTCGGTGCGGCCACTGCCCGCCGTGCCGTACGTGCGCACCCCTGACACCATGCGCGCGGCAACCGGGTCGATCGCGCGCAACCATCGCGGCGATGTCGCCAGCCGAGGCGGCACGAGACGAAGAAGTCGGTCGACGGGGGCCGGCCCGCCGATGTCGATCCTGGCGTCGAAGGTCTCGCTTGTCACCGTGAGACGATCTGCGCCGAGGCAGGCAGCCAACTCGCCGACTTCGACCCTGTCGAACCGGTAGGTGGTAGCGACGAAATCTGCGATCGACTCGTCGGGCGCCAACAGGATGCGTTCGTCGTCGGCGGTCTGCAGCATCACGTCGGCGAACGCGCCCATGGGCGAGTCGGCCCAGACCCCGACGACGATCCGCAGGCCCGATGCGGTGCCTGCGCCCGCGATGTGGCCGGTGAATACCAGCCGCACCGCTAGCTTTCCGCTCCGGCCTTGCTCAGCGTCTCGAATTCGTCGTCGTCGAGTTCGATCTCGGCGGCGGCGACGTTCTGCTCGAGGTGGCTCACCTTCGACGTGCCGGGAATCGGCAACATGACGGGTGAGCGCTTGAGGAGCCAGGCCAGTGCCAGCTGGGACGCGGTGGCGCCGTGTTCCGCCGCGATGCGCTGCAGCGGGCCGTCTGGAGCCGCCAGCGGTCCGGCGGCCAGCGGGAACCACGGAATGAAGCCCAGCCCCTTGGCTTCGCACGCGTCGAGCACCGGTTCGGCCGTGCGGGCGGTCAGGTTGTACATGTTCTGCACCGACACGATCGGCGCGATCTTCTGGGCCGCCTCCAACTGGTCGACGTCGACTTCCGACAGGCCGATGTGGCGGATCTTGCCCTCCTGCTGGAGCGCCGCGAGTTCCCCGATCTGGTCTTCCAGTGGGAACTTGTCGTCGATGCGGTGCAGCTGGAACAGGTCGATCCGGTCGACGCCCAGATGTCTCAGGCTGAGTTCGACTTCCTGGCGCAGGTATTCGGGGAAGCCAAGGGGTGTCCAGGCGTCGGGCCCGACGCGCAACAGCCCCGCCTTGGTGGCGATGACGAGACCGTCGGGGTACGGCGCGAGTGCCTCGCGGATCAGCGGCTCTGACACGTAGGGCCCGTACGAGTTGGCGGTGTCGATGAAGTTGACGCCGAGGTCCACCGCGCGACGCAGAACCCGGATGCATTCATCGCGGTCGTGGGGTGGACCCCAGACGCCCTTTCCGGTGATGCGCATGGCGCCGAAGCCGAGGCGGTTGACCGGGAGATCCCCGCCGAGGTCGAACGATCCCGCGGCTTGAGCGACGGTTGAAGTGGTCACGACGAAAACCGTACGCCGAAAGATGACATGGTGGCTGGGTGAAGCTGACCGATCTGGCGCCGTTGGCGCTGACCTACAGCGAGGTCGGGGCGACGACCGGCCCACTGCCCGATGACTACCACCATGTCCGCAGGTCGGCCGTGATCGGCCGGGGACGCGACCGCTTCGATGAAGCCGCCGGGAAGGTCATGCGCTGGGGCATGTTGCGCGGCGCAGGCGTGCGGGTGGAGGCGACGACCGAGATCGCCGAGGTCGGCTCGGAGGTACTGGTCGGAATCGGCCCGGTGCGCGCACCCTGCCGCGTGGTCTATGTGATCGACGAGGACGACCACCGCGGATTCGCCTACGGGACGCTGCCGGGGCACCCCGAGTCCGGCGAGGAGATGTTCGCGGTGCGATACGACCGGGCCACCGACGCGGTGTACGCCGAGGTCGTCGCGTTCTCCCGGCACGCGACCTGGTGGAGCAGGTTGGGCGCCCCGGTCACCGCGCTGCTGCAGAAGATGATCACCTCGCGTTACCTCGGCGCGCTCTAGCAGGGCTTTCTGCGGCGTTGTCAATCCGACCGCCATCTGGCTGACGCCCGCGTTAGCCTTTGTTCCAACGAAGCTCGACGATCGGATATTGCTGGTGACTGACCCTGTGGAAGTTGATGCCACCCATCGGCGCATCGCGCAGTTGGTGCAGGACCTTTACGGCAGACCCGACGCGGACTCCGACACCGTGATCGCCGAGTTGGCCGAGCACGCGGCGGTCGAGATACCCGGGGCGCAGTACGCAGGCGTCACGGTCACCCACAACGGCAAACACATCGACACCCCGGCCGCGACGCACAAGTGGCCGGTGCTGCTCGATGAGATCCAGCAACGCCACCGCCAAGGCCCGTGCCTGTCCGCGGCGTGGGAAGAGAAGACCATTCACCTGGCGAACATGGAGACCGACGAGCGGTTTCCGCTCTACGCCCGGGATGCGTTGGCCGAGACGCCGATTCGTTCGGTGATGGCCTTCCAGCTGTGGATCGCGGGAGAGACGATGGGTGCGCTCAACGTCTACGCCGAAACTCCAAACGCGTTCACCGAGGAGACCAAGGCGATCGGCCTGGTGTTCGCCGCGCACTCCTCGGTCGCCTGGAACGCCGCGCGCCGTGACGAACAGTTCAAGAAAGCGCTCGCGAGCCGTGACGTCATCGGACAGGCCAAGGGCATGCTGATGGAGCGCTACGGCATCAACGCCATTCAGGCCTTCGACCTGTTGCGCAAGCTGTCACAGGATTCGAACACGCCGCTGATCCAGATCGCCGCCGACCTCGTCGAAAAGCAGCAGTCCTCGATCGAATAGCGTGTTTCGTGCCCGTCATGCCGGGCAACCCAGAAACGCATGAGTGTGGAATCCAAATCGCCGACCGATGCCTCCATCGGCGAGCTGATGAGCCAACTGTCCGCGCAGACGTCGCGGCTCGTGCGCGACGAGATGCGTCTGGCGCAGAAGGAGTTGCAGCAGTCGGCCAGACACGCGGGCATCGGTGCCGGGCTGATCAGCGTCGCGGGCGTGTTGGCGCTGGTCGGATTCCTGACCTTGGTCGCGGCCGCGGTTGCCGCGCTGGCGCTCGTGCTGCCGGTCTGGGCGGCCGCTGTGATAGTTGCCGTCGTCCTGTTCGCCGTCGCGGGCATTGCGGCGTTGTTCAGCCGCAAACAGGCCGCCGAGATCGCTCCCCCGTCGCAGGAGAGCGTCGAGAGCATCAAGGCCGACATCCAGGAAGTGAAGGAAGCACGTCAATGAGCCAGCCAGAGCCCGTCCGCCCGGAACCCGGGCCCGACGCAGGGATCGACGAGATCCGGACCGACATCGAGGAGACCCGCAAGGAACTCGGCGAAACGGTTCACGAGTTGTCGGCCAAGCTCGACGTCAAGCAGCGCACCAAGGACAAGGCGGCCGAGACCAAGGAAACCGTCGTCGCCAAAGCCCACGCCGTACAGCACGCGACCATCGACGACGGCCGGGCCAGGATCACCGTGCCCGCCGCGGCCGCCGCGATCGTCGGTGTCGCGGCGCTGATCTGGCTGCTGCGGCGCCGCCGCTGAAACGCTAGGCCTTGTTGGGCACGGCGGTGACCAGCCCGCCGTCCATGATGAACTCGCTGCCGGTCGCATATGACGACTCGTCGCTGGCCAGAAACACGATGAACGTCGCGACTTCCTCGGGCTCGGCGGGTCTTCCCATCGGGATGGTCACCATGTCCTCGGGCAGGTGTGCCGTCATCGGCGTCTTGATGAAGCCCGGATGCACCGAATTGACCCGAATGTTCTTGGGCGCCAACTCCAGTGCCGCCGATTTGGCCAGTCCGCGAACAGCCCATTTCGATGCCACGTAGGGATGCACGAACGGGGCGCCGCGCAGGCCCTCGATCGACGAGACGTTGATGATCGATCCGCCGCCCGCGTCGATCATGGGTTGGACGGCTGCGCGCATGCCGAGGAAGGTGCCGGTGAGGTTGACGTCGAGTACCCTCTGCCATTCGCCGAGGTCGAACTTCTTCAGCGGGCCCAGCGCGACGATCCCTGCGTTGTTCACCAGCACGTTGAGTAGGCCGAACTCTTCGACGGCGGTGTCGACCGCGGCCTGCCACTGGTCGGGTTGGGTGACGTCGAGGTGTACGTAGCGGGCGCTGTCGCCGATGTCGGCCGCCAGTGCCCGCCCTTCGTCGTCGAGGATGTCGCCGATCACGACCTTGCCGCCTTCGCCGACGAGCATGCGGGCATGCGCGGCGCCCATGCCTCGCGCGCCGCCGCTGATGAGGGCAACCTTGCCGTCGACGCGTCCCATGCGGTGTTCTCCTTTGTGTTGTGTCGCAGCCTATTTGGCGTCGAATAGTCCCATGCCGGTGATGAGCGGCAAATCGAGGGTCGTCCTGATTCCCGGCGGCGCGGCGACCACCGCGGGGATCGCGTTGACCACCCTGCCTGCGCCCGCGGCGATCGCAGCGTAATTGTGATCGCCCTTGCGGCTGGTCGGGCAGATGTCGACGGTGTAGGACGGTTCGCCCACGATCTCGACCTTGTACGAGCCGCCGGGCTGGGCGGGCTGTGGCCACTCCGGGCAGAGGTCCTCGCGCAGGCGTGTCACGTGGTCGATGACGATCGCGGGCTTGCCCTTGACCATGCCGACGATCTCGAACCGCAATGCGGCCTGGGTGCCCTCGGCAATGTGGCCGACGGCGACATCGAACGACTCCGGCGCCGGTATCCGGATACACGAGTCCTTGATCTCGTCGACCTCGATGCCGAACCCGGCTGACAGCTGCCGAATCGTTGTGCCCCAAGCCATCCCGAGCACCCCGGGTTGCAACAGCATCGGCGTCTCGTCGAGCTTCCAGCCGAAACCCATCACGTCGAACATCACGGTCGCACCGTCATAGGTCGCGTAGTCGGCGATCTCCATGCACCGCACCTGGTCGATGCGCTGACAGGTGCTCGCGATGGCGAAGGGGATCAGATCGTTGGCGAATCCGGGGTCGACGCCCGAGATGAAGAGGCTCGAATTGCCCTGTTGGGCAGCCTGTTCCATCGGCGCGATGTACTTGTCGGGCATCACGCCCCACGGGTACTGGAACACGCCGGGTGACGTCCCGACGACGTTGACGCCTGCAGACAGGATGCGCAGGACGTCGGTGACGGCCTCGGGAATCCGGTTGTCGCCCATCGCGCAGTACACAGCGCAGTCGGGTCCGGTCGCCAGCAGGGCGTCCAGATCGTTGGTCGCCACAACGCCCGTTGCCGCGTCGAGACCGGCCAACTCCCCCGCGTCCCGGCCGACCTTCGCCGCCGAGGAGACCCAGACACCGGTCAGTTCGAAGCGGGGATCGTTGATCAGGTGTCCGAGAGCGATGCTTCCGACGTTGCCGGTGCCGATGTGTGCGACGCGGATCGCCATTGATGCCTCCTCATGGCCGCAGCTGGACAGCTGTCCAACTTATCGGATGCGACCCGAGGGGAACAAGGCAGCTCATGCCGCCTTCGCAGAAGATCAGGGGTGCGCGTCGGCCGGGATCAGCCGGAGCGCCGGACAGCTGTCCAGCACTCCGGCTGTCGCCGTCAGACCTTCAGCCGACGCCGCCCGAGGTAGACGGCGAGCCCAAGAGCGCCGAGGCCGAGACCGCCGACCACGCCTCCCGCCGCGATCAGATACATCTGCGTGCGGTCGAGGTTCGCGGATTCGTCGGAGGCCAACTGCATCCGGTAGTCGCCGGGCAGCGGCGCCTCCTGCGGTTCCCCGAGACCCGGGTACTGCTGGGTGCGGTGCACCTCGAACTGTCGCTCCCCGGTCGGCGACGTGGTCCACTGCCCCCACGCCGGGGTGGCACCGTCGAGCAACACCTTTCGGCCCCCGTATTGCACGTCGTCGCCGAGGTCGACGATGTTGTTGACCCGGAACGGCTCGTAGGTGGCGTTCGAATAGCGGACCTGCACCGGGACGTTGTTGTAGTTCAACAGCGGCGGCGGTGGTACGAACGGCGCACCTATCGGCGGGATGTAGCCGCCGCCGAAGAAGGTGCCGACAGCGACGTCAGCGGCAACGTTTGCAGCGTTGAGGACAACCGCCGTGAAGCTGTAGGCGGCCAGCGCGGCAGCGTCCACCACGACCCGACCCAACGGCGGCAGGTACACGATCCGTGGTGCGCGGTCGTAGAGGTAGACGATCCGCACCGGGGCACGGTAGGGGTTGAAGAACACCGGCCGATACCAGTCGTCGTACTCGATCCACCTGCGGTCCCACTGCCGGACCCTCTTGTCCCAGCGCTTCTTGTCCCAGTCCCAATCATGGTCACGATCGCGGCGGTCGCGGTCCCAATCATGGTCACGATCGCGGTGGTCGCGGTCGCGGTCACCGATCGAAAACTCCGATCCCACTTTGAATTCGGACTCGAACGGGCCGAGTTTGGTCTTGCTGTCGATGTTGAGTGCGCTCGACAGGAAGTTGACGTCTTCCTTCTTCGCCGGTTCCGGCTTCACCTCGACGGGCTTGGCCTGCCGTGCGAGCTCGATGTCCTGCGCCGGCGCCTCGAGCGTGTCCGGCTTGGCCAGCGGCGCCCGCTGCGCAGCCTTGGCGGCCGGCGACGGATCGGTCTTGGATTCGTCGGACGCGGGCGGCTGCTTGTCACCCGGCTGAGCCGGCTGATCCGCGCTCGGAGCGTCGGCCTTGGGGGCATCCGCGCTCGGAGCGTCGGCCTTCGGCGCGTCGGGCTTCGGGGCGTCCGCGTTCGGCGCGTCAGCCTTGGGGGCGTCAGCCTTGGGGGCGTCAGCCGAGGGCGGCGCTGCCGGGGGTGAGTCGACCTTCGGCGCATCGGCCTTCGGCGCATCCGCCGTGGGCGCATCGGCCTTCGGTGCATCCGCCTTCGGCGCATCGGCCTTCGGCGCATCGGCCTTCGGGGCATCCGCCTTCGGCTGCTGGGCCGGGGCTTCTGCCTTCGGCGGATCGGCCTGCGGCGCCTCTACTGCTCGCGGCCGCTCCTTCGGCGGCGGCGCCGCGACCTGCGGTGCAGGGGCTTCGGGTTGCGGCGGCGGCGCCTGCACCTGCGGAGCGGGTGCTTGCGGCTGTGGCGCCGGTTCAGGGGCCTGGATCTGCGGCGCGGGCGCCTGCTGCGGCGGCGCTTCGATCACCTGCTGCGGCGCAGGCGGCTCCTTGGGGGCCCGCGGAGCCTCCGCTGGTGCCCGTTGTTCGGGGGCCGCCTGCGGCGCTTCCGGAGCGACGACCTGCGGGGTGGGGATGATCGGAATGCCCGGATCGTTCTTGTCCGGT
>JAEZKH010000238.1 GCA_023415515.1 Actinomycetes bacterium
GCTTTCGGGTAAACAATCGCGGATTGCGTCGTCCTTCGCAAGCGATTCCGCAACGAATTTACATTTTTACAATGGAATCACTCGCGTGTGCCGGGGTCGACCTGAAGATTTCGCGGGTCTGGCCGCAGCCGAACGACGGCTGGGCTGAGCCAGCCGCAGGGCAGGCGCCGGTCAGGAGAACCGTAGTTTAGTTTCACGATCGGGCCTGCGGGGGTAGGTGAACGTCATGGCCAAGATTGATGTGACTGTGCCCACCGACCTCGCTCCGCCGCAGGCGTGGAAGCTGGCGTCAGACCTTCACCGCTTCGACGAGTGGCTGACGATCTTCGGTGGCTGGCGAAGCGAGGTCCCCGACGCCATCGAGGTCGGGACCTGCGTCTCGTCCTGCATCAAGGTCAAGGGCTTCCGCAACATCATTCATTGGCAGGTCACCCGCTACGACGAGCCGGAGCGGATCGAGTTGACAGGTGCGGGACGAGGGGGAGTCCGCATCTCCCTGGCGATCGAGGTCGGTGACGCCCCACCCGGATCGCGATTTCGCGTGCTCGCCGAGTTGAAGGGCGGGCTACTGAGCACTCGGATCGGTCAGCTCGTTGCCAGGGTGCTGCAGTCGGAGGTCCGAAAGTCGGTCGTCAACCTCGCCGCGCTTCGCTAGCTTTCACAGGCCGGTCGTCCCGGCTACCCCCACTCGTGGTTCATGGCACGGGATTCGTAGCGCGCCTCGACGTTTTCGTTGCCACCTGCCTTGATCCGCGACAGCGCGATGAGCACCATCGCCAGGCCGCCGGTCACCGCGCCGCCGAGAAAGATCGCGACGAAGCTGCTTTCCATCGGCACGTTCGCATTGCCCGCGGTCCGACCGAGCAGAACGGCCACCAGCGCGGCGGCCACCGAACTACCGATCGTGCGGGCGATCGCGTTCATGCCGGTGGCAACACCGGTTTCGCCTGCGGTGACCTCACTGACCACCAGCGCGGGTAGGGCGCCGTAGCCGAGGCTGATGTACGCGTTGGCCAGGATGCTGGCGACGATGACCTGCCACGGCGCCGTGTGTGCGAGCGCGATGAACACGAATCCGGTGATCCCGACAGCCGCGGCCACGACGAGCACCGGTCTGGCGCCGAACCGGTCGATGAACCGACCACTGACCAAGGCGACGATGAAACCGGTGACGGCGCCGGGCAGCAGATAGATCACGCTGGCCTCGAGCACCGTCGCTCCGAAGCCGTATCCCGCTGTCTCAGGTGGGATCTGGACGAACAAGGTGAGGCCCAGGAACGCGAAGTACAGACCCATGCCGACGAAGATCGTGGCGAGGTTGGTCAGCAGGATCGGGCGACGGCTCAGCATCTTCGTCGACACCAGCGGTTGGCGGGCCCGCTGTTCCCACAGCCACCAGCCGACGGCGACAGCGGCTCCGCCCGCCGCGCAGGCCAGCGTGCGCGGTGAGGTCCATCCCCAGGTGTGGCCCTGGGTGATGGCCAGCAGGATCGCCGACAGCCCCGCGGCCAGCCCGACGGCGCCGAGCCAGTCGATCGATCCCGAGGCGCTGCGCGGCCTGCTGGGCACGACCGTGACGACGATGACGATGACGACGACGGTGAAGGCGGTGGTGAGCCAGAAGACGCGGTGATAGTCGGCGCCGTGGTCCACCAGCAGGCCGACCACGACAAGGCCGGTGCCGCCGCCGAACCCGAGCGTCCCGGACAGCACCGACAGGGCCGAAACCATCCGGTCCTCGCTGAGTTCCTCGCGCAGGATGGCGACGCCGACGGGGTAGAGCGCAAACGATGCGGCCTGCAGGATCCGGCCGACGATCAACAGCGGCAGCGATGACGTGGTGGCCGCCAGCACCGAACCCGCGAACACGACGGCGAGCACGACCAGCAGTACCCGCTTCTTGCTGTGCAGATCGGCGAGCCTGCCGATCAACGGCGTGGCCGCTGCGGCGGCAAGCAGGTTCGCGGTGACGGCCCAGCTGACCCCGACCGTGGACGCGTTGAGCTGGTCGGCGATGACGCCGAGCACGGGTACGACCGCCGTCTGCAGCACGGCCACGGTCAACACGACGATGCTCAGCCCGACGATCAGCGCGCGCGGGCGTCGGATGGGCTCGTGGGACGGGGTGGAGCGTGTCATTTCCGCCCTGACCACGCCACGCTCCGATCGTTAGCCCATCTTGGTTCTGCTGATTATCTCCCTTTACCCAGAAGTGCCACCAAACGATCATGCGGCAACCGCGGTGACCGGTGCCCGTCCCGTCCGGTCATGTCGTCGTTGACGATCAGCGCGTTGAGGACCGCTTCCTCGACCGCCTGGACGACGGCGGTGTACAGGACGTCCATTCGGCCCCATGGAAGGAATCTGATGGTGCCGTATTCGTCGGCGCCCACAGGGCCGATCGGGAAGGCGCTGGCAAGGCCAGGCGCATCCGCGGTCGAGAAGGCCAAGAAGATGTCGCCGGAGAAGTGGCTACCGGTGGTCCCGGTTCGGGCCAGGCCGAGTGGAACCCGGCGGGCGAGCGCCTTGCACTGGCCCGGCAGCAGTGGCGCGTCGGTCGCCACGATGGCGATGACCGATCCCGCGCCGGCGGGCGGCTTGACCCCGAGGTCGGCTTCGAACCAGTCGCCGTCGAGTGGGTTGTCGTCGAGCAGGGCGGGGCCGACGTGCCTGCCTGCGACGGTCAGTTCTGCCCGCGATCCGAAGTTGGCCTGGACGAACGCGGCGACGACGAACGTCTCGTCGGCGTAGCCGACCAGACGCGACGCCGTGCCGTTGCCGCCTTTGTACTCGTAGCAGTTCATTCCGGTCCCGCCGCCGACCGACCCTTCGGTGACGGGTCCCGCGGTTGCGGCATCCAGCGCGGCTTCGACATGCTCGGGGCGGACGTGTCCGCCGTTGATGTCGTTGAGGTAGCCGTCCCAGGTTTCCGCGCACACCGGCAACAGCCATTGCCGAGCGAGCCGTGGATCGATCCGATTGACCCAACGGATGACGCCGGTATGGCACGCGCCGACCGAGTGGGTATTCGACAGCACCACAGGCAGGTTGAACGATCCGGCCTCCTCGATCCAGGTGGTGCCGGTCATTTCGCCGTTGCCGTTGAGCGAGTACCACCCCGCCACGCACGGCTGCCCGACACCCGCGCGTCCGCGCGGCAGGATCGCCGTGACGCCCGTGCGGACCGGTCCCTTGCCCACCACAAGCGGCCCGTCGCCGTCGATCAGCGTGGTCACGCCGACCTCGACGCCCGCGACGTCGGTGATGGCGTTGAGCGGACCGGGTTCGCCGGGCGGGGCGATGCCCAGCGCCCGCGCCCGTGGCCTGCCGTCTGCTGTGTGTGTGGTGGTCACCGTTTGCGGATTTTAGTGGTGTTGGGGGAGTGAATCGTCGCCCTCGGCGAGGGAGGTGCCGATGCGTTGCATGACGTGGGGGCGGGTGCGCAGGGTGTAGGCGAGTAGGGCGATGCCGATGATGATCCAGGCGAGGAAGACGAAGGGTAGTGCGCCGTAGATGCCGGTTTGGAGGGGCCAGACGGTTTTGTAGAGGGGGTAGAGGAACACGATGGAGCCGATGAGGCCCAGCACGCCGTGGCGGAACCATTTGAATTCGCCGATGCGGCGCATGTATCGGATCAGGCCGAAGTTGGTGAAGATGTAGGACACCAGGAAGGCGATGGAGATGAGGAAGCCGAAGTAGCCCCATACGTTGAATGGGCCGACGAGGAAGGCCAGGGGTACGCCCAGTGCCATTGATATGACTGCCATTACCGCGATTCCGATGCCGGGTGTCTGGCGTGGGGATACTTTGCCCAGTGCGTGGGGCAGGACGCCTTCGCGGCCGAGTGTGTAGAGCACGCGGGCGCCGGCGAGGAATGCGGTTTGGCTGAAGGCCAGGATGCTGCTGAGGGTGGCCAGTACGACGATGGCCAGGCCGAATTCGCCCCAGTAGGAGCTGGCGATGGTTTGTAGGGGGGCGGGGTCCTGGCCGAATTCGGTCATTTTGTCGATGCCGTAGCCGTAGACCATGGCGTAGGAGACGAAGATGTAGAAGGCGGGTACGACGATTGCGGCGACCCATAGGCCGCGGGGGATTTGTCGTTTGGGCTCTTTGACTTCCATGCCCAGGGTGGCGCCTTCTTCGATGCCGACGTGGGAGAGCACGCCGTAGGTCATGGCCAGTCCGACGCCGCCGAGGGCCAGTGCTCCTGCTGATGAGGCTTGAAATGGGGTGATGCCGAAGCCGCCGCCGGTTTGTGGGCCGGTGAGGAAGATCCACACCGCCAGGACCAGCAGGACCACGATTTCGAAGGCCAGCAGGCCCAGTGCGGCGTGCAGTGACTGGGTGATGCCCAGGTAGGCCAGGGTGCTCACGTAGGCCAGTGCCAGGAAGGTGAAGATCCACCACGGCACGGAGAGGTCGAATTGTGTGTGTAGCCATTCTTCGACCCAGCCGCCGAAGACGGCGAAGCCGGCGGCTGAGAACACCAGGTAGGCGCCGATGAACATCCAGCCGTAGACGAAGCCGACGTTGGGGCCCCAGGCTTTGGAGTTCCAGGTGTAGAGCCCGCCTGAGGTGGGCAATTTCTTGGAGAATTCGGCGAAGGTGTTGACCAGCAACAGGATTCCTGGCCATACCAGTACGAACGCCAATACCAGGGCGGCCCCGGCGAACTGTCCCATGAACTGCAGGTTCAGCGCGATGACCGATGCCGGTCCGCAGCCGGCGACCGACAGGATCGCCACCTGCCGCCAGTTGATCGCTCCACGCCGCAGGCTGCGCTCAGCGCCCACCTGGTCGGGAGCAGACACGCCCAACCCACCCTCCACGGCATCGACCTCATCGGCATCCGGCATAACCCACCAAACCCTTCCTCAACTCCGAAAGTTGCCTTCGTTGCGCCAGTACGGCAGCGCCGCACCCACGCTTGACTTCACAGTTGTTCGCCACCTGCGATGGCGGATATGACGGTGTCCACTTTCTCCACGACGCGGCAGTGATTGAACGCCAGCGCCCGGAGCGAGGCCTCGTGTGCGTACTCGTCGTAATCGGCTGTGGCTTCACTGATCACGACGCACCCGTAGCCTCGCTCTGCCGCATCTCGGATCGTGCCCTCGACACAGCAATTCGTGGAGACTCCGACCACGATCAGACTCGCGATGTTGTGTTCGGTGAGAACCGCCTGCAGGTTGCTGCCATTGAAGGCGCCGAAAGTCGTCTTGGGCACGATGATCTCGCCGGGCAGCGGTGCCAGCTCCTCGCGGATACGATGATCGGGATTGTCGGAGCAGAAGATCTTGGCAATCCCGCTGCGATCTTCGAGCGTCGTGATCCACTGCCGTTGGCGAGCGTCCATGTCCCGGTAATCGGAGTAGAGCGAACCGAGCGTGAGGTATATGACCCTGATGCCGTACTCGCGGGCGGCGGCGAGCAGTTTCTTGATCGCAGGCACGGTCGTGCCTTCGGTGCGCTGATTGAAATAGGTCATCGATCCCGGCTGGAGTTTTTCCATCGCGACATTGAATGCACCGTCAGGGTGGGCGTCGTGGTACTGCATGTCGACGACGAGGAGCGCGGTGTGTGCGGAGTCAAGAGACACGGAAGGCACAAGGCTGCCCTGGATGTCGAAGAACAGGTCCGAGTCGGGCACCGTCATTTCCTTCGCCAGATATCAATCGATCGATTGAGTGAAAACAACGTATGAGGCTGATAGATGCCTGTCAACCGGAATGCCGTAATTAGGTGTGCTGAAAGGTGATTACGTTGACAGTCCTGGCCTGAGCGTGGTTATCTCGACTCAATCGATCGATGGGGAGCGATGCGAACGCAGAAGCGGGATGTGCAGCGTGCAGCAGTGGCGTTGTTCGCGCAGAAGGGTTTCGCCGCAACGGGTATCCGCGAGCTGGGCGGGGCCGCCGGGATCAATTCCGCCACGCTGTATCACCACATCGGCGGTGGCAAAGAAGCGCTGCTGGCCGCCATCATGCGGACATGCCTTGACGAACTGCTGCGGGGTGGCCGCGGCGCCGTCGCCGAGTCGTCGGATCCGACTCTTCAACTCATCGCTCTGATCGCATCCCACGTCGGGATCTCGGCACTGAACCCGTTGACGGCTCGCGTCACCGATCAGGAGATGCGCTCGCTGTCGGCGCAGAACTTCGAAGTCCTTGTGGCATTGCGCGATGACTATGAGTCGATGTTCTCCTCGGTGCTGGAACGCGGTGTGCGAACCGGCGCCTTCCAACTCACCGACGTGCGACTGGCGCGACTGGCGATTCTGGAGATGTGCAACGGCGTCGCGCATTGGTACCGGCCTGACGGACGACTCGGCGTCGAGGAGGTCCAACGGAGGTTCGTCGAATTCGGCATTCGCATGATCGGGGCCGACCCCACGAGGGTGACCGAGTTCGGCCACCTTCCTGAACCCATCAAGCTCGACATCGAACCGCGGCCGGGGAACCCTGGCCACGAGAAGGCATCTGCGGAGGCGTCGGCGTGACCATCATCGACGCCCGCGTCCGACTGCCTCAGGACTTGCGGCCAGATGCCCGCTATACGGCGCCATCCCGTCAAACCGAGCAGTACGACAAGGTTCTCGACCTGCGAAACAAAATGAACGCGGGCACGATGGACGTCTTGTTGTCGGTGATGCGTGAACACAGGATCGACGCAGCCGTCATGCACGCTGAGTCCGAAGGCGGGGAGGACTGCGACGCGCTCAACGCGGCGTTGGCCAAGGTGCTCGCCGAATATCCGGACACCTTCCGCGGTGTGGGGGCAGTGGATGTGACCGGGACACCCGGCCGGATCGCAAGGCAGGCGGGCCGCATCGCCGACGCCGGCATGCTCGGGCTGAGCCTGCAGCCGGCCTTCTTCGGGCTGGACATCGACGCTCGCACGCTCTACCCGATGTATGCGCGTGCCGAGGAACTCGGATTACTCGTCGCTGTGCACACCGGCATCAACTACTCGCGTCTACATCCGATGCGCCATGAGCGTGCTGAGATGCTTGACCAGGTGGCCTGCGATTTCCCTGATTTGAGGATCATCGCCGCGCACGGCGGCTGGCCCTGGGCAACCGAATTCGCCGCGGTGGCGCGCCGCCACCCGACCGTCTATCTCGAATTCGGGGGATTGGCTCCCAAGTACGTGGCCAAACCCGGCAGCGGCTGGGACGCGACGTTCTCGATGATGTCCAACCTGCTGCGCGATCAGATTCTGTACGGCAGCGACTGGCCGACGATGCAACCGGGCCGAGCCGTCAGAGAATGGCGCGAATCGGGACTCGGTGATGCCACCTTGGCGGCGCTGTTTCACGACAACGCTGCTGTGCTGTTCGGCTTCGACGTGCATGCCGCACCAGGACGATGACGGCTCCGCGCTCGACCGCACGCCGAGAGGTGAGTGGGCGCGGCAACATCACCGCGATGTTGGCGGAGCGATCCCACAGTCATCCCCACGCCGTTTTTCTGCGCACGTCTGACGGGGAGTTCACCTACGAGCAGATGCACGCGACCGTCGGCCGACTCGCTGAAGCGCTGCTCGGCATCGGGGTTCGTGCGGGCACACCGGTGGCGCTCGTCATGCGGAACAGACTGGAACAGGTCGTGGTGTGGTTCGCGCTGGCGCGTGTTGGGGCGGTGCACGTTCCGATCAACCCCGGCCTCACCGGCGATCTGATGGCGCAAGCACTCCAGGTGGTGACTCCGCGCTTCGTGATCGCCGACGCGGACCTGTTCGGACAGATCGCCGAGATCGTCGAACAGTCCGGGCCGACCGCCGTTGTCCTGCACGGGATCGCCGCAACTGAGCCGACGACGGTCGGGTGTCCGGTACACGATCTTCGCGACTTGATGAGTGCCTCCGAGAGCGCAGGTGACGCACATATCGGCAACGACCTGGACGACGCCACGATGTTGTTCACCTCCGGAACAACGGGCCCCTCCAAGGCGTGCGTGCTCTCGCACCGGTATCTGGCGCGGCAAGGTCAAATTCATGCCGAGCGATTGGGACTCGGCAGCGATGATGTTCTGTACTGCCCGTTTCCGCTCTACCACATCGACGCCGCGACTCTGACCGTGGTGGCCGCGCTGGCTGTCGGCGCCACCGCGGCGATCGGCACCCGCTTCAGCGCATCGCGGTTCTGGGACGAGGTTCGTGCCTTCGACGCTTCGGTGTTCAACTTCATGGGCGCCACTTTGACGCTGCTGTGGAAGCGCGATCCCTCTCCGCTCGACCGATGCCACCGAGTGCGTTTGGCTTGGGGAGTCCCGATGCCGGACTGGCAGAAGCAATTCGAGGATCGCTTCGGATTTCCGCTATATCAGGTCTACGGGCTGACCGACGCCGGTGTGCCGGTATACGATCCCGTCGGCGGGCCACAGCGCCAGGGATCGTGCGGGCGGGTCATCGACCAGTTCGAGATACGCATCGACACAGACAAGGCCCACGGCGAGCCACGGCCGGGCGCGGTTGGCGAGATCCTGGTGCGCGGCCGCGAAGCGGGGTTGACGATGACCCGGTATCACGGCATGGCCGAGGCGACCGCACGCACCATCGATGCCGAAGGCTGGGTGCACACCGGGGACCTGGGCAGCGTTGACGCCGACGGCTACTTGACTTTCCATGGGAGGTCGTCAGATTCGATACGCCGGCGCGGCGAGAACATTTCGGCATTTGAACTTGAGCAACTCATCGAGACCCACCCCGCGGTATCGGAGGCCGCGGCGATCGGTGTTCCCAGCGAGTTCACCGAGGAAGACGTCAAGGTGTGCGTGGTGCTCAAAGCGGGCGTCGGCCTCACTCCGGAAGAGCTCTACCGATACTGCTGTGAGAACGCAGCACGTTTCATGGTCCCCCGCTACATCGAGATCCTCGACCGCCTACCGAAGACTCCCACGCAGAAGGTGGAGAAGTTTCGGCTGAAACAGCTGGGCGTCACCGCCGCGACCTGGGACGGCGATCACCAGCAAGGACACGAGTCGACCGGGTCGGGTTGAGGGCCAGCGGATTTTAGTGGTGTTGGGGGAGTGAATCGTCGCCCTCGGCGAGGGAGGTGCCGATGCGTTGCATGACGTGGGGGCGGGTGCGC
>JAEZKH010000278.1 GCA_023415515.1 Actinomycetes bacterium
GACCGAGCTGTTCGACGAGATGGGCGAGTACCTGTCCAAGACCGGCGGCGAGTTCGGGGTGACGACCGGCAGACGCCGCCGCTGCGGTTGGTTCGACGCGGTGATCGCCCGCTATGCGACGCGGGTCAACGGCATCACCGACTACTTCCTGACCAAGCTCGATGTGCTCTCCAGCCTGGAGACGGTGCCGATCTGCGTCGGCTACACAGTGAACGGCAAGCGCACCGACGACATGCCGATGACCCAGAGCGAGATCGGCCTCGCAGAGCCGATCTACGAAGAGATGCCGGGCTGGTGGGAGGACATCTCGGGGGCGCGCGAGTTCGACGATCTGCCCGCCAGGGCCCGCGACTACGTGCTTCGGCTCGAAGAGCTTGCCGGCGCTCACGTCTCGTGTATCGGTGTGGGACCCGGGCGCGACCAGACGATCGTGCGGCGTGACATCCTGGCGGCCCGGTGACGTCGGCGGACGACCCCAGGCTCGTCGACCCGGAGTACGACAAGCACGGCGGGTTCCCCAATTTCCAAGCCGCCGAACCCGGTCCGGGGTTCGGCCGGTTCCTTGCGGCGATGCGGCGCGCGCAGGACCTCGCCGTCAGCGCCGACCCCGACGGCGATACCTGGGAGGAGGCCGCCGATCACGCCGAAGCTCTGGTCAAACTGCTGGGACCGTTCGAGGCGCCCGAGGGGGTCGGACCGGCCAACCGGGTGCCGTCGCTGCCCGGGTCGGGCAGCCTGCTGATGCCGCCGTACCGGGTGACGAAGTTCGAGCCGGACGGTGTGGAGTTGACGGTGCAGTTCAGCCGCTACCACGTCGGCGGCAATTACGCCGTCCACGGCGGTGTGCTGCCGCTGATGTTCGACTCGATGTTCGGCATGGTGATCCACGCGTCCGGCAGGCCGATCAGCCGTACCGGTTTCCTTCATGTCGACTACCGCAAGGTGACGCCGATCGACACCCCGCTCACGGTGCGCGGCTGGGTCCGCGAGACCGAGGGGCGCAAGGCATTCGTCAACGCCGAACTGCGCGATCCCGATCACAACCTGCTCGCCGAGGCGAATGGGCTGATGATCCGGCTGCTGGCCGGGCAGCCGTGACGACACCGCGGCCACACCCGCTCACGACGCCGCGCGCGGCCGCGGTGGCAGGGGTGTTGTTCGCGATTCTGTTCGGCACGGTGCTGGTGCTCATCCGCCTCGCGCTCCCGGAGGGTGCCCAGCCAGGCTCGCAGTGGCTGGTCGCGGGCAGCACCAACATCAAGGTCGCCGCGGTGCTGATGCCGTTCGCCGGCATCGCGTTCCTCTGGTTCATCGGGGTGGTCCGCGACGGCTTCGGTGGGTTCGAGGACAAGTTCTTCGCGACGGTGTTCATCGGCAGCGGGTTGCTGTTCCTGGCGATGATGTTCGTGTCGGTCGGCGTCGGCGCCGGCCTGGAGGCGATCAGCAACCACGTCGTCGACTCACCCGCGCACACCGAGGTGGCGACGTTCGGGCAGATGGTGCTGCTCGCGGTGTCGAAGACGTACGCACTGCGGATGGGTGCGGTGTTCATGATCTCGCTGGCGACGATCTGGCTGCGCACCGGCCTGATGCCGCGCTGGCTGGTGATCGTCACTTACCTTGTGGCGCTTGGCCTCATCCTCGCCAGCGACATCACCATGTGGTTGACGCTGGCGTTCCCGATCTGGGTGATGGTGGTCAGCGTGCTGCTGCTGGTGCGCGCGGGCGTGATCGATCTCGACCGCGAGAACTAGTCGACGATCGTCAACGCCTGCGACGGGCAGAGCTGGACGGCTTCGCGCGCCTTGCCTTCCTCGCCGTCGGGGATCTCGTCGACCAGTACCACCACGATGCCGTCGTCGTCCTGGTCGAACAGGTTGTCGGCCACCATCACACAGTTACCGGCTTGGATGCAGACGTCACGATCGGCGCGTACTCTCACCAGCTCACCTCCAGTGACTTCAGGCCGTAGATGAAATTCCAGGTCCTGAACTCTACGTCGGAGAAGTCCTCCGCCAGAGCCAGATTCGGGAACCGGCGCAGCAGAGCCGGAAGCGCGATCCGCATCTCCATTCGCGCCAACGGCGCGCCGAGGCAGTGATGTACGCCGTGGCCGAACGCCAGGTGACCCGGTGCCCCCCTGGTGACGTCGAGCACATCCGGCGAGTCGACGAAATCGGGGTCGCGGTTGCCCGACGGCAACGACGGAAAGACGAGCATGCCCGCCGGGATCGGCACGCCCGCGATCTCCACATCGGTGGTGGTGATTCGCGGGATCGCGGTCTGCACGATCGACAGCCAGCGCAGCAGTTCCTCGATGGCGGGCCCGATGGCCGCTGGGTCGTCGCGCACGACGGCAAGCTGGTCCGGGTGGCGGAGCAACGCCAGCGTGGCGAGCCCGAGCATGTTCGACGTCGTCTCGTGTCCCGCGAGCAGCAGCAGCCCCGCGATGCCGACCAGTTCGTCGTCGGTGAGCTCGTCGCCGTGCTCGCGGATCAGCATGCCGAGGATGTCCTCGCCCGGCTGCCTGCGCGCACGGGCGACCAGCGTCGTCATGTACGCGCGCGCCTCCCGCTGCAGTGCAACGCGTTGGGGTATCGGAATGGAGAAGTCGAGCTGGCGTGCGCTGCGCCGCTGGAAGTCGTCGCGGTCGTCATACGGCACTCCGAGCAGCTCGCAGATCACCAGCGACGGAATCGGCAACGCGAACTGTTCGACCAGATCCGTTGGAGCACCTGACCTTTCCATCGCATCAAGCTGGGCGTCGACGATCTCTGCGATGCGTGGCTCGAGGCGCTTCATCCGCCTGATGGTGAACTCCGGGGTGAGCATGCGCCGAAGCCGCGCGTGTTCGGGTGGGTCGAGCCCGAGCAGATTTCCCGCCCGCGCCGCGGCCTGCTCCTCGGCCGTCGGCTGCGGCATGCCTTGGAATGCGAAGCCGGGCGGGCGCTCGTTGGAGAACCGCTCGTGGTCGGCCAGCACGGCCTTGACGTCCTCGTGCCTGGTGACCAGATACACCTGCATGCCGAAGGCGTTGGTGACAGCGCGCACGCCGTCGCCCTCGCGGATCTCGCCGAGGGCCGCAACAGGGCTGAACGAGTCGCGGCGCATGTGCAGCGGGGGCAGTTCGGCGGCTTCGCGGGGCGCGGCATCGGTGTCAGCCATGATTCGACGCTACTCGCGGTAGACAGGTGCAGATGTTCGCGAAAAGCGAACGGCGGTCGTGGGCTCAGTCGGTCGCGCGCAGCGCAGGCCACCAGATTCGTGGGCCGATCAGCGTGAACAGCGCGGGGATGATCACGGTCCGCACGACGAAGGTGTCCAGCAGGATTCCGAGACCGACGATGATGCCGACCTGGGTGAGCACGATCAGCGGCAGCACGCCCAGCACGCAGAACACCGCGGCGAGCACGATGCCCGCGCTGGTGATGACCGCGCCGGTCGCCGAGACGGCCCGGATGATTCCCTGGCGGGTGCCGTGCTCGGGCGTTTCTTCGCGGGCCCTGGTGACGAGGAAGATCGTGTAGTCGACGCCGAGCGCGACGAGGAACAGGAACGAGAACAGCGGAGCGGTGTTGTCCAGCGCGGGAAAACCGAAGACGTGCACGCTGGCCCAGCCGCCGAGTCCGAGCGCCGCGAGCGCGCTCAACACCGTCACAGCGACCAGGACCAACGGAGCCAGCGCCGACCGCAGCAGAACGTAGAGCACGGCCAGCACCACTGCCAGGATGGCCGGGATGATGACCAGGCGGTCTCGTGCGGCCGCCGCGCTCGCGTCGCGGGCCTGTGCGTCCGGACCGCCGACGAGCGCGTCGGGATCGGCGGCGTGGACCGAAGTGCGAAGGGCGTCAACGGTTTCGAAGGCATCTTCAGATGCAGGCTCGGCGTTGAGCACCACCGACCATTGGCTGAGGCCGTCGGGGGAGGCACCGGCCGGGTTCGCCGACACGACACCGGGGGTCGAGGTGATCGCCTGTTCGACCTCGGGGGCTCGTGCGGTTGCCGCGATGACGCGGGTCGGATTGGTCAAGCCGCTGGGGAAGTGCGCGGCCAGCGTGTCGTATCCGCTCACCGACTCCGCCTGCACCCGGAACTGTTCGGTCTGCGACAACCCGATGGGTGTGCTGGTCAGCCCGAGACAGAGCAGCAGCAGCCCGGTGATCGCCACCGTCGTCACGCGGGCGGGTCGGCGGGCCACCGCGTCGGCGATCCGGTGCCAGATACCGCTGTCGGTGAGGGCTTTCGCGCCGACCTTGGGCACGAACGGCCAGAACAACCGCCTGCCGAACAGTGCGAGAAAGGGCGGAAGCACGAGCAGCACGAACACCGCGGCGACGACGAGCCCGGCCGCTGCCTGCACTCCGAGGCTGCGGGTGCTCGGTGACGAGGCGAGCACGAGGGTCAACAGCGCGAGGACGACGGTGGCGTTGCTGGCCAGGATCGCGGGTCCGGCTTGACGCACAGCCACTTTCAGCGCATCGCGGTGGTTTTCCCTGCGGCCCAGTTCTTCTCGGTAGCGAGAGATCAGCAGAAGTGCATAGTTGGTGCCCGCGCCGAACACCAGCACACTGGTGATGCCGGCCGTGGACCCGTCAGGCGCCAGGTCGAACGCCTGCGCGACGCCGGTTCCGACGACCGCGGCGACCCGGTCGGCGAAGCCGATCACCGCCAGCGGGACGAGCCACAGCACCGGCGACCGGTAGGTGACGATGAGCAGCAGCGCCACCACGAACGCGGTCACCGCGAGCAACGTGATGTTGGCCCCCGAGAACGAGTCGGCGATGTCGGCGCCGAATGCCGGGCCGCCGGTCACCTCGACTTCGAGGTCTTCGGGCAGATCGGCGCGAGCCGATGCGCGCAGTTCCGTCACGGCGTCGGTGAGCGCGAATCCGGAGAGTCCCGCGTCCAACGGAACCGTGGCCACCGCAGCTTTGCCGTCCTCGGAGACGATGGCGGGCTGCTGCTTGATCGCACTCACATCGGCAGGGGTCAGCGCACCCCCGTCGACGCGGCTGAACACCAGGATGGCCGGCACCTGGTCGCCGCCGGGCATCGTCGCCTGTACCTCGCTCGCGCGCGTGGACTCGGCGGTGGTCGGCACCGGGACCGGGGACTGGCTGGCGGAGTCGTCGCTGCCCGCCAGCGCCATCAGCGCACCGGACACGATCAACACGGCGAGCGCCAGCACCCAGGAGAATCGACCGGACATACCAACCAATATTTCAGAAACTGAATTATTAAGCAACTTAACTGTTGCCGCTATGCTGATGGGGTGGCAACGACCGACCGTACCGCGCTGGAGTTGCAGATCGCGGCCGACGTGCGGGCGATGACCGCCGAGTCCGACGAGATCGGAAGGCACTTTGCCAGCCGACATGACGTGAGCGCCAACGACTTTCGCGCGTTGCTCCACGTCATGGTCGCTGAGACGGTCGGGACGCCGCTGACCGCGGGCGACCTGCGCAGCCGGATGGGGATGTCGGGTGCGGCCATCACCTACCTCGTCGAGCGGATGATCGCGTCCGGGCACTTCCGCCGTGAATCCGATCCGGCCGACCGCCGCAAGGTGATCCTGCGGGTCGCCGACGACGGGATGACCGTCGCGCGCAAGTTCTTCATGCCGCTCGCCGAACACAATCGACGCGCGATGGCCGATCTCTCCGACGGCGACCTGGCCGCCGCGCACCGGACGTTCACCGCGGTCATCGACGCGATGCAGGCCTTTCGCGCCGAGTTCGACGGTTCGTGACCTGATCGACTGGCACGGCCACGGTGGGAAGAGACGCTATATCCGGTTGAGCGTCGCCTCCTCGAGATCCAGCCCGTGAAGCAGCGATCGCAACACCTCGTCGTCGATGTGTCCGCTGTCGCGTTCGGCGATGAACGCCGCCCGCTCGGCGGCCAACATCTCCAGTCGAAGCCGGCGGAACGCCGCGGTCGGGCTTTCGCCGATCTCCTCGGCATTGCGGCCGAGCCGCTCCCACGCGGAGTTGCGTCGCCGAGCATTCCACGCGCGCAACACTTCTGCGGCCCGCTCCGTCTCGGACGTGTCGGAGTGCCCGAGCAATTCATCGAGCCGTTCGGCAGCCGCGTTGGCCGCCCTCTCGTGTGCTGCCGCCGCTGCGATCGCGTCGGTGCGTGCGTCATCGCCCTGCACGCCGAGGCGCCGGATCAGCCACGGCAGCGTCAGGCCGTGCAGCAGCAGGGTGCCGATGACGACGACGAACGTGAGGAACACGATCTGCTCGCGCCCCGGGAACGGCGCACCCGACAGGGTCGTCAGCGGAACTGCGAATGCCGCGGCCAGCGAGACCACGCCGCGCATGCCCGCCCACGCAACGATGAAGACCTGCGCGGGCGTGGGGGCGGCCTCGCGGTGTCGGAGGCCCGGCCACACCAGCCTCGGCAGATATGCGAACGCGTACAGCCACACGATTCGCACTGCGATCATCGTCGCCAACACGGCGCTCGAGTAGGAGGCCATCGTGGCGAACGGCATGCCGCGGATCTCCTCGATGACACCGGGCAGCTGCAACCCGATCATCAGGAACGCGAACGACTCGAGGATCAGCTGCAGCGCCTTCCACACCGCGACGTCCTGCAGCCGGGTCTCGTAACCGGCGTGGGTGAAACGCTGACCGAGGATGAGCGCGGCGACCACGACCGCCAGCACACCGGAGCCGTGCGCCTGCTCGGCGGTCAGATAGATGACGAACGGGGCGATCAGACCGACGGCACTCTCCACGAGCGGATCGTCGAGCCGAGCCCGGATGAATGCGATCACCGACCCCAGCGCCACCCCGATCACGATGCCGCCGCCCGCCGCCAGCGCGAAGGTGACCAGCCCGCCGGTGAACGTCGCGGCGGCGCCGACGGCCGCGGTGAGCGCGACCCGGTAGGCGGTGAGCGCGGTGGCGTCGTTGAGCAGGCTCTCACCGCCGAGCAGCGTCATGATGCGGCGCGGAAGGCCGAGTCGCCGCCCGACCGCGGTCGAGGAGACCGCGTCAGGAGGCGCGACGATCGCCCCGAGGGTCAGGCCCGCGGCGAGGGTCAGCTCGGGCACCGTGCGATAGGCCACGTAACCGACCGCGACCGTCGTCGCGAGCGGGAGCCCGACGGCAAGCAGCCCGATGGGGCGCAGATTCTTCCTGAGCCTGACGTAGCTACTCTCCATGCCTGCTGACCACAGCAGCGGCGGCAGGAGCACGTAGAGCACCAGTTCGGGATCGAGCGCGATGTCCTTGAAGCCGGGCAGAGCGCTGACCGCCAGCCCCGCGACCACGAGAGCCAGCGGCGCGGACACGTCATAGCGCCGGGCCAACGCGGTGATCAGCACCGAAACCACCAGCACAGCCAGCAGAGAGCCTTGCACCCCGGACACCTCCTATCCTTGGTCAGCATGCTGAAGAGATCGCGCGGACGCCACGCGGACGTCGCAGCGTCGTCGACGACATGCCCGCATCTCTCGGCTGCATCCCCGCAATTGGAGCCGCTTACTCCTGGACACTGCCAGCACTGCGCGGATCTCGGCGAGAACACGTGGGCGCATCTGCGGATGTGCCTGACGTGCGGTCATGTCGGCTGCTGCGACTCGAGCCCGCATCAGCACGCCAGCGAACACTTCCGGCAGACCGGTCACCCCGTGATGCGGTCGGTGGAGCCGGGGGAGGACTGGCGATGGTGCTACATCGACGTCCGGCTCGTCTGAACATCTGGCAGGCTTGACAGTCGATGAGTGAAACCAACCCGTCCCCGCAGCCCGAGGACACGCCTGACGAAGACTCGACAGACAGCGAGCCGACGCTTCAGCGCGACGAACCGAAGGCCGTCATGCTGCTCGGCTCGGGCGAGCTCAGCCGCGAACTGACGCTCGCGTTTCAGCGGTTGGGCCGCGAGGTGATCGCGGTGGACAGGTACGCAAACGCCCCCGCCCACGGTGTCGCCGATCGGGCGGCGGTGGTCAAGATGAACGACGCCGAGGCGCTCACCGCCATCATCGAACGCGCCAACCCGCTCTACGTGGTCGCCGAGTCGGGTGTCATCGCCGTCGACGCGCTCGTCGCCGCCGCCGAACGCGGCCTCGAGGTGTTTCCGACCCCCCGCAGCGTGCGGATGACCCAAGATCGCGAGGGTATGCGCAGGCTGGCCGCCGATGAACTCGGCCTGCCGACCGCGCCGTTCTGGTTCGCCGGCTCGGTCGACGAGCTGAGCGCGGTGGCCGCGCACGCGGGGTTCCCGCTGGTCGTCAAACCGGTGGCAGGGGTGCCGGGCGAGGGCCAGTCGGTGCTGCTGCGCGCCGATGACATCGAGCCCGCCTGGCAGCGGGCGGTCGCCGCAGGTCGCGTCCCGCACAACCGGGTCCTCGCCGAGACGGTCGTGGAGGTCGACTTCGAGATCACGCTGATCACCGTGCGGACCACCGGTCCGACCGGCCCTGCGCTGCATTTCTGCGAGCCGATCGGGCACCGCGAGGGCGACGGCGACGTGGTGGAGGCTTGGCAGCCCCAGCAGCTGTCGGCGCCCGCCCTCGATGCCGCGAAGTCGATCGCCGCGCGCATCGTCAACGCGCTGGGCGGTCGCGGCGTGTTCGGAGTCGAACTGCTCGTCCGCGGCGACGAGGTGTACTTCTCCGACGTTCGGGTGCGCCCGCACGACAGTGGGCTGGTGACGCTTCGGTCGCAACGCCTTTCGGAGTTCGAGTTGCATGCGCGAGCGATCCTCGGACTGCATGTGGACACGATCATGATCTCCCCCGGCGCCGCAGAGGTGACGTACGCGGTCGCCGAGTCCGCGCCGGTCGACATCTCACCGGAGAACGTCAACGCGGTGCTGGCCGATGCGCTGGCGGTCGCGGAGAGCGATGCCCGCCTGTTCAACCGCGCCGACGAGACAGAACCCCGGCGTCGGCTCGGCCTCGCGCTGGCGACTGCCCCGGACGTGACGACGGCCAGGGACCGGGTGCGCCGGGTGACCGGCGTGCTGCGCAAGCTCTGGTGACCGTGGCGGCAGAAGACGAGGCCGACGAGCCGGCGGTGCGGCCGACGATGGCCCCGTTCCTCGGCGCGCTGGCAATCATTGTCGTCGTCGTGATCGCAATCTGGTTGTTCAGCGTTTTCCAAGGCGACACGACGCCGCAGGATCAGCAGGTCGGGCTGGCCGCCGTCGGCCAGAACGACGCGCTGCAGCGCGAGAACTACGCCGATTTCACCTCCTACACGTGCACGCACCAACGCGGGTCGGAAGCAGACATCATTGCGCGTCAACGTGATTCGGCGGCCAAACACGGTGCCCGGTTCGTCGACGACGTCACCGACGTGCAGATCGACGGAGACCGGGCGACGGCGACCGTCACCTATCACTTCGACAAGGCGCCGGACGACAAAAAGCCTGTTCCGATGACGTTCATACGCGAGGGCGCAGCGTGGAAGGTCTGTTCGACCGGCCCCAGTTAGGTGTGGGACACTCGCGACCGTGAGTTACGCGGGAGACATCACGCCTGAAGAGGCCTGGAAGATTCTCAATGATGATCCCAAGGCTGTGCTCGTGGACTGCCGCACCGACGCGGAATGGCGCTTCGTCGGCGTGCCCGATCTGACGGAACTCGGCCGCGAGGTCGTCTACATCGAGTGGAACCGGACCGACGGCAGCCGAAACGAGGGCTTCGTCGACGACCTCGTCGCCGCGGGCATCGAGCCGGGAGATCGGCCGGTGGTGTTTCTGTGCCGCTCCGGGAACCGGTCGATCGGCGCCGCGGAGGCCGCAACCGAAGCAGGCATCGCGCCGTCGTACAACGTGCTGGACGGATTCGAGGGCAATCTCGACGAGAACAAGCATCGTGGTCGTACCGGCTGGAAAGCCGTCGGCCTGCCGTGGAAGCAGTCATGAGCGAGCGAGAAGGCGACGTCCCGTCGGTGCGGATTCCCGCCGAATTGCCCGAGGGCGTCAGCCAGGCGACGATCGGCGTCCGCGGGGGTCTGTTGCGGTCGGGCTTCGAGGAGACCGCCGAGGCCATCTTCCCGACGTCCGGCTACGTGTACGCCAGCGCGGCCGAGGCGGAGAAGGCGTTCACCGGCGAGATCGACCGCTACGTCTACTCGCGATACGGCAACCCGACGATCTCCATGTTCGAGGAGAGGCTGCGCCTGATCGAAGGCGCGCCTGCGGCGTTCGCGACGGCGACGGGGATGGCCGCGGTGTTCACCTCGCTCGGTGCACTGCTGGGTGCGGGCGACCGGTTGGTCGCTTCCCGCAGCCTCTTCGGTTCCTGCTTCGTCGTCTGCAGCGAGATTCTGCCGCGGTGGGGCGTGGAGACGGTGTTCGTCGACGGCGACGATCTGTCGCAGTGGGAAGAAGCGCTGTCGAAACCGACGCAGGCGGTGTTCTTCGAAACCCCGTCGAACCCGATGCAGTCGCTGGTCGACATCGCGGCGGTGTCGGAGATGGCGCACGGCGCCGGCGCGAAAGTGGTGTTGGACAACGTCTTCGCCACGCCGATCCTGCAACAGGGCTTCCCGCTGGGCGTCGACGTGGTGGTGTATTCGGGCACCAAGCACATCGACGGCCAGGGGCGGGTGCTCGGCGGCGCGATCCTCGGCGACAAGACCTACATCGACGAACCGGTGCAGAAGCTGATGCGCCACACCGGGCCCGCGCTCAGCCCGTTCAACGCGTGGGTGTTGTTGAAGGGCCTGGAGACGCTGGCGGTGCGGGTGCAGTACAGCAACGACTCCGCGATGCGCATCGCCCAGTTCCTCGAGAACCATCCCGCGGTGAGCTGGGTGCGGTATCCGTTCCTGGAGTCACATCCGCAGTACGACCTCGCCAAGCGCCAAATGACCGGCGGCGGAACGGTTATCACCTTCGAGTTGAAGGGCGGCACCAAGCAGCGCGCGTTCGAGGTGCTCGACAAGCTGAGCATCGTCGACATCAGCAACAACCTCGGCGACGCGAAGTCGCTGATCACCCATCCGGCCACCACGACCCATCGCGCCATGGGGCCGGAGGGGCGTGCGGCGATCGGGCTCGGTGACGGGGTGGTCAGGATTTCTGTTGGGCTGGAGGGCACCGAGGATCTGATCAACGATCTGGACCGGGCTCTGGGCTGAGTGTCGAAGAAGTCGCCCGCGCACGCGAGGAGCAAGAACGCCGACGCCAAGAAGGCGCGGCGCAGCAAGCGGCGGGCCAAGCGCGACGCGAACTGGATTCCCGACTCGGTGCTCGACGAGGTCGACGAGCGCCTCGATGAAGTGGTGGCAGATCTCGAGGTGTTCGATGCGCGGTTGACCGAACGCGGGTGGGTGTTCGACACCGACGGTGCCGACGACGTCGGTGTCGTCTGGTACTGGCCGCCGTCTTTCGCCGAGGCCGACGATCCGGACGAGGTCACCAGCGCCACGGTGGTCGCGCTCGTCGAAGCCGAGGGCGGCGAGATCGCGCACGTCTTATTCGTCGGTACCGACGCCGACCACCAGTTCGACCTCGACGAGCTTTTCGATCATCTCGACGTCATCGAGGCGTACCGACGCGGGGACCCGTTGCCGACGTTCGACTCCGAATGAAAGCTCCCGGCTAGCCCTTGTCCGGGCCCTCCACGACACCCTGGGCCGCCTGCGCGCGCTGCTCGTAGCTCTGCCGCTTGTCGCGGTCGAAGTTCAAAAACACGCTGTCGAGACCGAGCTTCCGGTTCAGCCACCGGCGCCCGCGCGGACCGAGCATCTGCGCGGCCGCTGCGGTGAACCGCAGCGGGGTCGGCACGGAGACATGGGTTTTCGGTTTCTGCAACGTCTTGATCACCGCGGCCGCGATATCCTCCGGCTCGACGGGTTTGATGGCTCCGCCGGAGGCCGTTCCCGAGATCAGTTCGGTGTTGGTGAACGGCGGCATGATGACCGAGACGTCGACGCCGTGCGGGGCGACCTCGTCGGCAAGCGCGGCGGAGAGCCCGACCACACCGAACTTGGCGCCCACGTAGACCACTTGGCCGGGGACCGGGATGAGACCCGACAACGAGGCGATGTTGATGATGTGGCCCCGCCTGCGGGCGATCATGTCGGGCAGCGCCAGCTGGCATCCGGTGATCACGCCGTAGAGATTCACCTCGATCGACGACCGGATCGACTGCTCCGACTGGTCGAGGAAGGGGCCGATCGGCATCACGCCTGCGTTGTTGATCAGCACGTCGATGTGTCCGCCGCCGTCGGTGCGCGCCTTGTCCAGGAACGTGGCGAACGACTCCCGGTCGGTGACGTCGAGTGGGTAGCCCGACACCGGGCCGAGCCTGGTCAGGTCGGCGACGGCGGATTCCTGAAACGCCACGTCGCGGTCACCGATGACCACCCGCGCACCGCGGGTAAGCAGCGCCTTTGCGGTGGCGAACCCGATGCCGCGCGCGGCGCCGGTGATCGCGACGGTCCTGCCGGAGATCTTGTCCATGGGACCAAACTTTACAGGTGTCAAGTTTGGCGGGAAAGGGTGTGTCCCAATACGTGAAGCGGGTATCCCGTCGAGTGTCGAGGGGGTCGCCAGTCAGAGTCGATCGAGGAGCCTCGTGATGAACAAGGGTTCCTCCCGCCGCCGTGTTTCTGAAACAAGGCGGCCGTTTCCTTCGGCGGCGATGCCGATACTTGCCCCGCGGACAGCTGTATCTGTCCTCGGGCGCGACAAATCTGGCTTCTGCGCGATTACCGGAGGACCCCCCGACGATCGACGATTGTCCACATCCGACGACGAGGGGAGATCCGCGATGATCAGCCTGCCTGACCCGAACGGGGTGGCGTCGTGACGTCCTACGGCGAAGTCACCTACTGGCACAACCACCCTGACTTGGCGCGCCTGGCACAGAGCGTGCGCGAACAGCTGGAGCAGAGCCAGAGCAGTCGAACGCCGACCCGGTGACCCGCCCTATGGGTTCTGCTTGTCCGCCCCTTCCTTCTGTGCTTCGGCGGCCTTCTCCGCCTTCGCCTGGAACGCGCGACCGTCCGGGCTGCCCAGCGAGGCGCCTGGCGTCGTGGCCGTCGCGCCGCCCCGGTTGCAGTTGAGGGCCAGCAGCACCGCGTTGTCGACGTGGCTGAACTCGCCGTCGGAGTCCTCCACGAACGGCGCCTTTGTGGCGTTGGTGACCAGGCAGTCGCCCATCGAGTCCTGCCGGTCGCCCACGGTCACCGTGATCTTGGCGGTGCCGCCGCCGTCCTCGATCTTTGATACCGCGTCCCCGTACGTCATGCCGACCACGTTCGGCGCGGCCGACGTGTCCGCGGATGCGACGCCCGCGCTCGCGAGACCCAACGCGGCGACCACGGCACCGACGAGACCGGCCGAAACGACGATCCCCTTCATATCCCCACCTATGTCCGGGGCGCACGACCGTGCGTCCAGTTGTCGTTGAGGAGCGTGAAGCTAGCACCTGAATTCGTGGTTTGACAGGGCCTGAAGCGGTGAATCTGCCGCGAAGTCGACCTGCGGGAACTTTGATTCATCCTGACGCGAATCACGGTCGAGGAATGCGCATTTGCCCGGTGCGTTAGACAGTTAAGTGATGTCCGCGCACGCCGTCAACGAACTCCGCTTCACAGCGGTCGGCCAGGGTGACCCGCTGGCCGAGCCGCTGCTGGCCGAATTGGCGCTGGAGTACGCGGGGCGCTACCGCGCGCCGGTGGAGCGGGTCGCCGCGTGGCTGCGCACGTATCCGGCCGAAGAGTTCGCCGCCCCGGGCGGCGCGCTGCTGATCGGACTTCGCGAAGGCCTGCCGGTCACCGGCGGAGCGTTCCGGCGGTTCGACGCCGACACCGCAGAGCTCAAGCGCATCTGGACCGACAGCCGGTTTCGCAGGCGGGGCTACGCCAGGGCGCTGCTCGCCGAACTCGAAGCCGAGATCGCTTCGCGCGGCTACCGCCGCATCTACCTCACGACCGGCGACAAGCAGCCGGAGGCCGAGAGGTTGTATCTGTCCACGGGTTACGTGCGCCTCGACGAACCGCTGCCCGCCGAGGGCGAGGTCTACCCCCTGGCGTTCCTCAAGGCGCTGGCGCCATGACCGATCATCTGCACCTGGCGGTCGCCCTCGACGGCTACGGCTGGCATCCCGAGGCGTGGCGGCAGTCGAAGGCAGCGGCCGAACCGGTCACCAGCGGCCGCTATTGGTCCGGTCTCGCCGCCACCGCCGAACGCGGGCGGCTGGACTTCGTCACGTTCGACGACGGGCTCAGCCCACAGCGGCGGCGTCGTCCCGGCATCGAACCCCGCTGGCTGGCAGGCAGACCGGATGCGGTGCTGGTGGCGTCGAGGGTTGCCCCGGTCACCGAACACATCGGTCTCATCCCGGTTGCAGGCGTCACTCACTCCGAGCCCTTCCACATCTCCAAAGCCATTGCCACCCTTGACTTCATCTCCCACGGCCGGGCCGGCTGGCAGGTCAGGGTCAGCGGCTCGCCGCACGAGGCGGAGTTGTTCGGGCGGCGGGACGTGACCGGTGTCGACCTGTTCGACGAGGCGTCCGATGCCGTCGAGGTGGCGCGTCGACTATGGGACAGCTGGGAGGACGACGCCGAGATCCGCGACGGCGCGACCGGCCGCTTCATCGACCGGGACAAGCTGCACTACATCGACTTCGTCGGCAGGTACTTCTCGGTCAAGGGGCCCTCGATCACCCCGCGGCCGCCGCAGGGCCAACCCGTCGTCGCCGCGCTCGCCCACCAGCGGCCGGTGTACGAATTCGCCGCGCGCAGTGCGGATCTGGTCTTCATCACCCCGCACGACGACGCGTCGGTCCGCACCATCCTCGATGAGGTCAGGCAGGCAGGCGGTGCCGATCTCAAGATCTACGCCGACATCTACGTCACGTTCAACTCAACGGTCGACACCCGCTCCGATGCACTCGTCTTCGACGGCACCCCCGCCGAACTGGTCGACCGCCTCGCGCACTGGCGGCGGCTCGGCCTGGACGGATTCCGCCTGCGGCCCGCGGTCAACGGCACCGACCTGCCGGCGATCGTCGACGACGTGGTGCCGCTGCTACAAGCTGCGGGCCTGTTCCGGACCGCCTACCGGGACGGCGAACACCTGCGGCAGCGGCTCGGCCTGCCGGTCGCCGAAAACCGCTACACCGCTGTGGAGCCGACATGACCGTGCCGCTGTCGATACTCGACCTGTCGCCGATCAGCGAGGGCAGCGACGCCGCGACCGCGCTGCGCAACACCGTCGACCTCGCCCAACATGCCGAAGAGTGGGGCTACAAGCGCTACTGGATGGCCGAGCACCATTTCGTCGCCGTCGCCACCTCCCAGCCGGCGCTGGTGATCGGCAGGATCGCCGCGGCGACCGAGCGGATCCGGGTCGGGGCGGCAGCCGTCCAGCTGGGCCATACGACGGCCGTCGCGGCCGTCGAGAGCTTCGCGACGCTCGACGCGTTCTTCCCCGGCCGCATCGACTTCGGCGTCGGCCGATCAGGCCAGCGACGACGCGAGGCCGCACGCGACCACGGGGCCAAGCCCAGACCCAAACGCGAGCTGCCGACGGAATGGCGCACTATCGGCGGGGTGATCGTGCCGCCGCCGTTCGACGTCAGGACGATCATCACCGATCAGCTGCGCGCGCAGATGGCCCTGCTGCAGCAGCCGGAAGCGGTCACCCCCGACTTCGACGACCAGATCGACGACATCCTCGCGATGCTCGACGGTCGCTACCGCGCCGGTGGTTACGACGTGCACGCCGTCCCCGGGGAGCGAACAGGCTTGACGCCATGGGTGTTCGGCAGCAGCAAGGGCCAAAGCGCACAGGTGGCGGGCGCGCGCGGGCTGCCGTTCGTGGCCAGCTACCACATCACACCCGCCACCGCCCTCGAAGCCGTCGAGGCCTACCGCGCGGCGTTCACACCGTCTCGCGCGCTGTCGGAGCCTTACCTGGTGGTGTCGGCCGACGTGGTGGTCGCCGACGACACCGAGACCGCAACCCATCTCGCCTCCACCTACGGACACTGGGTGTACTCGGTCCGCAGGGGCGGCGGCGCCGTGCCGTACCCCGACCCGGAAACCGCCCAGCCGCTCAACGAAGACCAACTCGCCGTCGTCAGAGACCGCACCGCGACACAATTCGTCGGCGACCCCGACACCGTCGCCGAGAAGCTGGAAACGCTGCAGCGGGTCACCGGTGCCGACGAGCTGGTCGTCACCTCGGTCACCCATCGGCACGCCGACCGCCTGCGCTCACACGAGCTGCTGGCAAAGCGCTGGGGGTTGTAGATGACGTCGGTCCGAGAAGGCAAGCACCGCAAACCCATTCACCTGGCCGCCCACTTTCCCGGGGTGAACAACACGACGGTGTGGTCGGCCCCGGAGTCGGGCAGCCAGATCGAGTTCGATTCGTTCGTCCACATGGCGCGCACCGCCGAGCGTGGTCTGTTCGACTTCTTCTTCCTTGCCGAGGGATTGCGACTGCGCGAACACCGCGGCCGCATCCACGACCTCGACGTCGTCGGCAGGCCCGACACCTTCACCGTCCTGGCCGCGCTGGCGGCCGTCACCGACTACCTCGGGTTGACGGGCACCATCAACACCACGTTCAACGAACCGTTCGAAGTGGCAAGGCAGTTCGCCACCCTCGACCATCTGTCCGACGGTCGCGCGGGCTGGAACATCGTCACCTCATCGGACGCGTTCACCGGCGCGAACTTCCGCCGCGGCGGATTCCTCGCTCACTCCGACCGCTACCAGCGGGCCGAGGAGTTCGTCATCGTGGCCCGCGAGTTCTGGGACAGCTGGGCGCCCGACGCCGTTGTCGCAGACGAGAACAGCGGCGTCTACGTCGATCCCGCCCTGGTGCGGGTCGTCGAACACCGCGGACCGCAGTTCCATGTGCGGGGGATGGGCACGCTTCCCCGTGCGCCGCAGGGCCATCCGGTGCTGTTGCAGGCCGGTGACTCCGCAGCGGGTCGCGCGTTTCTGGCGCAGTACGCCGACGCGGCGTTCACATTGCACTCCACGCTGGAGGCGGGCCAGGCCTACTACACCGACGTCAAACGCCAGGCGGTGTCCTACGGGCGGAATCCCGACCAGCTCAAGGTCTTTCCGGCCGCGACGTTCGTGCTGGGTGACACCCGGGCGGAGGCGGCCGAGAGGGCCAGCCACATCCGCCGTCAGCAGGTCAGCCCGCAGACGGCCATCGCGCTGCTCGAGCAGGTGTGGCAGCGCGACCTGTCCGGCTACGACCCCGACGGGCCGCTGCCCGATGTCGAGCCCGCCGATGATCCCACCATCACCCAGGGCCGGGTGCGGCACGGTGATCCGAAGGCCGTGGCGGCGAGTTGGCGCGAACGCGCGGAGGCCGACAACCTCACCATCCGCGAGCTGATGATCGCGGTGACCAGCCGCCAGCAGTTCGTCGGCACCCCAGAACAGGTGGCCGACGAGATCGACACCCACGTCCAGGCCGACGCCTGTGACGGGTTCATCCTGGTGCCGCATCTGACCCCGCACGGCCTCGACGAGTTCGTCGACCGGGTCGTGCCGCTGCTGCAGGAGCGTGGTGCGTTCCGCACCGAATATGCTGGGCATACCCTGCGTGACCACCTTTGCCTATAGGGTGAGCGGCAGCTGCCGCAAAACGGCGGCGGGGGTGTGGTGGGGTGGACATTTCGCAGACGACCATCGGCTGGCTTCTCTTGGCCGCCGCGGCGCTGACGCTTGCCGCAGGCCTGGGGTTGCGGTCGGCGCTTGGCCGTCGGCGCGAGAGTTCTGACGACGCCGATCTGGACGACAAGATCCTGATGCCGACGTTCGTGCTGTGCTGTGGGCTCTGCCTGACCGCTGTCTTCCTGCTCGGCTACGAAGCCCTCGCCTAGCGCGGCGTCGCCAGTGCGCTGGCCTCGCGGATGGGTCCGCGCCACACCGGCCCGTGCCCTGGCACGAGCACCTCGGACTCCAGCACGGCCAGCGCGGCGAGGCTGCGCACGCAACCGTCCTGGTCGTGGTTGAACACCTTGTGCAGCAACTGCGGACCGGTGCGGGTGGCCACCGGATGCCCCGTCACCAGGGCGTCGCCGCTGACCAGCACGCCGTCGACGAGGAACGAGCAGTGCCCGCTCGTGTGGCCGGGTGTCGGGACGGCGGTCGGCGCGCCGGGCAACCCCGCGGCGACATCGTCGGTCAGCGCCTGCGTGGTGGGGATCCCGTCATGGGTGAAGGCGCCCCTGCGGCTGATCGCCACCGACCACTTCAGCCAGCGCGGTCGCCACGCATGCGCGGCGACGTCGAGCGGCGAGGCCTGCTCGAGGTGTTCGCGCTTGCTGTGGCCGACCTCATCAGCGTGGCAATACACCGGTGTGCCAAGGTTTTTAGCGAACCATATCGCTGAGCCGAAGTGGTCGATGTGGGCGTGGGTCAGAAGGATCGCGCGCAGATCGGCCACGCCGAAACCGAGTTCGCGAATGGTTGCGAGCACGTCGTCGCGGTCGCCGGGGAAGCCCGTGTCGATGAGGAGGACGCCGGTGTCGTCGACGACGATCGTCCAGTTGACCAGGTCGGTGTGCGCGAAATGCACGCGGTCGGTGATCGCGGTTAGCGCCGCTGCCATCCCGTGAGTCTAGGCAGTGGAGTAGAAACTAATACGTGGACTTGAAACTTGGATACAAGGCGTCAGCGGAGCAGTTCGCACCGCGTGAACTCGTCGAGATCGCGGTCGCGGCCGAAGCGCACGGAATGGACAGCGCGACGGTCAGCGACCACTTCCAGCCGTGGCGTCACGAAGGCGGCCACGCACCGTTCTCGTTGGCGTGGATGACCGCCGTCGGTGAACGCACCGAGAAACTGGTCCTCGGTACCTCGGTGCTGACCCCCACGTTCCGCTACAACCCCGCCGTCATCGCGCAGGCGTTCGCCACGATGGGCTGTCTGTACCCCGGCCGCATCTTCCTTGGCGTGGGCACCGGTGAGGCCCTCAACGAGATCGCGACCGGATACGAGGGCGATTGGCCGGAGTTCAAGGAGCGGTATGCGCGGCTGCGCGAGTCGGTGCGGCTGATGCGCGAGCTGTGGCTCGGCGACCGCGTCGACTTCGACGGCGACTACTACAAGACCAAGGGTGCCTCGATCTACGACGTCCCCGACGGCGGTATCCCCATCTACATCGCGGCGGGCGGGCCGCAGGTCGCCAAGTACGCGGGGCGCGCGGGCGACGGTTTCATCTGCACGTCGGGCAAGGGCGAGGAGCTCTACAAGGACAAGCTCATCCCCGCCGTCAAGGAAGGCGCCGAGGCCGCAGGCCGCAACCCCGACGACGTCGACCGGATGATCGAGATCAAGATCTCCTACGACCCGGACCCGGAGCTCGCGCTGGAGAACACCCGGTTCTGGGCGCCGTTGTCGTTGACCGCAGAGCAGAAGCACAGCATCAACGACCCGATGGAGATGGAGAAGGCCGCCGACGAGCTGCCCATCGAACAGGTCGCCAAGCGCTGGATCGTGGCCTCGGATCCCGACGAGGCCGTCGAGATGGTGGGACAGTATGTGAAGTGGGGCCTCAACCACCTGGTGTTCCACGACCCCAGGCATGACCAGCGCCGCTTCCTCGAGCTCTTCGCCAAGGATCTGGAGCCCCGGCTGCGCAGGCTTTAGCTGATACGTTGGCGGCGTGCCCAGCGCGATCTACATCGCTTCGCCGGAGGGCGATACCGGCAAGTCGACGATCGCGCTCGGCATCATGCACCGGCTGGCGGCTACTGTCGCACGGGTCGGCGTGTTCCGGCCGATCGCCAGACAGGGTGAGGACCGCGACTACATCCTCGATCTGCTGATCGGCCACACCACCGCGGGGCTGCCGTACGAGCAGTGCATCGGCGTGAGTTACCAGCAGTTGCACGACGATGCGGACGCCGCGATCGCCGACATCGTCGACCGCTACCACGACGTCGCCGACCGTTGCGACGCCGTGGTGATCGTCGGGAGCGACTACACCGACGTCACCACACCCAGTGAGCTCGACACCAACGCGCGCATCGCGGCGAACCTCGGCGCGCCGGTCGTGCTCGTGGTCAAGGCCAAGGACCGCACGCCCGCCGAGGTCGCCCAGGTAGTCGAGCTGTGCCTGGTCGAGATATCGGGAGAACATGCGCACACCGCGGCCGTGGTGGCCAACAGGTGTGATCGCGGGCAGGTGGCCGCCGTCGCCGACGCGCTGACCGGTGTCGAGCCGAAGTCGTATGTGATACCGGAGGAACCGCTTCTCGCCGCCCCGGCCGTCGACGAGCTGCAACGCGCCGTCAGCGGCACGCTGGTGAGCGGAGATCAGCAGCTGCTCGAGCGCGAGGCGCTCGACGTGCTCGTTGCGGGCATGACCGCCGAACACGTGTTGGAACGGCTCACCGAGGGGGTCGCGGTGATCACCCCCGGCGACCGCTCCGACGTCCTGCTCGCGGTCGTCAGTGCGAATGCGGCGGAATGTTTTCCGTCGCTGTCGTGCATCATCCTCAACGGCGGGCTCGCACTGCACCCGGCGGTCGACAAGCTGGTCGCGGGGCTCAACCAGCGATTGCCGATCATCGCCACCGAGTACGGCACGTTCGAGACCGCGAGCAGGGTGGCCGCCACCAGGGGCCGGGTCACCGCATCGTCGCACCGCAAGATCGACACCGCGATCGAGCTGATGGACACCCACGTCGACATAGCGGATCTGCTTGCGCAGCTGTCCATCCCGATCCCGACGGTGGTCACCCCGCAGATGTTCACCTATCAGCTGCTCGACCGGGCGCGCGAGGATCGACGACGCATCGTGCTGCCCGAGGGGGAGGACGACCGCATCCTCAAGGCTGCGGGGCGGCTGATTAAGCGCAACGTCGCCGACCTCACGATCCTCGGCGACGAGGCACAGATCCGCGCCCGCTGCGCCGAACTCGGCGTCGACCTGTCCGCTGTCACGGTGCTCGACCCGCGCACGAGCGAGCTGTGCGGCCGGTTCGCCGAGCAGTACGCCGAACTCCGCAAGCACAAGGGCGTCACCGTCGAGCAGGCGCGCGAGATCGTGCGCGACGTCTCGTATTTCGGCACGATGCTGGTGTACAACGACATGGTCGACGGCATGGTGTCCGGCGCGACGCACACCACGGCGCACACCGTGCGGCCCGCGTTCGAGATCATCAGGACGCTTCCTGGGATCACCACCGTGTCGAGCATCTTCCTGATGTGTCTCCCCGACAGGGTGCTCGCCTACGGTGACTGCGCGATCGTGCCGGACCCGTCGTCGGAGCAACTGGCCGACATCGCGATTTCCTCGGCCCACACCGCCGCCCAGTTCGGCATCGAGCCGCGGGTGGCCATGCTCTCCTACTCGACGGGCACCTCAGGCACCGGAGCCGATGTCGACAAGGTAAGGGCGGCAACAGAACTGGTACGGCAGCGGGAGCCCGAACTGTTGGTGGACGGACCGATACAATACGATGCGGCCGTCGACCCGGCCACCGCAGCGAGCAAGATGCCCGACTCGAAGGTCGCGGGCAGGGCCACGGTGCTGATCTTTCCCGACCTCAACACCGGCAACAACACCTACAAGGCCGTACAGCGCAGCGCGGGCGCCATCGCCATCGGACCGGTGCTGCAGGGTTTGAACAAGCCGGTCAACGATCTGTCGCGCGGGGCGCTGGTCGAGGACATCGTCAACACCGTGGCGATCACGGCGATTCAGGCTCAGGACAAGTAATGGTGAATTCACCCAGAGTGCTCGTGGTCAACTCCGGCTCGTCGTCGCTGAAATACGCTGTGGTCGAGCCGGATTCGGCGACCATGGTGGCCGACGGCATCGTGGAGCGAATTGGCGACGGACCCGTCGCCGATCACGGCGCGGCACTGCAGGCGGCGTTCGCGCAGCTGACCGAATCCGGGCAGCCGCTGGACGGCCTCGGCCTGGTGGCGGTGGGCCACCGCGTCGTGCACGGCGGGCCCGATCTCTACCGCCCTACGTTGATCGACGACGACGTGGTCGAACGACTGGGCGAGTTGGAACCGCTTGCAGAACTGCACAATCCGCCTGCCGTGCAAGGTATCAAGGTGGCTCGCCGGGAACTGCCGCATCTGCCGCACGTCGCGGTGTTCGACACGGCGTTCTTCCACGACCTGCCGAAGGCGGCGTCGACGTATGCGATCAACCGTGATATCGCCCAGCGGTGGGGAGTTCGCCGCTACGGATTCCACGGCACCTCCCACCAGTACGTCAGCGAACAGGTCGCCGACCATCTCGACACCCCGCTGGAGTCGCTCAACCAGATCGTGTTGCACCTGGGAAACGGCGCATCCGCCTCGGCGATCGCCGCGGGGAAACCGGTCGACACGTCAATGGGTCTGACGCCGTTGGAGGGGCTCGTGATGGGCACCCGCTCCGGCGACGTCGACCCGGGCATCTTCTCCTACCTGTCGCGCACCGCGGGCATGGGCGTCGAGGAGGTCGACGACATGCTCAACGACGACTCCGGTGTGTACGGCGTCGGCGGCGAGAAGGACTTCCGAACCCTGCACGAACGCATCGAATCCGGCGACGAGGCAGCGCAATTGGCCTATGACGTCTACATTCACCGGCTGCGCAAGTACATCGGGGCCTATCTGGCGGTGCTCGGCGACACCGACGTCATCACCTTCACCGCCGGCGTCGGCGAGAACGACGCCGCGGTCCGCCGCGACGCCCTCGCCGGGCTCGCCTCGCTTGGCATCGAGATCGACGACGACCGCAACGAGAACTCGGACAGGGCCGCACGACGGATTTCGGCCGACGGGTCGCGGGTGACGGTGCTTGTCGTTCCCACCGATGAAGAGCTGGCGATCGCGCGGGCCTGCCTGGGTGTCGTCGAGAACTGATCGCGCCGCCTCGTCAAGCGATGGTCGATTCACGACTGATGATCGTCAGCCTCGGCCTTCTTCAGCGGTGCTTCCGCGGTTGCGTCCTTCGTCAGGCCGAGCGCGATCAGGATGTCGAAGAACGTGATGATCAGGCCCCACCAGTACATCCACTTCAGCGACGGGTCGGGCTGCGACGCGAAATAGCCGATGAGGAAGATCGGTCCGACGATCCCGAAGACGAACATCATGCCCTGGAACCTCAGATAGCGCTTGAACCTCTCCACGGGCCGAGTCTATGAGCCTCCCCACCGGTGCGGTGGTTTCGTCATCACGGCAGCATCCGCACAGCGACGTCGTAGACGAACCAGGACTGAGTGGACCGGCTGTGCACCGCCATGTCGTTGGTCAGTGCACCGTCGACCGAGTGCACGCCTGCCCGGATCTCGACCTTCGCCCCGGCCGGGATCGGACCGTCGCTGACCATCGGGCTGCTCTGCACGTGTTGACCTGGAAGATAAGGATTCTCGTCTCGATAGGTCGAGGTGTCCTTGTCATGCTGCAACGTCGACAGGAAGCTGTACGACGGCGCACCCACATTCGGATGGATGACGTGGGACATGAACGATGCCCTCTGTGAGACAGCGGACCACGAGACGCCCCACTCGTCGTTGACCACAAGATGGTGGTTGGCTTTTGCGCACACGGCGTTGATCGTCACCTCGACCAGCCCCGTCCTCGGCACCCGGTAGAGGAACGAAAGCTGGGTGTCGCCTTCCATCGATCCGGCATCCAGATCGGAGGCGTCGCCGTCCTCCAGGGTGATGACGTGGCCGACGTGTCCGGCGGCATCGTCGATCAAATGGTCGATGTTCACCCGGAAGCCGCTGACCAAGCCGGGGCCGTCACCGTACTGGTAGTCCGCGAACGGGGGTTTGAAGTGCGTGACCTTGGGGCGACCGAGCGCCCTGACCGGCGGCTTGACCACCGTGGTGGCACCGCCGAAATCCGGCACGGGGATACGTCGGTAGATGTCGCGCAGGTCTGCGGTGAACACGTCGAACTGCGTGCGATCCACGCCGAGAGTCCCCAGGTGGTCGGCAAGTTCCTTGGCGCGGGCTGCTGCCGCTTCGGCGGCGTCCACCCGGCCGTCGGTCATCTGACGCACCGCGTCGCGATGGCGCAGCGAACGCTTGAACTGCTCGATCTGGAAAGCCACGTCCGACCCGAAGATCTCGGCCATCCGCTGCCTGGCCGCCTCGACCATCTCGGCCTGAGCGCGACGGCGCGCAGCGATCTCGTCGCTTCGGCGCATCTCGTGATCGCGTCGCATCTCGACGATGCGCGCGACGTCGTCGCGCGTCAGATCCGGATCGAAGGGCACGCGCTCTGCGACTCCTTCGGCAACGGACAGTTGGATTTCCATGGCGTCTCCTCATTGGTCGGTGAGGAGATCTTCTGACGTCGCGAACGCACGGCAGTGAGTAGTGGAGTACTCCAATTCGGGTCGCTGAACCGTCAGAAGGTGCTTGTCGGCCGGACGCTGTTGGCCAGGTCGACCAGCGCATAGCGGTGCGCCTGAGTCGGCGCGACCCTGGCGAGCCCGCGCAACGAGGCCTCCACGCCGAGTTGCAGCCCGTGTTCGGTGAAGGGGAAACCGAGGATGTGGTTGGTGCTCGCGGTGTTGTCGGCCAGCCAGTCCATCGCGGTGCCGAGCACCAGCGCGCGGATCTGCAGCACCCGCGGTTCGGTGTCGGGCAGCGCCTCGACGCGGCGGGCGGCGTCGCGGATGTGCTGCTCGGTGATCTCGGTCATCGACCGGCCGGACAGCAGGGTGACGGCGCTTGTCAGCCGCGCGGTCGTGAAATGCCTTGACGTGGCCGGGACCTGATCGAGCGTCTTGACGGCCGCGTCGCGGTCGCCGCCGGCCGACTGTGCTCGCGCCAGGCCGAAACCCGCGGAGATGATGCCGTTGTCGGTGCACCACACCGTGTTGTAGAACTTGCGCTCGTCGGCGGTGCCCGCCAGCTCGGCGGTCGCGGCCAGGGCCAGCTTGGGCGCCAGCTCGCCAGGCAGGGTGTCCAGTACTTCGGTGAAATGCTTTGTCGCCGAGTCATAGTCGGCGGTCAGCAGCTCCGCGACCGCGCGGAACCACGTCAGCTTCCACTGTCGGGAGGCGTCCCGGCTCGACGCCTTCCACCCGATCCGGCCTGCCAGGTCGTCGAGCTTGCGGGTGGCTTTCGCGACGTCGCCGAGGTCGAGCAGCGCCCGCACCTCCATCAACGGAAGCTCGACCGACTCCGACAGGTCGACACCCTCGGAGTCCAGCGACCCGTGTCGTGCGGCGCGCAGTTGGTCCAGTGTCTGAACGGGCTGGCTCAGCACGCTCGCGGACAACACCGGCGCGCCGACGTCGGTCGGGTCGACGAGCGGCACCGGCAGCGCCTTGACGATCTCCTGCGCCGTCAGCTTCTCCGAGTGCACCTGCCCGTCGAGATACACGTCGGTGTGCGCGACGAGCAGGTCGATGCCGAAGGTCGAGCGGGTCGGGCTGAAAACCGTCGACAGACCCGACCGCGGCGTCCCCGTGTCGTGGGCGACCACCTCGCGGAGCACGCCGAGCAACTGGCCGGTCATCTCCTCGGCGCTGCTGAACCGGCGCCGGGGATCGGGATCGATGGCCCTGCGCAGCAGCCGGGCGAACGAGTCGTACTCCGTCAGCACCGGGTCGTCGCCCGGCAGCCCGTCGACGAAGCGCCCCCTCCTGGTGCGCAGGTTCAGCGTCAACGCCGCCAGCGTGCGGCCCACGGTGTAGATGTCGGTGGCCACCGTCGGGCCGGTGCGCACTATCTCGGGCGCCTGGTAACCCGGGGTGCCGTAGAGGTATCCGAACGAGTTGATGCGCGATACCGCGCCGAGGTCGATCAGCTTGAGCTGGTCCTCGGTGATCATGATGTTCTCGGGCTTGAGGTCGTTGTAGGCCAGCCCGATCGAGTGCAGGTAGCCGAGCGCGGGCAGGATCTCGAGCATGTAGCCGATGGCCTCGGCCACCGGCAGCTTCTCGGTCCTGGCCTGTTTGAGCGACTTACCGCCGACGTACTCCATCACGATGTAGCCGACGGGGTTGCCGTGCTGGTCGGGGTGTTCGACGAAGTTGTAGATCTTGACGATCCCCGGGTGCGTCACCTCGGCGAGGAACTGCCGCTCGGCCATCGCGATCTTCTGGGCCTCCGCGTCGCCGGAGTGCACGAGGCCCTTGAGGACCACCGGGCGCTCGTTGACATTGTGGTCGAACGCCAGATACACCCAGCCGAGCCCGCCGTGCGCGATACAACCCTTGATCTCGTACTGGTCGGCCACCATGTCGCCGGAAACCAATTGCGGCAGAAACGAATACGCGCTGCCGCAGTGCGGGCACCAACCCTCCGACAGCGCCCGGCCGTCCGAGGAGGACCGACCGACCGGCTTGCCGCAGTTCCAGCAGAACCGTTTCGACTCGGCCACGACGGGATTGGTCATCAACGCCGAAAGCGGGTCGATCTCGCGGACCCGCGGGATCTCCACCAGCCCGCCGCCGAGCCGCCTGGTCGGCGACAGCGCCCGCGTCATCGTCGTCGAGTCCTCGGGTTCGGTCTCGGCGGTGCCCACCGACATACCGTCGGAGTCGTCGAAGTGCGGCCGGAAGACTGCCTGCGTCGCCATCGGGCGCATCGTCGACATGGAATCCATGTCGAGTTCCTCGAGGCTGGCCGGCTGAGTGCCGGGATCCTCGAAATCCTCTGGGGCGCCTGAAGCCGTCGACATCAGTCCGAATACCTCGGGACCGGGGGTGCGGGTGGTGGGCCGAGCACCGTCAACCACTTGCGGTACAACGTCGACCAGGTGCCGTCGCGCCGGACGCGGTCCAGGGTGCCGTTGACGAACCGGACCAGCCCGGTGTTCTGGAGGTTGATCCCGATGCCGTAGGGCTCTTCGTTCATGCTGGGGCCGACGATGTGCAGATACGGGTCCTGGGCCACCAACCCGGCCAGGATCGAGTCGTCGGTGCTGACCGCGTCGACCTGGCGCTGCTGCAGGGCGACCAGGCAGTCGGCCCACGTCACCACCTGGATGACGATCGGCGACGGGTTGATCTCCTGGATGCGCTGCAGCGACGTGGTGCCCTTCACCGCGCAGACCCGCTTACCCGACAGGTCGCTGGCCTGCGTGATCGTAGAATCCCGCGGCGCCAGGATCCGTTGGTTGGCAACGAAGTACACGGTGGAAAAGTTGACGAGCTTCTTGCGTTCGCAGGTGATGCTCATCGTCTTGACGACGATGTCGACCTGATTGTTCTGCAATGCGGTGACGCGGTCAGCCGACGACAGGATGCGGTACTCGACCTGAGACGGGGTGCCGAAGATGTCGCGCGCCACCTCGCCTGCGATGTCGACGTCGAAGCCGGTGATCTCACCGGTGATCGGGTCGCGGAAGCTGAACAGGTTGCTGCCGATGTCGAGGCCGACGATCAGCCGGCCGCGCGCCTTGATCTTGGCGACGGCATCCTGGGCTTCGTCCTTGTTCGAGAACGGCCGCAGGCTCGCGGTCAGGTCGCATTCGTCGTCGGTGTCCTCGGGTACCGGAACCAACTGCGGCGGTAACTCCTCCATGCCCGCGGGCGTCGGCGGTGGCAGCGTCAGGCTCGGCGTCGGCGCCACGCCCTCTGCGCTGCCGCACCCCGCCAGCACGGTCACCAGGGCGACCGCGACGCAGAGCACCTTGAGCCTCATCACCGGTACTCACTCAGCCTCGGCCACAGCCCGAGTGCGACGGCGATCGCGGCCACCACCGACAACACGGCGGCGCCGACGGTTGCGCCGGACAGCACGCGCCGTGCGTTGAGGATGTCGCTGCGCAACTGCTCGCGGCTCGTGGCGATGCCCTTGTTGAGCGCCTCGTCGAGGCGGTCGAACGCAGGCGTCGAATCATCGTCGCCGCGGCCGAGCGCGACCTGGGTGGCGGCCTGGTAGTTGCCGACCGCGATGTAGGAGCTGATCCGGTCGTCGGCGGCGCGCCACCGGCGCAGCAGCTGTTCGGCGTCGGACAAATCACCCTTGTCGATCGCATCCTTGCGGCTGAGGTACTCCGACAGCTGCTGCTGCATGGTGTCGATGCGCTGGTAGTAGGACTGCTTGCGAACGCTCTCGTCGCCGCGCCGGATCAGCGACAGTGTCTCGTCGGCACGGGCCTGCTGGGCCGTGATCGCCAACGTCGTCACGGTTTTCAGCGACTCCGCCGCGGTGTCCTTGGCGCTACGGCTGTCGATGGTGGAGATCACCAGCGCGGTGAACACCCAGATCAGCATGATCAGCACCGCCAGCCCGCCTGCGACGAAACCGATGTTGACGCGGCGCCGTGTCCTGCGCGCCAGCCAGCGGTTTGCGAACACGCCGAACAACAGCGTCGCCAGCACGACAAGGATCACTGGCGCCGGGATCCGCGTCGACGCCGTCGTCTCCTTGTCGACCCGCGCCGACGTCTCCTCGTAGAGACGTTGGGCGGCGGGCAGGATCGTCTGCTGCATCAACGCAGAAGCCTCGGACAGATACGACGAGCCGACCGGGTTGCCCGCCCGGTTGTTGGTGCGAGCGGTCTCGACCAGCCCGGTGTAGACGGCGAGGTTGGCGTTGATCCTGCCGAGCAGCTGGATCAGCGGCTCGTCGGTCAGCCCGCTCGACGCTCGGGTCACGGCGTTGGCCGCGTCGGTGATCGCCTGTTCGTAGCGCTGCCGAACGTCACGCGGCTCGGCGCCCGCGATGAACGCCGTCGCGGCTGCGGCGTCGGCGACCGACAGCGTGGTGTACAGCTGACCGGCGGCGAACGCCAGCGGCTCGGTGTGCGCGAGGACCGTGGTCAATGCCCGTTGACGATCGTTGACCGTGGTCGAGGTGGCGAACGCGCTGGCGATCACGAGCGCCGAGAGCACGACCCCGATGGTCAGGATCCGGCCGGGCGTGGTCCACAGAAACCACCAACGCGGATGCGCGGGGCTGGCCGGCGAGCGCGACGCAAGCGGCTCGGTCGACGGGTGCGCCAGCTCCACAGTCACCGGTGCGCGGACCTCATCTTTTTCGCTACTTTCCGACTGCCTTTACGACCAACATCCGACTGTATAAAAGAATTCTAAGAGTTAATCGAGTGACGTGTGGGCATTCGAGGACCCCGGGTTGCCGCGTTCTTCCCTAAGCTGAACGGGTGCGGGGCGACGGCGACGGTTGGGTGGTGTCGGAAACCGGTGCGGCCTATTGGGGCAGGCACGGCGCCGCGGGTCTGCTTCTTCGCGCGCCGCGTGCCGACGGCTCGGCGGCCGTGCTGCTGCAGCACCGCGCGCCGTGGAGTCATCAGGGCGGCACGTGGGGGCTGCCCGGTGGCGCCCGCGACAGCCACGAGACACCCGAGGAGGCGGCGATCCGCGAGGCGCACGAGGAGGCGGGGCTCGCGCCCGACCGGCTGGTGGTGCGCACGACGGTGGTCACCGCGACCGCGAGCG
>JAEZKH010000309.1 GCA_023415515.1 Actinomycetes bacterium
CTCCACGCCGCAGGCTGCGCTCAGCGCCCACCTGGTCGGGAGCAGACACGCCCAACCCACCCTCCACGGCATCGACCTCATCGGCATCCGGCATAACCCACCAAACCCTTCCTCAACGCGTTGACAAGTGCCGTGTTCGGCTGAGCTACATCGCCTCCAGATAACGCGCGATCTCCCAGTCGGTCACCGCGAGAGACTGAGCCTTCACCTCGGCACGTTTCATCGCCGCGTAGTGGTCGACGAAATCGTCACCGAACCACTCGCGGGCCACCTCGCTGCGCTCGAGGAGATCGACCGCCTCGGTGAGATCGGTTGGCAGCATGACCAGTTGATCGGTCGGCTGGCTGTACACGTCACCGGGATTCAGCTCACCGGGGTCGATCTGTTTGATCAGGCCGTGCAGCCCACCTGCGAGCGCGGCGGCGGTGGCCAGGTACGGGTTGGCGTCACCTCCGGGCTGTCGGTGCTCGAGTCGCGTCCCGTGTTCGCCTTCCCTGATGGCTCGAAGGCCGACCGAACGGTTGTCGACACCCCAGGTCGCGGTGGTGCCCGCCCACGAATACGGGACGAAGCGACGGTAGGAGTTGGGTGTCGGCGCCATCAGCGCGGTGAACTCACGCATCGTGGTCAGCACCCCTCCCGCGAAATGCCGTAGGACATCCGACAATTGCTCGGGTGCATCGGCGTCGTAGAAAACCCCTCGGTTCGCCTCGTCGCGCAAGCTGATGTGCACATGACAGCTGTTGCCGGCCCAACTCGTCGTCGGTTTCGCCATGAACGTGGCCAGCAGCTCGTGCTGTGCGGCGAGTTCCTTGACTCCGGATTTGAAGAGGAACGCGTTGTCCGCAGACGCCAGGCTCGGCCCGTACCGCAACGTGATCTCGAACTGTCCGGGTCCCGTTTCCGGGTTGCACGCCTCGACGGGCAGACCGTAGGAGAGCATGTTGTTCCGGATGACAGCGCCGATGTCCTCCTGTAGCGAGCCCATCACCACCCCGTAGGTGCTCGGCACTCCCTGAAGGGGGATCAACTCATCCGGCCGTTTGTGGTGCGGGATGCCCGCCTTCTCTTTGAGCAGGTAGAACTCGAGTTCCAGTGCGCTCATCGGCTCATAGCCCATGTCGCGGGCGCGCTCGACAACCCTGCGCAGCACTCCGCGGGGGGAGATCGGCACAGCGCCACGGCCTTCCGGCAGCTCCCAGTCGCACACGAACAAGGCGGTGTCCGGGTGCCATGGCACGGTTCGCACGCTGTCGAGGTCGGGTACGGCGTGGATGTCGGGGTAGCCCTGTGCCTCGGTGGGGAAGTAGCCGGTGTGCTCGGCGGGCCTGACGACGAGATCGGATTCGTCGACATGAATCACCCAGAACACATCGCAGATGGCCAGCCCGTGTGCCAGCACCGCTTCCACACCGTCGATGGGAATACGTTTACCGCGCATCACCCCGTGCGTGTCACAGCCGCCGAGAACCACGGTGGAGATGCCACCGGACTTCAGCTGTTCGACCACTTCAGCCGGTGTGGCGCTACTCGTCATGAGCGGCACTCCTCGCCGACCGACAGATGGTGGGTACCGAGCAGAAAGCCTTCGTAACCGCGGGCGACGATCTCTTCGCATTCCTGCCGATACTGGCCGCAGCCCGCGACGTAGGGCATGAGCACGCGTGGCTTGCCGGGGATGTTCGCCCCGACGTACCACGAATTCGCCTGCGGGTAGAGCGTTCCCGCGGCCAGCGCGGCAACGTGGTCCATCCACCGGTCCTCCGCGTCCCGCGACGCCTCGATACGGGACAGGCCGAGCTTGCGCAGATGGGTCAGGCAGTCCGCGATCCAGTCCACGTGCTGCTCGATCGAGACCACCATGTTGCTCAACACCGAAGGGCTGCCAGGACCGGTGATGAGGAAGAGGTTGGGAAAGCCTGCGGTCTGCAGTCCGAGCAGCGTCCGAGGTCCGTCGGCCCACTCGTCGGCAAGCGCGACTGCGTCGACTCCGCGGATGTCGATGTCGGAGAGGGCACCGGTGATCGCGTCGTAGCCGATCGCGAACACGACGACATCGACGTCGAGATGCCGGTCCGACAACTGAATTCCCGACGGAGTGAAGTTTTCGATCATGTGCGCGCGGGCGTCGACGAGTTCGACGTTGTCCCGGTTGTAGGTCTCGAAGTAGCCGATGTCGACACACGTGCGTTTGGTGCCGATGTGGTGCGTCGGGCACAGCAGTTCGGCGGTCTCCGGGTCGTGGACGATCTCGCGGATCTTGTTGCGAGCGAATTCCTGCGCCTGCTCGTTGGCGGCCTCGTCGGTGAAGAAATCGGTGAACGCGGCGGACAACGCATTGATTCCGCCGCGGCGCCAGCCTTCCTCGAAGCGCCTGTGGCGTTCGGCAGCCGTCACCTCGAACGTCGACTGTGTGGGTGGCGGATGCGGCACCCCAGCGTCGGACTGCCTGCAGATTCGTCGCCGTTCGGCGAATGTTGCTACGGCCTCCTCGATCTCGCCGTCCTCCAGCGGGCGGTTCTGTGCCGGCATGCTGTAGTTGGGTGTGCGCTGCAGGACATAGAGATGGCGTGCCGTTGCGGCGATACGCGGAATCGCCTGGATTCCCGACGATCCGGTGCCGATCACCGCGACCGTCTTGTCCACCAGGTCCACATGCCGGTGCGGCCACTGCCCGGTGTGATACCACTGGCCGGCGAAGTCGGCCAGCCCGGGGAAATCGGGTTGTTTGACGACCGAAAGGCAGCCCGTGGCCATGATGCAGAAGGTGGCCTCAACCGCCTCGCCGGTGTCGAGGTTGATCGTCCACCGATTGTCGACGTCGCTCCACTCGGCAGCGGTCACCGTGGTGTCGAACGTGATGTCTCTGCGGAGGTCCAAGCGGTCGGCGGCATGTTCGAGGTAGGCCAGAATCTCCGGTTGCGCGGCATAGCGTTCCGTCCACCGCCATTCCCGGGTGAGGCCTTCGTCGAAAGAGTACGAATAGTCGATGCTTTCGATGTCGCACCGCGCGCCGGGATAGCGATTCCAATACCAGGTGCCGCCGACATCGCGGCCGCGTTCGAATACCCGCGCGGTGAGTCCGAGTTCGCGGATCCGGTGCAGCATGTACAGCCCGGCGAACCCGGCGCCGACGATCACCACATCGACGCGGTCGGCCGCGCGCCGGCCGGAACCACCGAGCGTGTCCATCGGCCTCCTAACCTGACGTCGACGTCAGCTCGCGCCGCCGGAGGGACAGGGCCGAGGCGAAGGCGGAGTACACCTCGGCCCTGTCCCATGGGGGGGGGGACATCGAGATGAAGTAGTCGGCGAGCG
>JAEZKH010000324.1 GCA_023415515.1 Actinomycetes bacterium
AGACAACAGCGCGCCGATCCGTTCGAACTGCTGGGCTGCCGCCCAGATGCCCGCCGCGTCCCGGTCGCGGACGGCCGCGGCGTGCGCGGCGATGGCCGATGCGAGCCTGCCCCCGGTGTTCGCGGCGAGGTCGGTCAACCGATCAAGGCAGGTCTGGTCGCCGAACCGGACCGCGTCGTGTAGTGCGAGCATCTCGATCGCCGTCTGCTCGGACTCCGATGCCAGGCCTGCGGCATCGAGTGCGAGATCGATTGCGGCGCTGACATTTCCCTCGGCCGCCGCCAACCAGGCCTCCGCGATGCGCAGTTGCGGTCCGAACACCGCCACATGCTTACCGCTTCTGGTGCGCAGTTCGGCAACCATTTTGGCACCGGCATCGGCACGGCCGAGCGCGCAGTACGACTGCGCCAGCAGCAGGCGAGCAGGGAAACTCCACGACGCCGCGGATTCCGACGTCAGCGCCGCCACCGTCTGCTCCATGCGCGACACGGTGTCGGAGAAGCGGCCCCTCGCCAGTTCGACGGTGCCGACGAGCACGTTGGCCATCCCCCAGGCCAGGTACTGGCCCGCCGAGGTGATGCGGACGATGTCGGCGGATCGCCTTGCGGCGGTGTCGAAGTCGCCGCCGAGGACGAGCGCGCGCACCTCACCGAACGCCGTGAGATAGCGCAGCAGCCCGTCGACCTTGTCGTCGACCTGATGCCCGCGCCCCGCGACCGCTTCCACGTCCTCGCCGCGGCCCATCAGCGCCAGCGCCAGCGCACCGCCGAACACGGCCCACTCGACGGCGGCAGCGGACGCCTCGGGATCGGCGAGCACCACCCTGGACAGCTCGACAGCCTCCCGGAGTTGGTTCTCGAACAGCCGTGACGCCGACGCGACACCCGCGACGACGAGCTTCAGCCCAGGATGGGAAACCCTGTCGCACAACAGATCGAGAACCTCTCCCGCGCTTTCCGCGTCACCCATCGACCAGTGCAGGTTGGCGATCCGCGCCAACCCCCACCGCACCACCTCGAGTTCGTTCATCTGCTTGGGGTCGAAGGTACTGAGCGTCTCCTCCGCCTCGGCTGAATTGCCTTGCCACAGAAGCGAACGCGCCAGCAATTCGCTGGCCACCAACCCGCCCCCGCGATTGACCGCTGCGCGCGCCAGTCGTTCGCCGAGCGTGACGTTGGTGAGCGCGATGGCGTCGCGCGCAGCGGACACCAACAGGTCGAGCTCGGGTGACTCGTCGCTGTCGAGCGTCAACTCCGCGAGCCGGATTCGGTCGGCAGGCCCCCTGAGCTTCCTGCCATGCAGCGCGCGCACGACCTCGCCGCGCAGCCGCCGCGCCGCCGCCATGCCGAGCCGTCGCCGGATGACCTCGCCGAACAGCGGGTGGTTGAACCGAACCTCGATGCCGCCGGCTTCGTCCACGACGCGGATCAGCCCGCGGTTCTCGGCCTCTTCGACGGCGTCGACCCCCGCGACGGCGCTCAACGTGTCGAGGTCGAGTGGCTCGCAGAATGTCAGCAGCCGCAACGCGTGCAGGACGTTGTCGGGCAACTGGTCGACGCGGCTGTCGAGCAGTGACGCCAGCTCCGAGGTGACGGCGGTGCGGCCGCGGAGCTGCCACACACCGCGGACCTGGCGCAGCGTGCCCGCCTCCAACGCGCCCTCGACCAGGTGCCGCACGAACAAGGCGTTCCCGCCGGACGACTCCCACATCAGGTCGGCGGACAGGCCCTCGACCCGGCCGCCGAGTGCCGACTCGATCAGCGTCACGCATTGCTCCTTGCTGAACGGCATCAGATGCAGGCGCTGCAGGTAGCCGTCCTTCCACAGCGAGGTGATCGCGTCGGGCACCGTCTCGCCCGATCGGACGGTTGCCACAATGCGTACAGAGCCGTCCAGCGCGAGCTGATGCAGAAGCGTTGCCGACAGCTGGTCGAGCAAATGCGCGTCATCGACGCCGATGACCGAATGTCCCTCGGCCAGAATCGTTTCGCGCGCCGCAGCCAAGAACGCCACCGGATCGCGTGAGGTGGCGGCGCCCACCAGGTGCGCAAACACCCCGAGGGGGATGCTGCGTGCCGATTCGGTGCCCGCCACCCATTGCACCCGCGCCGGAAGCGATTGCGTGACCAGGCGAGCGAGCGTTGTTTTGCCGACTCCGGCGTCCCCGACCAGAACGATCCCGCGGGCGCCCTGTTGGTCGACGAGCGCCGACTGGATGGTGGTGTACTCATCCAAGCGCTGAACGACCGGCCATGTTGTGGCCATAGTCTGCGACGTTACTCCGCTGCGCCGATCACAGGTGCTTCTTCGCAAACCCGAATCAGGGCATGTCGCAGCGCGTTTGAGTCACGAGGCGACCGCGGCGAATTCGTCGGGTCGGGCCGTCGCCACGGCGGGCGCGGTTATGGGCGCGGGCAGTCGTTCGGCACGCGCCGCCCAGTCCAGATCGGCCCAGACGATGTGCCACGGCAGTTTGCGCCAGTAGTCGGGGTGGGCACGTAGATACATCTCGACGCTCGCGTGCACGAGTGCGTCCTCCGGCACGGTGCGGAACCGCAAGGACCCGGCGCCCTCGGCGAGTGCGTCGCGTTCGGTCGGCGCCGGTAGGTTGGGCGTGGCGGCGCCGCCGACGATCCCGCCCGCCTTCACCAGGCCGTCGATCATCCAGTCGAGCGTGATGTCGGCCAGCGGCCAGTACGCGTCCGGACCGCCCACGACATCGCAGTGGGTGCCGCGGAACCAGACTTCCTCGACGGTGTCGTCATCGCGCCCGATACGGCATTCTCCGAACGGCCCTCCGCCGCCGTCGATGGCCAGCGCATGCCGACCAGAGACGATGTTGCCCAGCGCGTCGTCTTCGCAAAGTCGAGGTGTGCCAGGCACTTTCACGGTGTCCCACAGGCCGAGGAAATGCACGGGCACCGCGACCTCGGTGTCGCCGGCCAAGGCGCACGCCATCCGATGGATGTGTTGCCAGTCCTGCGTGGTCCGGGTCCGCGCCGGCAGCGCGTAGGCCGTCAGCGCGTACTCGATGACGTTGTCATCGCGGTCGCCGATGATCCCGACGGTGCCGAGCATTCGCGCCAGTGCCCGCGCGCAGTACCCGCCGCGGCCGGCGCCGAGCAGGAAGATCCGGTCGCCGGGATGCCAGTGCTCGGCCAGGTGGAAGTAGGCGTCGATGACGGATCGGCGGGCGGTCGCCGCGACCCTCGCGCGCCAGCGGCGGGCCGCCGGGTTGAACAGTTGCGGTGTGCGCTGTGCCGTCTCGCCTGCGTCGTACCAGGTGAGCTGGCGGTCGGCGTCGGCATCGTCGAGTAGCCGGAACAAGGTCTCGACATTGGTGGCGTCGCGTGGACCCGGCCGATCGCTCGTACTGTCGAAGCACACGACAACGTTCTTCATGGCAAACTCCCTGACGGTACGCCCACTGGTCTGGAGGCGTTGCCCGTCAGAGTTTGCCAGGCCATCAGGTGCCTGTCTTGCGTATCGGACTACTCGATTCGTTCGCCCTGCGAAATTCGCCTGTGCGTACCGGCGATGACGACTGATTCCGTGGTCACTGTCTGGAGGTGTGCGGCATATCGCCGGTGAGCGCCGGGAAACTGTGCGATCTGCAGCTGGAGGGCGCCGGGATACCGTTCGACCACGCTCCGATGTGATGCCGCGCCGGCCGTTGCTGTAGTCATTGAGCTATGGCCGGTTGCATCCCCTTGTCGTAATACAGAGCAACGACGGTCATGCGAGCGGCAGCACCACTCCGGGGCTCATCGGATCGGCGTGCAATTCGACCGACTCGGGCGCGGTGCCCGGAGGCACGTCGTAGGCGAGGCCGACCTGCGCCTCACTGCCCGACGGAATGTCGACGAAGCCGCCGCCGACGTAGAAGGTGGCCTCGTCGTCGATGGTGAACTGCTGTCCACCGGCGTTGAGCTTCTGGAAGGTGCCGAGGAACTGGCCCGGATCGGGGCTGGTGTTCTGCACCGTGAGCCGCACGACGATGTACTCGCCCTGGGCATCCTTGGACAGGAAGTCGTTCTCCGTCGACGAGATCGTGGTGCCGGACTCGACGCCGGTGACAGTGAAGGTCAACGGCCCGTCTGTCGCGCTGCCCGCAGGCGGCGGCGGAAGCGGCGTCTCGCTCGGGGTCGACTCGGACTCCTCCGACGACGTCGTCGACGGCTCCTCGGCTGCCGTGGTCGAGGTCTCGCTGCCGGGCGACGCGACGTCGGCGGTGTCCGGCTTGTGGATGACGAATGCGTACACCGCGGCGAGTACGAGCACGAGAAGCAGTGCGGCCACGGCACCGCCGAAGCCCATCACGAGCTTGCGGTTGTCGACCGGCACACGAGGTTCGGTACCCGCGGGCGGCTCGACATCCGGCGGCACCGGCGGAGTCGGTGTGGTGGCGTCGGCGTAGGGCGGCGACTCGGGCGTCGGGTCACTCCAGTCGCGCAGCTGCACCTTCGCCGTCGGCTGATCCGTGAGCGGCACCGGCGCCGGCTCGGCGGGCGCCTCGGCCGCGGGTTCGGGCGCCTCTGTCGGCTCGGCGGCCCAACCGGGCGTCGTCTCCGGCTCGAGCGGCGGCGGCTCGAACGACCATTCCCGCAGCGGCACCTCGGTCGTCGGCTGCTCGCCGGCAGCCTGCTCGGGTTCGCTGGGCTCGCTTGCTGAAGTGGGC
>JAEZKH010000368.1 GCA_023415515.1 Actinomycetes bacterium
GTGCCGTGGTTCGACAAGCAGCCGGTGATCGCGGGCGTGCCCGTCACCTTCATCTTCCTCGTGCTTGCGATCCTCACCGGGCTGCTGGCGGGCTGGCTGCACTTCCGGATGGACTACGCGGGCCACACCGCGGTCGCCGACACCGGCCGTAACCGCGCGCTGGCGTCCACCCCGCTGCTCGTGGTGGCGATCATCATGGTCGTGCTCGAGGTCGGCTCGATGGCCAAGGGCGCCGCGCAGCGCTATCCCGTGTACACCACGGCCAAGGCGAACGTGGGCGCGCTGACGTCTGGCCTGAGCAACACAAGCTGCGCGATGGCCGACGATGTGCTGGTCGAGCCCGACACCAATGCCGGTATGTTGCAACCGGTTCCGGGCCAACGCTTCGGTGAGTACGGCCCGCTGGGCGGCGAGAACCCGGTCGGGTTCAACCCGAACGGTGTCAGCGACACCCTGGAACCCGCCGAGCCGGTCACGTCCAACCCGGGCACGGTCAACTCCGACGGCTCGCCGAACAAACCGAACGTCGGCGTCGGCTACGCCGCGGGCACCAGCGGCGGATACGGGCCGGAAGGTGTCAACGGGTCGCGGGTGTTCCTGCCGTTCGGCCTCGACCCGAAGCGCACGCCGGTGATGGGCAGCTACGCCGAGCCCGGCTCGGATCAAAGTGGAGTGGCGGCCAAGGCCACCTCGTCGTGGTACCAGCTGCCGCCGCGCACGCCGGACCGTCCGCTGGTGACCGTCGCCGCCGCGGGCGCGATCTGGTACTACGAGGAGGACGGGTCGTTCAACTACGGCCAATCACTCAAGCTGCAGTGGGGTGTTCACCGTCCCGACGGCTCGTACCAGGCGCTCGGACAGGTCCAGCCGATCGACATCTTCATGCAGAAGGCCTGGCGTAACCTGCGTTTCCCGTTGGCGTGGGCGCCGCCGGAGGCCAACGTCGTGCGCCTGGTCGCCGACGACCCGAACCTGTCCACCGATCAGTGGTTCGCGTTCACCCCGCCGCGGGTGCCGGTCTTGGAGACCGCCCAGAAGCTTCTCGGCTCAAAGACCCCGATCCTGATGGACATCGCGACAGCGGCGAATTTCCCGTGCCAGCGCCCGTTCTCCGAACACCTGGGCGTTGCCGAACTTCCGGAGTACCGAATCCTTCCCAACCTGAAGCAGACCGTGGTCTCGTCGAACCAGTGGGAGTCGTCGGAGGACGGCGGACCGCTGCTGATCACCAAGGCACTGCTGCGGTCCGACAGCGTGCCGTCCTACCTGCGCGACGACTGGTACCGCGACTGGGGTGCGATCGAGCGGTATCACCGGTTGGTGCCCGAGTCCGAAGCGCCTGACGCGGTCGTCGACCAGGGTTCGGTGACGGTGCGCGGGTGGTCGCGCAACGGGCCGATCAGGGCGCTGCCATGACGAATATCCGGACGACGCGATGGGTCGCGACGATCGCGGGCCTGATCGGCTTCGTGCTCTCGGTGGCCACCCCGCTGCTACCGGTTGTGCAGACGACCGCGACGTTGACCTGGCCGCAGAACGGCGAGCTTAAAGACGTCACCGCGCCGCTGATCACGCAGACCCCGGTGTCGATGACGGTGACGGTGCCCTGCGATGTGATCCGCTCGCTGCCGCCCAGCGGCGGCACGGTGCTGTCCACGGCGCCCAAGGGCGGCAAGGAGGCCACGCTTGCCGCCTTGTTCGTCAACGTCGGCCCGCAGCGGGTGGACATCACCGACCGCAACGTCGTCGTCGCCAGCGTGCCGCGCTCGCGCGTCGTCGCGCCGAACTGCGAGCGGATCGAGATCACCTCCACCGACGAGGGCACGTTCGCCACCTTCGTCGGGCTCACCGACCCCACCACGGGCAAGGAGTTGCGCACCGGGTTCGCCGATCCCAACCTGCGACCGCAGATCGTCGGCGTCTTCACCGATCTCGTCGGGCCCGCACCGCCGGGTCTGTCGTTGTCGGCCACCATCGACACCCGGTTCTCCACCAAGCCCACCCCGCTGAAGCTCGCCGCGATGATCGGCGCGATCGCGGCGACGATCGTCGCACTGTTCGCGCTGTGGCGTCTCGACCGGCTCGACGGGCGACGGATGCACAGCCTCGTCCCCGCGCGCTGGCGCACGTTCAGCGCCGCCGACGTGGTGGTGGTCGGCACATTCGCGCTGTGGCACGTCGCAGGGGCGAACTCGTCCGACGATGGCTACATCCTCGGCATGGCCCGGGTGGCCGACCACGCGGGCTACATGTCGAACTACTTCCGATGGTTCGGCAGCCCGGAGGATCCGTTCGGCTGGTACTACAACCTGCTGGCGTTGATGACCCATGTCAGCGACGCCAGCATCTGGATGCGCCTGCCGGACCTGGTATCGGCACTCGTGTGCTGGTTGCTGCTGTCGCGCGAGGTGCTGCCCCGGTTGGGGCCGGCGGTGGCCGCGTCGAAGCCTGCGCTGTGGGCGGCGGGGCTGGTGCTGCTCGCGGCCTGGATGCCCTTCAACAACGGCCTGCGTCCCGAGGGCCAGATCGCCGTCGGCGCGCTCATCACCTACGTGCTGATCGAGCGGGCCATCATCTCGGGACGGATGACGCCCGCCGCGCTTGCCGTGATAGCGGCGGCGTTCACCCTCGGCATCCAGCCGACCGGCCTGATCGCGGTGGCCGCTCTGCTCGCGGGCGGCCGCCCGCTGCTGCGGATCCTGGTGCGCAGGCACCGGGTCGTCGGCACATGGCCGTTGATCGCGCCGTTGCTCGCCGCGGGCACCGTGGTGCTGACGGTGGTGTTCGCCGACCAGACGCTGGCAACGGTCCTGGAGGCGACGAGGATTCGCACCGACATCGGTCCCAGCCAGGCCTGGTACACCGAGAACCTGCGGTATTACTACCTGTTCCTGCCGACCGTCGACGGCTCCCTCTCACGCCGCTTCGGTTTCCTGGTGACGGCGCTGAGCCTTTTCATGTCGATGTTCATCCTGTTGCGGCGCAAGCGGATTCCCGGGGTCGCCCGTGGCCCGGCCTGGCGTCTGATCGGAATCATCTTCGGCACCATGTTCTTCCTGATGTTCACTCCGACCAAGTGGGTGCATCACTTCGGCCTGTTCGCTGCCGTCGGCGCCGCGATGGCCGCGCTGGCCACCGTGCTGGTATCACCTGCGGTGCTGCGCTGGTCACGCAACCGGATGACGGTCGTCACAGCGGTGTTACTGCTGCTGGCGCTGTGCTTCGCCACCACCAACGGCTGGTGGTATGTGTCGAGTTTCGGCGTTCCGTTCAACAACGCGATGCCCAAGATCGCCGGAATCACCGTCAGCACGATCTTCTTCGCGCTGTTCGCGCTGTCGGCGATCTACACGCTCTGGCTGCACTTCGCGCCGCGCGACCGCGGCGAGGGCCGGTTCGCCCGTGCGCTCACCGCCGCGCCGATCCCGATCGCGGCGGGATTCATGGTCGTGGTGTTCGTGGCATCGATGTTGGTCGGCGCCGTGCGTCAGTACCCCACGTACTCGAACGCGTGGGCCAACCTGCGCGCGTTCACCGGTGGCTGCGGACTGGCCGACGACGTTCTCGTCGAACCCGACCCCAACGACGGCTTCATGGCGCCGCTGCCGGGGAACTACGGACCGCTGGGACCGCTCGGCGGCGACAAGCCCGTCGGGTTCTCGCCCAACGGCGTCCCCGATCACATCGTGGCCGAATCGATCCGGGTGACGCTGCCGATGCCGGGCACCGACTACGACTGGGACGCGCCGGTCAAGCGCAAGACCGAAGGCGTCAACGGGTCGACTGTGCCGTTGCCCTACGGGCTCGACCCGGCACGGGTGCCGATCGCAGGCACGTACACCGACGGCGCACAACAGCAGAGCACGCTGACCTCGGCCTGGTATCAGCTTCCCCCGCCCGATGACGCCCACCCGCTGGTGGTGATCACCGCGGCGGGCACGATCGCGGGCAACAGCGTGCTCAACGGCCACACCGACGGTCAGGTCGTCGAGTTGGAGTACGCGCTGCCCGGTCCCGACGGTGCGCCGGTGCCCGGCGGTCGACTGGTACCCGACGACATCGCCGTCGCCCCATCATGGCGAAACCTGCGGTTCGCCCGCTCCGGCATTCCGGCCGACGCGGTCGCGGTTCGCGTTGTCGCCGAAGATCTCTCGCTGACCCCGGGGGACTGGATCGCGGTCACCCCGCCACGGGTGCCCGAACTGCGGTCGCTGCAGGAGTACGTCGGCTCGCAACAGCCGGTGCTGATGGACTGGGCGGTCGGGCTGGCATTCCCGTGCCAGCAACCGATGCTGCACGCGAACGGCGTCACCGAGGTGCCGAAGTTCCGCATCACGCCCGACTACACGGCCAAGAAGCAGGACACCGACACCTGGCAGGACGGCCGCAACGGCGGTCTACTCGGGATCTCCGATCTGCTGCTGCGCGCCCATGTGATGGCCACGTACCTGTCGCGGGACTGGGGCCGCGACTGGGGCTCGCTGCGCAAGTTCGATTCGATCGTCGACGCCCAACCCGCGCAGATCGAACTCGGGACCGCGACGCGCAGCGGGCTGTGGAAGCCCAACAGGATCCGGGTCGGCGCCTAGGGTGAACGCCGTGCCCGACCGTGTGCGACTGGGAGCGGCAAGCGTCACCAGGGTCGTCGAGTGGCGCCTCGACCTGCCGCTGACCATGTTCACCGAGACACCGCAGGCGGTGTGGCGGGAGCTGGCACCCCGACTGAGCCCGACGTTCTGGGACAGCGAGCACTGGCATGCCGTGGTGCAGACGTGGACGATCGAGGTGGACGGCCTCACCGTGTTGGTCGACACCGGCGTCGGCAACGGCCGCGACCGCCCTGCGATGCCGTTCCTGGCGGGTCTCGACACCGATTTCCTGGAATCACTTCTCGTCGCAGGCATCGCCCCCGAGTCGGTCGACGTCGTCGTCAACACCCACATTCACACCGACCACGTCGGCTGGAACACCAGACGCGAGAACGACGAATGGGTGCCGACGTTTCCGAATGCGCGCTATCTCGTGCCGGAAGCCGACTACCGCTACTACCATCCCGACAACGCCGACGCCCGCGGACCCGGGCGGTCCGAGGAGCACCAGGCACGGTTGGACGCGAGCCGAATCCTTTTCTCCGACAGCATCCTTCCGGTCGATTCGGCGGGCCAGATCGAGCTCTGGTCCGACGACTACCGGGTCAGCACAGACCAACGGACACGTGCGTGCTCGACGAGGACTTCGCCGAGGCCGCGGTCACCGTCGACGGGTGCTCACCGAGGCGTCCAGGGGGCGCGCGGCGGTCATCCCCGCGCACTAGCCGGGGCACGGAGGGACGACGTGGTCGCGCGCGGCGACGCATTCATGGTCGACGAGTGGCTCGAAACAACCGCTCTGTAGATATTCTTGACTTATTCCAGAATAGCGACGAGACTTTTCGACGTGCCCACGGCGGAGGAATTCCAACAGATGCTGCGGGGCGTCACCCTACGTGTGACCCGCCCCCGCGTCGCCGTGCTCACCGCGGTACACGCCAACCCGCACGCCGACACCGACTCCATCATCCGCGCCGTCCGCTCCGATCTGCCCGATGTCTCCCATCAGGCCGTCTACGACTCGCTCGGTACGCTGACCGCAGCGGGCCTGCTCCGCAAGATCCAGCCGTCGGGGTCGGTGGCCCGCTACGAGTCCCGCGTCGGCGACAACCATCACCACGTCGTGTGCCGGTCCTGCGGCGTCATCGCCGACGTGGACTGCGCGGTCGGCGAAGCGCCCTGCCTCGACGCGTCCGACGACGACGGATCGCTCGCCGGCTTCGAGATCGATGAAGCCGAAGTCATCTACTGGGGTCTTTGCCCCGACTGTGCGCCCGCGCACACCTTGCGATCACAACCGTGATCACAGCCCGTAACACCCACTCCCGGAAGGAAAGCTGTGTCTGATTCATCTGACGCTCGCCCGCCGCACGACGCCACCAAGACGGCAAGTGACAGCGAGAGCGAGAACCCGGTAATCGAGTCGCCGAAGCCGAAGACACACGCTCCGCTGACCAACAGGGATTGGTGGCCGGAGCAGGTCGACGTCTCGGTGCTGCACAGGCAGAACGAGAAGGGCAACCCGCTCGGGGCGGACTTCAATTACGCCGACGAGTTCGCCAAGCTCGACGTCGAAGCCTTCAAGCAGGACGTCATCGACGTGATCAACACGTCGCAGGACTGGTGGCCCGCCGACTACGGCAGCTACGCGGGCCTGTTCATCCGCATGAGCTGGCACGCCGCGGGCACCTACCGCATCTTCGACGGCCGCGGCGGGGCCGGGCAGGGCGCCCAGCGCTTCGCCCCGCTCAACAGCTGGCCCGACAACGCCAACCTGGACAAGGCCCGCCGCCTGCTGTGGCCGGTGAAGAAGAAGTACGGCAACAAGCTGTCGTGGGCCGACCTGCTGGTCTTCGCCGGCAACGTGGCCCTGGAGTCGGCCGGCTTCAAGACCTTCGGCTTCGGCTTCGGCCGTCCGGACGTGTGGGAGCCCGAGGAGGTCCTCTTCGGCGAAGAGGACGAATGGATGGGCACCAACAAGCGCTACTCCGGCGAGCGTGAGCTGGCCGAGCCGTACGGCGCCACCACCATGGGCCTGATCTATGTCAATCCCGAAGGCCCCGAGGGCAATCCGGATCCGCTGAAGGCGGCCATCGACATCAAGGAAACCTTCGGCCGGATGGCGATGAACGTCGAGGAGACCGCGGCGCTGATCGTCGGCGGACACACCCTGGGCAAGACTCACGGTGCCGGCGACGTGGCCGATCTGGTCGGCCCGGAGCCCGAGGGCGCCGCCATCGAGGCGCAGGGTCTGGGCTGGCAGTGCCCGTTCGCGGGCGGCAAGACCGGAAACACCGTCACCAGTGGCCTCGAGGTGGTGTGGACCGACAAGCCCACCCAGTGGAGCAACCGGTTCCTTGAGATCCTCTACGGCTACGAGTGGGAGCTGGTCAAGAGCCCGGCCGACGCGTGGCAGTTCCAGGCCAAGGACGCCGAGGCGATCATCCCGGACCCGTTCGGCGGCCCGAATCGCAAGCCCACGATGCTGGTCACCGACGTGTCGATGCGGGTCGACCCGGAGTTCGGCGCGATCACCCGCCGGTGGCTGGATCACCCCGAGGAGCTCGACGAGGCCTTCGCCAAGGCCTGGTACAAGCTGCTGCACCGTGACCTCGGCCCGATCAGCCGCTACCTCGGCCCCTGGATCGCCGAGCCGCAGCTGTGGCAGGACCCGGTTCCGGCCTCCGCAGGCGCGCTGATCGACGATGCCGACGCCGAGACGATCAAGAGCGCCGTGCTGGCCTCCGGCCTGACGGTGCCCCAGCTGGTGAAGACGGCATGGGCATCGGCGTCGAGCTACCTCAACACCGACAAGCGCGGCGGCGCCAACGGGGCCCGGGTGCGCCTGGAGCCGCAGAAGAACTGGGAAGCCAACGAGCCGTCCGAGCTGGCCAAGGTACTGCCGGTGCTGGAGAAGGTCCAGGCCGACTTCAACGCCGCGGGCGGCAAGCAGGTCTCGCTGGCCGACGTCATCGTGCTCGCGGGTAACGCCGCGATCGAGAAGGCGGCCAAGGACGGCGGCGTCGAGGTGACGGTGCCGTTCATCCCGGGCCGCGGCGATGCTAGCCAGGAGCAGACCGATGTGGAGTCGTTCGCGGTTCTCGAGCCGCGCGCCGACGGATTCCGCAACTACTCCCGCCCCGGCGAAAAGGCGCCGCTGGAGCAGTTGCTGGTGGAGAAGGCCTACCTCAACGGGGTCACCGCACCGGAACTCACCGCGCTGATCGGTGGGCTGCGGGTGCTGGGCGCCAACCACGGTGGCAGCAAGCACGGGGTGTTCACCGACAAGGTCGGCGTGCTCTCGACCGACTTCTTCACCAACCTGCTCGACATGGGCACGGAGTGGAAGGCGT
>JAEZKH010000447.1 GCA_023415515.1 Actinomycetes bacterium
TCTGCCTCTACCAGCCCGGCCCGATCGCGCCGGAGGGGTTGGCGGAGGTCGTTGACGCCCTGTGAGGGAGACCACATATCGTGGTACCCAGGCGAACCAAGGGAGAGCTAGATGGCCGAGAACCACCAGGCTGAGTACTCCGACGTGCTGATCATCGGCGCAGGCATCTCCGGCATCGGCGCGGCCTACCGCATCCGCGAGAAGAACCCGAAGCTGTCCTACACGGTGCTGGAACGGCGGTCGGGGATCGGCGGCACCTGGGACATCCACCGCTATCCGGGTATCCGTTCCGACAGCGACATCTTCACGTTGAGCTTTCCGTTCGAGCCGTGGACGGGTGAGGAGAACGTCGCCGATGGCGGCGACATCCGCCAATACCTCGTCGACACGGCGCGCAAACACGGCATCGACGAGCACATCCGCTTCGACACCCGGGTGCTTTCGGCCGACTGGGAGTCTGACACCGACACCTGGGTCGTGCAGACCGAGGCTGACGGAGCCCAGAAGACCTACCGGGGGCGGTTCCTGTTCTTCGGTACCGGCTATTACAACTACGATGAGCCGTACCGGCCGGATTTCCCTGGCCTGGAACAGTTTTCGGGCGATGTGGTACATCCTCAGCTGTGGCCGGAAGCGCTCGACTACACCGGCAAGCGGTTGGTCGTGATCGGCAGCGGCGCGACCGCGGTCAGCATGATCCCGGCGTTGGCCAAGAAAGCCGGTCACGTGACGATGGTGCAGCGGTCACCGACGTACATGCTGTCGTCGCCGCGCATCAACCCCGTCGTGCAGGCGATACGTAAATTGCTACCGTCTCGCGCGGCCTATCTCGGGGCGCGGATCTACAACCTTGCCTTCACGGTGACGACGTATGCGCTGTCGCGGAAAGCACCTCGATTGGTCCGCTCGATCATCCGCAGCGCGGCCAAACGCAACCTGCCGCCGGGATATCCGGTCGACGTCCACTTCAAGCCGAAGTACGACCCATGGGATCAGCGCATGTGCCTGATCCTCGACAACGACTTCTACGATGCGATCGGCGACGGCCGGTTGGACGTGGTGACCGATCACATCGACCACATCGACGAAACGGGTGTCGTGCTGCGCTCGGGTGACCGAATCGACGCCGACATCATCGTCACCGCGACCGGGATCCAGTTGCAGGCGCTCGGCGGTATCGCGTTGAGCATCGACGGGGCCGAGGTCAAGCCGCAGGACCGGTTCGTCTACAAGGAGCATCTGCTCGAGGATGTGCCGAACGCGGCGTGGTGCGTGGGGTACATCAACGCATCGTGGACGCTGCGGGCCGACCTCACCGCACGCTCGGTGGCAAAGCTGTTGGCCTACATGGACGCTCACGGTTACACGCATGCCTACCCGCATCTGGGCGACGTGCCGATGCCGGAGAAGCCCGCGTGGAACATCAACGCCGGATATGTGCAGCGCGCCGGACATACGCTGCCCAAGTCCGGCACCCACCGGCCGTGGAATGTGCGACACAACTACGTTTTGGACGCGATCGACCACCGACTGGACCGAATCGAGGAGTCGATGGTGTTCGGTCGCGTCGAAGCCAAGTCGGCGCAGTCGGCTTGACCTCCGCCCAAACCGACAAACGGGCGCAAGAGTGCGAGTAGATCGCGCCAAAACGTCGATCTCGCGGGAATGCTGAAAACGAGCGCACAAAATTGCCGAAGAGTGCGTTACTTGACTCATCGGTCAGCATCGGCGATTTGAAGGGCGGCATCATGACCACCAGGGACAAGTACACCGATATTCCCGAGCCGTACTCGATGAACATGGTCAGCGCCGGCGACGCGCGTTTCACCTGGGAGTACGACGATGGGCGCGACCGGCTGCTCTCGCTGTACCAGAAGGGCAAGGACAAGCAGTGGGACGCCCAGTCGCGGATCGACTGGTCCCTCGACGTGGACCCGATGAACCCGATCGGGTTGCCCGACGAATACCATCCGCTGTTCGGCAGTCCCGCGTGGGAGGCCGCCGACGAATCGCGCCGCTGCGAGTTTCGTCAGCACCAGGCAGCCTGGACCTACTCGCAGTTCCTCCATGGCGAGCAGGGGGCCATGGTGTGCGCGGCGAAGATCGTCGAGGTCGTTCCGGATCTGGACGCGAAGTTCTATGCGGCCACCCAGACCATGGACGAGGCCCGCCACGTCGAGGCGTTCTCCCGATTCCTGCAGGAGAAGATCGGCATGGTGTACCCGATCAACAAGAATCTGACCGCACTGCTGGAAGACACTCTGCGCGACTCTCGTTGGGACATGCCCTACCTCGGTATGCAGGTGCTCATCGAAGGGCTTGCCCTTGCCGCCTTCGGAGTGCAGCGCGACTTGGCCACCGACGGCTCGCTGGCCAAGCAGCTACTCGCCTACGTCATGCAGGATGAGGCCCGGCACGTCGCGTTCGGCCGTATCTCGTTGAAGGACTACTACTCTGCGTTATCCGAGGCCGAGCGGGGCGAGCGGGAGGAGTTCGTCGTCGAGGCCTCCTACCTGATGCGCGACAGGTTCCGCGGCGAGGAGGTCTTCGAGACCCTCGGGCTGAACGTCAAAGAGTGCGCCGACTGGGTCGACACGTCGCCGATGATGATCCAGTTCCGCTCGCACCTGTTCAGCCGCATCGTGCCGATCGTCAAGGACATCGGGCTGTGGGGCGAGAAGGTGCAGCGGGCGTTTGCAGACATGGGCGTACTCGACCTGGCCGGCTCAGACATCGACGGGCTGATGAAGGCCGACGAGGATCAGGCCGAAGCGCTCGACAAGTCGCACGCCGAGATGACCGCCAGGGTCCTCGAGGTGGACGAGGCGATCGCGGCGGGCGCTGCCAGCTGACCCGTCTAGGGCGCGACGGTCAGCCAGTCGGCGAACCCCGACGGGTCGTGTCTGCCCAGTGCACCGTGCTCGAACAGGCCCCAACCTTCCACCGGTGAGCGGTTGCCTTCGGTGCACACCGCCCGGCCGACGTGGTCGATGACGCCGAACCCCGCGCGTCCGACGATCGCCGGGTCGGTCATGTCGTAGGTGAGCCGCTCGGTGAACTTTCCACCCTTCCACACACCGTGGATCCAGTCCGAGTCACCGCCGTACCCGCCGCCGACGTGAATAGGCACGGGCAGTTTGGATTCCACGTCAAAGCGCACCGGTGTGCCGTCGGAGGCGGTGGCTTCGATCGTCGCGCCGGTCGGTATCCGGGTGCCGGACGTGTAGTGGATCTTGACCCGCGGCCAGCCCAGCTGTTCGACGCGGCCGTCCTTCCAGATCCGCGTGCAGTCGTTCAACGAGCGGAAGCCGCTCGGCTCTTCCTGGATGATGAGCACGATCGAGAAGTCGTCGAACGCCATCGGCACGTACAGCCACCACATGCCCTCGAACGGCGGGTCCGCCGGCCGCCCAGCGGGTTCGGCCTCACCGATGGGCCGGATTCCCCACGACCTGTCGCGGGTGCCGATCCACACCGTCGGGTCGACGGTGATCTCCTCGTCGTCGATCACGATACTGCCGCTCCACGAACCGACTTGGGCGAATCGCTGGGCATCCAACGTGATTCGGGTACCTGCCCGCAGGATGTGCCGCTGCTCCTGCACAACGTCGAACAGCCCCTGCCACGTCAGGTCGACGGCTACGCCCTCGGTCTCGTCCATCGCTATGCGCAGACGGTGCAGCGGATCGGTCACCTCGACGCGGTAGCCGAGCACGTGCTGGTTCAACCGGTCCTGATCGATCGCGTCGGACAGGTGTACCGCGGTCTGCACCTCACCACGTCTGACAAGCACGAACGCGTCCTTGACACCGAGGTTGGGGTAGTAGCCGATGCCGGTGATCAGAAAGATGTCACCGGTGCGGTCATGGGCGTTGAAGTAGGACCGGTCGTAGAAGTTGCGATCCGAACTACCCGGCCACGCGATCGGCTGCGGGATCTGGTGAACGGGGAATTCATCCATGGGGCCGAGCATCAGGCTTCACCTCCGATGAGGCGCCGCAGCAGGGCACCGTGGTAGAACAGCGACTCGACGTCGTCTGGTTTCTCGATCTCGCCGAAGCGCACCCGGCGTGCGCTGGTGCGCATGAACACACAGCACCAGATCACCCCGGAGTACACGTAGAACCAACCCAGGTCGCCCAACTCGACGCCGGTCTTGTCGGCGTAGGTGGCCTTGACGTCCTCTTCCCGCATGAAGTCGGGTAGGCCGGGCAAGCCGGCGAGACCAGCGAGTTCCTGGAACACCATGTGCGCGAACACCATCCACGCGGCATCCATCTCGCGTGGGCCCAGCGTCGCCATTTCCCAGTCGAGCACGGCGACCGGCTTGAAGTTTTCGTACAGCACATTGCCGACCCGCGAGTCGCCCCACACGAGCACCGGCTGGGCGGCGGCGATGTCCTCTGGCCAGTTCGCGTCGAGCCATTCGAGGGCCTGCTCGACGAGGGTGGACCGGCCGATGTCGGGCACGGCGAACCGGTACCACGACTTGAGCCAATCGAGGTTGCGTCGCAGCGCGTTCGGTTCGTCGCCGTTTTTGAGGAACCCGAACGTGGTCTCGGCATCGGGTATCGAATGCAGTTTCGCCAGCACGTCGACGGTGTTGTCCTGCAGCGCGCGCTGTGCCTCCGCGGGGGCGTCGGCGAACCAGTTGCCGCCGAACGTGTACGGCATCACGTCGGGTGGCACCTCGCCCGCCACGTAGTCCATCAGGAAGAACGGTGTGCCGAGCACCTCGCCCGTCGGTTCCAGCCAGCGCACCCGCGGCACCGGGATGTCCGTCGTCTCGCCGACCAATCGGATGACCTCGTACTGGTGGTCCATCCGATACGACGAGAAGACGGGAACATCCTGGGGGGTGGGCGCGACGCGCGCCACCCACTTCTCCTCGTGCTGACGGCCGTCGGTGTCCCAGTGCCCAGTCAGGATGATGGTCTCGCTGGACATGCCGTTGGAGTCGACACCGCTTTCGACCGTCACGTGCGGTTCGATACCGCTGGGCATGACCGTCGACAACCATCGCGACATCACGCCGGGCAGCGTGCTGACATCGCGTGCCGAGCGCTGGAGTCGGTCGATGTCCTCGACGGCCGGTTCTGTAGCCAACGTTCTTCCTCTGCGCCTAATTACGATACGGTGGGTAGCGTTATGAAAGCAGACCCGGGTGCGGTTGACAAGGGCCCCACGGCCGGCCGGCCGCGAGATCCGCGTATCGACGCTGCCATATTGCGTGCGACCGCGGATCTGCTTGTGGAAATCGGCTATTCGAATCTGACCATGGCCGCGGTCGCCGAACGCGCAGGCACCACCAAGACCGCGCTGTACCGCCGGTGGTCGAGCAAGGCCGAGCTGGTCCACGAAGCAGCATTCCCAGCCGCGCCGACGGCCATCGCGACGCCGCCGGGCGACTTCCGCGCCGATGTCCGCGCGATGATCGCGGCAACGAGAAACGTTTTCACCAGCCCGGTGGTGCGTGCGGCGCTGCCCGGGTTGATCGCCGACATGACCGCCGACGCCGAGTTGAACGCGCGGGTGATGGGCCGCTTCACCGACGTGTTCTCAGCGGTGCGGGCG
>JAEZKH010000008.1 GCA_023415515.1 Actinomycetes bacterium
TTAGGCCCGACCCCGACCGCCACGCGCACCAGATCGATCTCCAATTGCTCGCGGGTGGTGGCGTCGACCCAACCGGGCAGGTTTCTCATCGTGTCGCGGAGGGTTTTGACGTGTTCGGCGGTGATCAGCCCGCCGGCCTGCGCGGCCGCCACCGCGGGCAGCACCGGCGCCAGCGGTTCGCCGGTCAGGCTGCGCCGCGGCCCCAGCTCAGCAGCCTCACCCAGCCGCCGCGCCGCCTCGACCGCCGACAGCCGCCACCGGATCCGCAACACCTCGTTCCACGATTTGGCGCCCAGCTGCTTGGGGGTGGTCTCGGCCTGCAGCCGCGCCACCAACCGATGCGACTGGCTGGGCAGCTGACACCACAACGCCTCCAGGTCGTCCATGATCGCGAGCAGCTGCGTCCGGGTGCACCCCTCCACCTCAGCCGCGGCGAAGGCGTCATAGGCCGCGCGCAGCTTGGCGACCGCCTCCTGAGCCTGCACCGTCGACACGCTTCGAACATACATTCGACCACCGACAAAACCGTGCGGTAGCGTTCGGGCGCATGAAGATCTCGTGTGCCCTGGTGACCAGCGTCGATTCGCCGGAACTCGTCGCCGAGGCGGAACGCCTCGGCTATCACCGGGCCTGGTTGTACGACTCGCCTGCGATCACGTCCGACGTCTGGATGGCGCTGGCTCTCGCTGCGCAACGAACGACGACGATCGGCCTGGGGCCCGGGGTCCTCGTGCCGAGTCTGCGTCATCCCATGACGAATGCCGCCGCTATCGCGACCCTCGCCGCGCTCGCGCCAGGACGGGTGGCCGTCGCCGTCGGCTCAGGTTTCACCGGCAGATACACCCTGGGCAAGAAGCCGATGCGGTGGGCCGCCGTCGAGGAGTACGTGACGACGTTGCGCGCACTGCTACGCGGCGAAACCGTCGAGTGGGACGGCGCCCAGATTCGCATGCTGCACACCAAGGGGTTCGTCGCGGATCCGCCCGTCGAGGTCGAGGTTCTGATCGGGGCCGACGGCCCGAAAGGGACCGCGGTGGCCGAACGGGTGGGCGACGGGGTGTTCGCGGCAGGCGTCCCGAACCCGGCGGCGGCTGGCAGACCGTATTCGCTGCTGCAGTTCGGCACGGTGCTCTCCGAGGGCGAAGACGTGCGCAGCGAGCGCGTGCTGGCCAGCGCCGGACACGGGCTCGCGGTGGTCTTCCACGCGATGTACGAGCGCGTGGGACCGGACGCCGTGCGCGGCTTGCCCGGCGGGGAGGAGTGGGTCAAGGCGATCGAGGCCATCGCGCCCGCACAGCGCCACCTCGTCACCCACGAAGGGCACCTCGTGCGTCTGACCGCTGTCGATGAAGACGCAGTCGGGTTGGCGGCCGATCTGCTGCCGCAGTTCACGTTCAGCGGTACCGCCGATCAATTGCGGGCCCGCGTGGCCGGTACCAGGCCGAAGGCGTGACCGAACTCGTGTACCAGCCCGCAGGCCCGGACGTCATGGGCGAGCTGGCCCGCATGATGGCCGTCCTGTCGTCGGCGACACGTTGAGCGGTTCGGCCGGCGTACGTGCGGTACATCAATTACCGCGCGAATGTTCCGCGCTGCATCCCACGGAGGACGGGCTGGGATCCGGCCCGCCGATGTCGACGGAGGGCCGGTCGCGCTGCCGGGAGCGGGCGTTGAGGAAACAGGCGACCGCGCCGACTGCAAGGCCGACCGCGATGCCGATGTCCGGGCGTTCACCGAGGATCAGCCAGGACAGCAGACCGGCAACGGCGGGGATGACGGCGAACAGCATCGCGACGGCGGCGGCGCCGTAGTCGTTGACGGCCCGGACGTACATGGTCATGCAGAGGGTGGCGTTGAGCAACACCACGGCAGCCACCGCGCCCGCGGCCTTCCACGGGTTGGCCACCGTGAACGGCATCGCCGCAGCCAACATGACGACAGGGGCGACGCAGACGCCGTTCTGTAGCGCGGCGGTGACCCGGAAATCCACCCCGCGGCAGAACTTCTGCTGGTAGACGCCGCCTGCCGCGACGCTGAACAACGACACGAGAATCAGCAGGACCACGACGTCGACGCCGCCCACCATCACGAGTCGGCCCGCGCACGCGGCAAGCACCGCGACGGCGCCGAGCGCGAGAGCACCGACCCGCATCGGCGTCAGGCTCTCACCGAGGAACGCCGCGGCAAGCAAAGCCGTGACGACCGGATTCATCGAGATGATCACCGCGCCGAGGACAGCGGGCGCGCCATGCATGAGCGCGACGTACAGGCACGTGAAGAGCAGACCCTGGGCCAGCAGTCCGCTGACCAGCACGTGCAACAGGGTGCGGCCTGTGGGCCAGTTCACTTCGGCCAGCAGCGCCCACGTCGCCAGGATCGCCGCGGCGAGACCGAACCGGAACACCAGGACCGCCATCGGTGACATCACCGAAACAGCAAGTGCGCCAATGGGATATCCGAGCGCATAGAGAAACGTCAGCACCACGGCGGTGCGTAACGGCATGGTCGGCAGTGCCACGGTTCACATCGTGGCGAACCAACGCGTCGGCTCGCCATTCAATTTCCGCCACAGCTGGGTGGGATACTGACAAAAGCCCATGTCGACCTCACTGCCCTTGGTTTTCGACCCGCCGCGACGAGCGATGCCGCCGCGCCACTTCGCCGACCTCGACGAAACCGGCCGCGCCGACGCCGTGGCGGAACTCGGGCTGCCGAGATTTCGCGCCAAACAGCTGGCCAACCAGTACTACGGCCGCTTCATCGCCGATCCCCATGAGATGACCGATCTGCCGGCCGCGGTCCGTGACCAGGTCGCAGAAGCGCTGTTTCCGCAGCTGTTGACGGCTGCATCGGAGATCGAGTGCGACGCCGGCGAGACCCGCAAAATGTTGTGGCGCGCCGTCGACCACACCACCTTCGAGTCGGTGCTGATGCGCTATCCGCAGCGCAACACGGTGTGTATCTCCTCACAGGCGGGATGCGGGATGGCGTGCCCGTTCTGCGCCACGGGCCAGGGCGGGCTCACGCGGAACCTGTCGACCGCCGAGATCCTCGAACAGGTGCGCGCCGCGGCGGTGGAACTGCGCGACCGCGACGGCGACGGGATCGCGCGCGGCGGTCGGCTGACGAACATCGTCTTCATGGGCATGGGTGAACCGCTGGCCAACTACAACCGGGTGCTCGCGGCGGTCCGCCGGATCACCGCGCCGCCGCCCGACGGCTTCGGCATCTCGGCGCGATCGGTGACGGTGTCGACGGTCGGCCTGGCGCCTGCCATCCGCAAGCTGGCCGACGAGCGGCTTGGCGTGACGCTCGCGCTGTCCTTGCATGCGCCCGACGACGAACTGCGCGACAGCCTCGTGCCGGTGAACAACAGGTGGAACGTCACCGAGGCGCTCGATGCGGCCAGGTATTACGCGGACCAGACGGGTCGGCGGGTCTCAGTCGAGTACGCGTTGATCCGCGACGTCAACGACCAGCCGTGGCGTGCCGATCTGTTGGGCAAGCGGCTGCACGGGGCACTCGGACCGCTGGTGCATGTCAACCTGATTCCGCTCAACCCGACGCCGGGCAGCCAGTGGGACGCCAGCCCCAAGGCGGCGGAGCGCGAATTCGTCAGGCGGGTCCGCGAGCGCGGGGTCTCTTGCACCGTTCGCGATACGCGGGGCCGGGAAATCGCCGCGGCCTGCGGTCAGTTGGCGGCTCAGGCCTGACCTTCACGGGGCGAGTTGGCGGTCCACACCATTTCTTCGCGCAGGTTCCTGCTGCGCCAGCCGTCGGGTGTGCGGACCAACTCGTGGAAGTAGTAGCCGCCGAACATGCTCAGCTCGGACAGGCCTTCGATCTGCGTCGGGTTGTAGAACATCGCGCGCACGCGCGCGGTGTCGCCATCGATGTCGGACTCGATGTTGGTGATGTAGTGCATGCTCATCGTGACCAGTTCCGAGAACGAACCCGAGAAGAACGCGATCGCCTCGTCGAGAGAGCCCTGAAATGTTCGCCGAGTAGTCGATATGGGCGTCGTCGGTGAACACCGACCGATACAGCTGCCAATCCTTGGTGTCGACGGCACGCGCATACCTGTTCAGAAGGGCGGCGATCTCCAGTTCGTCGCCGGTGTTCTGCCGTGCCATCAGTTCGCCGCCTTGATGCCGACGGCGTGACGCAATTGCGCGAGGAACTGGTCGTCGTCGTCGCTGCGAACGATGTAGTGCGACACCGCAACCCGGATCGCTGTCGCGGCTTTGACACCGCTGTTGGTTCCCGTGAGCAGCCTCAGCAGCCGGGCCCGCATGACCGGGATGATTTTCGACAGCTGCGCGATGACCACTTCGGGTTCGATGTCGACGAGCCTGACGCCCGAGTACGAATGTTGATATTGGACGATGAATCGCAGTGCCGCGTCCAGCTTCTCGGTGCCGCGCAGGCCCGCCGTCGCCCTGCTGATACCGCTGTCGAACATCTCCTGCTCGTACACGCCGAACGCGTGGAGCAGTTCGTTCTTGTCGGCGAACCAGCGATAGAGCGTCGGGCGCGACACCCCCGCCTGCAGCGCGACTTCGGAGAGGCTGAGCTTCGTCTGGCCGCTTCGGCCGAGCACCTCCGAGGTGGCCACCAGGATTCGGTGCCGCGTCGAGGTGTCCTCGGCGTCGCCCGACGCGTCACGTCGAGCGTGCACTGGTTCGTTCACGTCAGCCTCAATCGTCGGGTCCTAGTGATCGTAGATCGTCGATCACAGCGACTTCCCCAGCAGCGCGACCGTGTCGAGGTCGTCGAGCGCAGCCACCGCCCGCCGCAGCCCGGCCATGGCGATGCCCTCGGTCTGCATGCCGCCCATCCCCGCGGTGATCAGCGCCGCGACGTATGCGTAGTGGGCACCCGTGCGGTAGCGGTCCCAGAGCTCTTCGCGGTCCAGGTCGGGCCCGCCCGCACCGGCCAGTGCGCTGCGATAGCGGTCGAGCAGATCCCGCTGGTGGGCGAGTCGGTCGGCCGTGTCCAGTCCGGTGACCAGGGTGTAGGCCAACTCCCTTCCCGGATGACCCCGCCGTACCGCCTGCCAGTCCAGCAGGCCTGCCTCGCCCTTGCGGAAATAGATGTTGCCCGGGTGGGTGTCTCCGTGCAGCACCGTGTTGGGCGGTCTGTCGATGAGCGCGGCAACCGCGCGGTAGTTGTCGTCGATGAACCGTCCGCGCTCGACGGGGATGTCGGTCCTCGCGGCGATCCGGCGCGCCGATGCCTTCAACAGCGGACCCGTGAGCAGCGCCGCGGTGTCGGCCGAGGTGCTGTACACCCAGCCGGGCACGTGTTCCCAGAACGTCGCGTGCACGCGGGCCAACAGATCGACCACGCGGCCCGCCTGATCCGGGCTCAGTGGGTGCTGCGTGTCGGCGAACTCGCAGGCCTCGGCGGTGAGGTCTTCGAGCACCAGCACGAAGCGGCCGGTCACCGCGTCGAACGCGGAGCCGTAGACCTTCGGAAGGCCGGTCAGCAGGCAGGCGAACTCGCGGTAGAAGCGCGTCTCGGTCGCGGCGAGCCGTCCCATCTCGCCGATCAGGCGGGTGGCGACGGTCTCGGCGGACATCTTCACGAACACCGTCTGCGGTACCTCATCGCCGGTGAGCGCAAGCCGGGCCCGTGACGACGTGCCCGCATCGGCATCGATGACCGATACCGAGGTCACATTCGCACCCATGATCCGCGACAGGAATCGCGCGTCGAGATCGTCGACCGCGCGGGGTAGCGCGCGCATGCGCCCGACGAGCACGTCCGTCCCCAACCGTTGCAGCCCGCGGCCGAGGTGGGCCGCGAACCCGACAGCGGATCCGACCCGGCTCGCTGTCTGCGGCACCCGCCGACCTCCTAGTCTTGGCCTGTAGCCAGGCAAGCTTTACAAAGATGAGCAGGGTTGTAAAGCGCGGAAAAGGGGATGGTCATGGCCGGACCGATGGAGGGCGTCAGGGTCGTCGAACTCGGCGTATGGGTGGCGGGCCCCGCGGCGGCAGGGATCCTTGCCGACTGGGGTGCCGAGGTGATCAAGATCGAGCCGCCGACCGGGGACCCCGCTCGCATGTTCGGGCGGATGCTGAGCATCGAGGACGGCGGCAGCCCGCCGTTCGAGATGGACAACCGAGGCAAGCGCAGCGTCGTGCTCGACCTGACCACTGACGAGCACAGGGGTGTGGCACTCGAAATGCTCGACGGCGCCGACGTTTTCATCACCAATGTCCGTCCCGGTGCGCTCCGGCGCATCGGGTTGGACTTCGAAACCGTTGCAGCCCGCAATCCGCGTCTGGTCTACGGCCTGATCACCGGATACGGGGAGGCCGGGCCGGACGCCGACCGCGCCGCCTACGACGTCGCCGCGTTCTGGTCGAGGGCCGGTCTGGCGCATCTGCTGACCCGGCCGGGCGAGTCGCCGCCGTTCCAGCGCGGCGGCATGGGCGACCACGCCGCAGCGATGACGTTGGTGGCGGCGATCTCCGCGGCGCTCGTCGCCCGCTCGCGCACCGGCGTCGGCCAGTTGGTGTCCACGTCACTGTACCGGCAGGGCGCGTACACCGTCAGCTTCGACCTCAACACCTTTCTGATGACCGGCCACGCGATCGCGATCGGCGAGCGCGAGTCCATGGGCAACCCGTGCATGAACAACTACACGGCCGGTGACGGCAAGCGGTTCTGGATCGTCGGACTCGACGTCGAGCGCCACTGGGCCCCGCTGTGCCGCGTCGTCAACCGTCCCGACTGGCTCACCACATACCCGAAACCTCGTGACCGGGCGAGCAATTCGGTCGAGATCATCAGCGCCCTCGACGAGATCTTCGCGACCAGGACACTCGACGAGTGGGCGGAGTTGTTCGCCGCGGAGCGCGACTTCTTCTGGTCGCCGATCAACACCATCGAAGACGTCATCGCCGACGACCAGTTCCATGCCGCCGGAGGCGTCGTCTACGTGCCCGAGGGTGATTCGAGCGTGCCGATGGTCGCCACGCCCGCCGACTTCCACGGCACCCCGTCGGCGACGAGGTCGACTGCGCCCGCGATCGGCGAGCACACCGATGAGGTCCTCGCCGAACTCAGGTCGCGTCGCGCCTGACCCCTGCTGCATGCCGCAGCTGGGCGAGGAACTGGCCGTCGTCGTCGCTGCGAACCAGGTAGTGCGACACCGCAACCCGAACCGCGGTAGCGACCGCCAACGCCGCGTCGGGCCCCTGTGCGAGACGTTCGAGACGATCCCTCATCAGCGGGATCACCCGAGCCAGCCGACGGATGACGTGGTGCGGTTCGATGTCCACCATCCGCAAGCCAGGGTAGGACTGCTGGTACTCGACGATGACACGCAATGCGGCGTCGAGCTTTTCGGCGGCGGGCAGGTCTTTGGTCGCCTCGGCGACGGCGCGCTCGTAGTAATTCCGCTCCCAGACCACGAAGCCGTCGAGGAGATCGCGCTTTGACGCGAACCAGCGGTAGAGGGTCGGCCGGGACACACCGGCCTGCAGCGCGACCTCCGACAGGCTGAGCTTCGTCATACCGTTGCGGCCCAGCACCTCGGCGGTTGCGGCGAGGATGCGCTGGCGCGTCGAGTTGTCATCCTCGACAGCTGCATCCGACACCGGCATAGCTTTACAAGAATCTGCTGAAATGTCACGCTGAATCCCGTGACAGCGGTCCCGGTGCAGGCACGTGAACACAGCTCGCTCGACATCACCTCGGACGAGTTCTGGAGCAGGCCATTCGCAATCCGCGACGAGACGTTCGCGCGACTTCGCGCCTGCGACGGGCTGACGTGGCATGCGCCTCTGGAATCGATGTTCCCGATCGACGAGCCTGGGTTCTGGGCGCTGACACGGCGGGCCGACATCGCCTTCGTCAGCCAGCACCCCGAACTGTTCACCTCGGCTCAGGGTATTGCGCTCACCCCGATGCCCGCCGAGATCCAACGGTTCGCATCGTTCTTCCTCACCATGGATCCGCCGCAGCACACGGTGTACCGCCGCCTGATCAGCTCGGCGTTCACACCCCGGAACGTCCGCCAGATCGAGCAACAGATACATGACAACGCTGTCGCTATCGTCGATGACCTCGTCGGCGCGGGCGACGTCGACTTCGTCGCGGCGTGCTCGTCGAAGCTGCCGATGCGCACGATCATGGACATGCTCGGGGTGCCTGCGGCCGATCAGCCCGAGGTGGGGTACGCCGCCGAGAAGCTGTTCGGAATGAGTGACGAGGAGTACGCCACCGAGGACGCACAGGCGGCCGACCTGGTCGCACAGATCGCACTGCTCTCCAACACCGGGGTGGAACTCGCGAAGTTCCGGCGTGCCAACCCCGGCGACGACCTGATGACCAGCATGGTCAACGCCGAGGTGGACGGGCACAAGCTGACCGACGAGGAGATCGGCGCGTTCCTCATCCTGCTGGCGTCGGCGGGAAACGACACCACCAAGCAGGCCACCACGCACGCCATGATGGCGCTGGTCGACAACCCCGACCAGCGTGATTGGCTGATCGACGACTTCGACGGCCGAATCGGACCCGCGATCGAGGAATTCGTGCGCTGGGCCTCACCGGTGATCCAGTTCGCGCGGTTTGCGACCGTCGACACCGAGATCAACGGCCAACAGGTGGCCGCAGGCGACAAGGTGGGCCTGTTCTACTGCTCAGCCAACCGCGACGAGACCGCCTTCGACAACCCGGGTGCCTTCGATGTGCGGCGGGTATCCAACCCGCACCTCGGTTTCGGCGGGGGCGGCCCCCACTTCTGCCTCGGCAGCCAGCTGGCCAAGGCCGAGTTGCGACATCTGTTCCGCGAGTTGCTGTCTCGGCTGACCGCCGTCGAGTTCGGCGAGCCTGATCTGCTGTTCAGCAACTTCGTCCACGGCGTCAAGCGGCTGCCTGCCCACATCCAGTAGGAGCGACGATGCGGGACGACGGCATCGTGCACATCACCGCAGACGAGCCGCCCGAATCCGACCGTCGCCGCATGCAGCAGGCTGTAACACAGTGCCCGGCAGCGGCTTTGCGGCTCATCGATTAGCGGCGTCAGCCGCCGGGCATACGACGCACCAGGACCGACTGCTGGATCGCCCCGACGGCGCCCGTCTCGTCGAAGAGTGTCCCCACCGTGGTGCCGATCCCGTCGGGGCCGTAGTTCGTCTCCGCGCGGATGCCGATCCATTCACCCGCGGGCACCCGGTGCACGTGCACGACCAGGTCGGTGTTCATGAACATCCACCTTCTGATGTCGAGCTTGCTTCCGATGCCGTTGGCGCAGTCGGCGACCGCGAACAGCCGCTGCAGAGCGGACATGCTCGTGCCCTTGACGAGATCGACCTCCGGCCTGATCCACGACTCGCCGGGGCCCTCGTTCAACGGCTCGGTCAGCCATCGCCAATCCAGGCTGTGCACGTAGTTTCGGTCCCAATCCTTCTTCAAATCGCGGCTTTGCGCCGCGCTGACGGGACGTGGCAGGGGAGCCGGGGCGTGCGCGGCCTCGGCGGTGTCTAGTTTCTGCAGCCGCCACCCACTCGCCCTCGCGACAGGACGCGGCGCCCCGTCGGGGCCCGGTCCCAGCATCTCGGCGGTGATCATCTCGATCTGCCTGCCGGAGCGCTCGCGTCGCGCCCGGACAAAGATGTCGCCCTCGACGGGCACGGGGCCCAGGAGGTCGACGAGCACTCGGCTGAGCCTGGTGTCCTCGCGCGCCTCGCAGCGCTCCAGCGCGCGCGTCAGCAGCGCCGACACCGGCGCGGCGTGCTGGATCTCCGACGACCAGGTGCTGCGCACCAGATCGGTCGCGACGAAGCGTTCGCCCTGCGGGTCCGTGTCGTCGATCAGTTCGTAATAAGAGTCGCTCACGGTAGACCCGCTCCTGGGATGTCGACGGTGGTGGCGTCGAGTCGGGACAGTTTCGTCCCCACAAGTCGTTGGGGATAGGCGTCGGTGCTCGACAGCAGGAAAAGGGTGCGGCGTTCCGGGCCGCCGAGGGCGCAGGCCACGGCCGTGCGATCTCCGATGCCGATTCGATCGGTGACGGTTCCGCCCTCGACAATCCGCTCGAACTGGTGGGCCAGAGTCATCGCGGCCCATACGCCTCCGTCCGCATCGAGGGCGATGCCGTCAGGTGGTCCGTCGAGGCCGTCGGCGAACACGCGTCGACCGGACAGGGATCCATCGATGCCGATGGAGAACGACGTCAGTCGCCTGCCTACCGACTCGGCGACGATCAGCGTCGACCCGTCCGCCGTGATCACCATGCCGTTGGGGAAGTCGAGACCGTCGGCGACGACGGTCACCGTGTCGTCGGGCTCGACCCGCGCGATGACGCCGCCCGCGAACGCCTGCGATCCGACGTAGGCACGTCCGTGTTCATCGACGACCATGTCACCGATGCTCGCTGGAACGACGTCGGACAGGTCGGCGACGACGGCCACCGATTCGCCGTCATAGCGCAGCAGCGTGCGGCGTTCGGTGGACGCGATCAGCAGCGACCCGTCGGGGCGAAACCCCAGCCCGGACGGGGCATGTCCGGCCAGCGGCAGTGTCGTCACATCGCCATGCAGATCGACGGTGTGCACGGCTTCGCCGAGCATGTCGGAGAACCACAAAAGGCCCTCGAACCAGCGCGGGCCCTCACCGAAGCAGAAACCGTTCGCAAGCGGTGTCAGCCCCATTCGGTGCCTTTACAAAACACGCTGCAAGTGTCACGCTCGCTGGGTGCCGATGTCAAACAGGTGCCGGTCATGACCATGAAGAAATACCACAGCCACACGTTGCTGTATCTGCACGAGACGATCGACCTCGGCTCGGGGCGCAGTGACCGGTTCACACAGTTGTTCGGCGAGGTGTACCTGCCGATGATGGAAGAACTCGGCGCGCGACTGTTCGCGATCTGGGAGACGACACCCTTCAACGGGCACTGGCCGCAGGTCACCGTCATCTGGGAGATCGACGCATTCGCCGACTACGCGCGGATCGGCCGGGCGCAGGCACGCGGCGGCAGCCATGAGGCGGCTTTCGGCAAGTGGACGGCGTTTCTGTCCGACATCGGAGCCTCCGGCGAGGGCCGCATCATGTACGCAGGCAAGAGCAACAGGACACTGGCTCAGCTCAAGGAAGCGAACTTCACGGCCGGCCTGGTGATCCAGGAGATCATGCAGTGCAAGCCGGGCCGGCAGGACGACTACATCCGGGAACTGGAGCGGCTCTACGTACCCTGGTCGGAGCGCACGGGCAAGCTGTGGCTGGGCTCGTTCATCACCACCTTCCGGTTCAACGAGGTCATTCACTACTGGGCGCTGGAAGGTGGCTGGGAGTGCTTCGAAAAGCATTACCCCTCTTGGAAAGACAGCCCGCCCGCCGAGATCGTCACCTGGATGAGCGTGGCACCCGCATTGCGCGACGGTTGGGAGGATTCGATCCTGCAGGCGCTACCCCCGTCGCCGCTGCAATGACAACTCCTGTGATGCAGCACTTCTCATACGATCCGTTCGATCCCGCCGTGATGGCCGATCCGCTTCCGTACTACCGCGTGCTGCGTGACGAACACCCGGTCTATTACGTCGAGAAGTGGGACACCTATGCGCTTTCCCGGTTCGCCGACGTCTGGAAGGTGCTGGAGGTCAACGATGGGACGTTCGTCGCATCGGAGGGAACCCTGCCCGCGGCAACGGTTCTGGGTCGGCACAACGACGGCCCGGTACCCGACCCGCCTCTGCATCCCATGCCGTTTCATGCCAACTTCGACAACCCGGTCTACGACGGCGTCCGCCGGTGCACCTCGCCTCCGTTCCGGCCGCGGTCGGTCGCCAGGCTTGCCGACCGCATCCGCGAACTGGCCAATGAGCGCCTCGATGAACTGCTGCCGCGCGGAAAATTCGATCTCACCCAGGAGTACGGCGGCATCGTCGCCGCCTCGATGGTGTGCGAATTACTGGGATTGCCCGTCGATTCGGCGGCCGACGTGCTGGCCACCGTCAACGCGGGCAGCCTCGCGCAACCGGGCAGCGGGGTCGAGGTTGCCAATGCCCGCCCCGGCTATCTCGAATATCTGATCCCGATCGTGACACGCATCCGCGCAGGCGGCCTCACTGACAATGCGATCGCGGGCAACCTGGTGGACTACCGGTTACCCGACGGTTCGGAGTTCACCGATGTCGAAGCGGCGACCCAGATGCTCGGCATCTTCATCGGCGGCACCGAGACCGTGCCCAAGATCGTTGCGCACGGCCTGTGGGAGTTGGGTGAGCGGCCCGACCAGATGGCCGCCGTCCGTGGCGACATCGCAGGCAACGTGCCGAAGGCACGCGAGGAGATGATTCGCTACTGCGCGCCCGCGCAGTGGTTCGCCCGCACCGTCCGCAAGCCGTTCACCATCCACGGCACCACGATCCGTCCGGGCCAGCGGATCATCACGCTGCTGGCGTCGGCCAACCGCGATGAGCGCGAATATCGCGATCCCGACGAATTCGTCTGGGACAGAACGATCGAGAGGCTGCTGGCCTTCGGCCGTGGCCAGCACTTCTGCCTGGGCGTTCACCTGGCGCGCCTCGAGATCACGATCATGGTGTCCGAATGGCTCAAGCGCGTGAGGGAGTACCGCATCGTCGGCGCCTCGGCCATGCGGCCGCCGTCGAGCTTCCAGTGGGGCTGGAACAGCGTTCCCGTCGAGGTGGAGGTCTGAGGTGTGGTCGTATCGGCTCGTCGCCCCGTACACCTTTGCGCGCGTTGATGTTGCGGACAAGACACCTGAATCCGTGCGCGATGGGCAGGTGCTCCTCCGCTTCGTCGCGGCCGGCGTGTGCGGCAGCGACCTGCCCGGCTTCCGCGGTTCGAAGGGCCGCTTGCCCGGCGACGTCGGCACGAGCGCGGCGGAGATGGACGGCTTCCCGATCCACGAGATCGTCGGCGAGGTCGTCGCCAGCAGGCATCAGGCGCACGCCGTCGGTGACCGCTTGGTCGGTTGGGCGTCAGGCTTCGACGGCCTGATGGAGTATGTCGTCGCCGACGGCGACGGTCTCGCGCCGTTCGACCGATCGTTGCCGCCCGAACACGCGGTCGCGCTGCAACCGCTGGCCTGTGTGCTGTATGCGAAGGAGCAACTGCCGAACCTCGAGGGACTGCACGTGGCCGTCCTCGGCCAGGGCTCGATCGGCCTGCTGTTCTCCTACGCGGCGAAAGATGCCGGTGCTCGCCGTGTCACCGGCGTCGACCCGATCGACCGTGACGGCGTGGCCAAGGACTTCGGCGTGGACACCGTCGTGCGGGCGACGAGTGACCGTTGGGTGAGCCATCTCGGTGCGCGGGACAAACCGGACGTGGTGATCGAGGCGGTCGGCCACCAGGTGGCGACGCTCGGTCACGCGATCGAGGCCGCCGCATTCGGGGGGACGGTCTTCTACTTCGGTGTCGCAGACGACGACAACTATCCGATCAGCATGCGCACGATGTTGCGCAACAACCTGACACTGAAATCCGGTGTGACACTTGACCGGCAACGCATGCTGTCGGTCGCCGGCGAGTTCGCCAGGAAGCATCCGGACCTGCTACCGGCCTATGTCACCCATACCTTCGGTGTCCACGAGGTACAGCATGCCTTCGAATTGGCATGCAGGCCGGCACCGGAACGCATCAAGATCGCGCTCGTGCTATGACGCGCAGCAGGCTGCAGGAGGCCCTGGCAGGCAAGGACCGGGTGTTCGGGGGCTGGGTGGTCGGGCCCACACTCATCGGACCCGAGGAGTTCGCGGCCGCCGGGTACGACTACGTCGGATTCGACGTCCAGCACGGTTATCTCGACGACGCCGACGTTGCGCTGCTGCTGCGCAGGCTCGAGCACGTCCCCATCGCCACCGCGGTGCGACTGCCGTCGGCCGATCCCGCGCCGATCGGTCGGGTACTCGACGCGGGCGCCGATGCGGTCATCGTCGCCATGGTGGAATCGCCCGAACAAGCGGCCGCCGCGGTGGCAGCCACCCGTTACGCACCCGCGGGCGTGCGCAGCTTCGGGCCGCTGCGTGCCGACCTCGGCCTTGATCCGGCCGAGCACGAGGCGCGGACGAGCGTGTTCGCGATGATCGAGACGCGGACCGGCCTGTCCGCCGTGCACGAGATCTGCGCGGTGGAAGGCCTTTCCGGCGTCTATGTCGGACCCGCGGACCTCGCGATATCACTCGGGTATCGCCCCGCCGAAATCCTGACCACCCCGGCTGTCCGCGACGCGATCGCCGTGATCCAGTCCGCGGCATCGGATGCCGGGATCGTCCCCGGCATCCACGCCAACGCCGGAAAGCCCGGAAAAGCCATGGTCGAACTCGGTTTCCGAATGATCACCCTGGCTTCGGAGTCGCAGGCCCTGCGGCGCGGAGCGGCCGAACATCTCGAGGAGGCGCAGTGACCGACCGGGTTGCGCTGGTGACAGGCGCGGCGCGCGGACAGGGCGCAGCGATCGTCAAACGGCTGCAGGACGACGGTTACCGGGTCGCCGCATGCGATGTCCGAGCCGAGGAATTGACGGCATCGGTCCGCGGTCTCGACGGCGTCGCGGCGGTGTCACTCGACGTCACATCGGAAGCCCAGTGGCACTCGGCCGTGCGGAACACCGTGGAGCGCTTCGGCTCTCTCACCACACTGGTCAACAACGCAGGGGTACTGCACAGGACCCCGATCGAGGAGGAGACGGCCGAAGGTTTCGAAGGAAGCTGGCGGTTCAACTGTCTCGGACCGTTCCTCGGCATCAGGACCGCGCTGCCGCACCTGCGTGCAGCCGAGGGCGCCGCGATCGTCAACACGTGCAGCACCGGAGCGATCCGGCCCTTCCCCAACCACGCCGCGTACGGCTCGTCGAAGTGGGCGCTGCGTGGCCTCACCCAGGCGGCGGCCGCGGAACTCGCACCGGCGGGCGTCCGGGTCAACGCGGTGTTCCCCGGCCCGATCGCGACGCCGATGCTCGACGCCGCCACCCAGACGCGGTTGGCGGAGGCCGCACCGTTCGGGCGGATCGGTGAACCGTCCGAGGTTGCCGACGCGGTGGCATTCCTCGTGTCCGCCCAGGCCGCGTTCATCACAGGATCCGAACTCGTCATCGACGGCGGCCAGATCCTGCAGATCGGATGACGCACATGGCCACATCGCTGCGTGTCGGCATCATCGGCGCCGGACCGGGTGGTCTGGCGCTGGCAATCTTTCTGCGCAAGGCCGGATTCCGCGACTTCACCATCTTCGATCGCGAAGACGGCGTCGGAGGCACCTGGCGGATCAACACGTATCCGGGCCTGGCGTGTGACGTCAAATCCCACCTCTACTCATACTCGTTCGACCTCAACCCGAACTGGTCGCGGCTGTGGTCGGCTCAGCCCGAGATCCTCGAGTATTTCGAGCGATGCGCCGAGCGCTACCGGCTGGGGCCCAACCTGCGATTGCGCACGGAGATCGTCTCGGCGGAATGGGATGCTGACGCCGCCACGTGGCAGTTGACGACGAGCACGGGGGAGCACCACACGTTCGACATCGTGGTGTCGGCCGTCGGGCTGTTCACCAGGCCGGTGCTGCCCGAACTCGAAGAAGAGGAACCGTTCACCGGAACGATCATGCACACCGCGAGGTGGGATCACACGGTTGATCTGACGGGTGCACGCGTCGCCGTCCTTGGCACGGGATCGACTGCATCGCAGTTGATCCCCGAGGTGGCCAAGGTCGCCGAGAAGGTGTACTCGGTACAGCGCTCGCCGACGTGGATCCTGCCGAAGCCCGACCGCCCCTACACCGAGCGGGAGAAGTGGATCTTCGCCCACATCCCGTTCGCCAAGAAGATCTACCGCACGAGGCTCTGGCTGCGCAGCGAGTCCAACATCGGGGTGATCGAGCACGGAAGCGACAAGACGAAGGAGTTCTCCGACATCGCGCTGCGACAACTCGGCTCGATCGTCGCCGACGAAGACCTACGCAACCGGCTGACGCCTGACCATCCGCTGGGCTGCAAGCGTCTGGTGTTCGCGTCGGACTACCTACAGACGCTGACCCTGCCGCACGTCGAAGTGGTGTCCAGCCCTGCGCGGCGGTTGAAGTCACGGTCGTTGGTGACTGAGGACGGCACCGAACTCGACGTCGATGTCGTGTTGTGCGCCACCGGATATGCCGCCGCGGACTATCTCGGTGAGCTCGAGGTTCTCGGCGAGCAGGGTGTATCGCTGCGCGATACCTGGGCCGACGGCGCGTACGCATACCTCGGCATGGCCGTCCCCGGTTATCCGAACTTCTTCATGCTGTACGGCCCGAACACCAACGTCGGGTCCAACAGCGTCATTTTCATGCTCGAGGCGCAGGCCCGCTACATCGTGCGGGCGCTGAAACACATGCGTCGCAGGCGGAAACCGTACGTCGCCGTCGCGCCCGACACGATGGCGGACTTCACCGAGAAGATCGATCGGTGGATGCAGGGCACGGTGTGGCTGACCCGCTGCTCCAACTACTTCCGCGCAGCCAGCGGACGCGTGGTCACGCAATGGCCCCGCAGCGCACGCGCATTCTGGAGGATGACCCGGCGGTTCAGGCCGTCGGACTACACCTTCACCGCACCTGCGGCACAGCCAGGATCGACGGTCGAACCGACTGGCGCGGCGCACCGGTGAGTGTCGTCGGCCGACTTGATCCCGCGCTTCGCCACCTCGCCCACGCGCGCACGGACCTCTCGGCCGACATGCTGCCTGCGGTGCGTGCGTCGCTGAACCAGCGCCGCCGCGATGAGGCACGCGCGATCGACACCGCAGGCGTCTCCATCGACGACGCGACGGCCGACGCGGTGGCCGTGCGCATCTACCGCGGCGGGTCGCCACCTTCACCGGCGGTCATCTATTGTCACTCAGGCGCTTTCGTGCTGGGCAACCTCGACACCGATCACCGGCAGTGCGTGGAACTCGCCAGGGGTGGCCGGTGCACGGTCATCTCAGTCGACTACCGATTGGCGCCTGAGCATCCGTTCCCCGCTGCGTTCGGGGACGCCTCGACGGCTTTCGAGTGGGCCGTCGACCACGCGAGCCCGCTGGGCATCGACGTCGACCGGTTGGCGGTGGCGGGCAGCAGCGCGGGCGGGGCGTTGGCGGCAGGACTGGCGCAGCGCCTTGATCTTCCGATCACGTTCCAGCTGCTGCACCAGCCGGTGCTCGACGACCGGCCGACGCTGTCGACGGAGGAGTTCGACTCGACGCCCGGCTTCGACGGGCCGGCAGTCGAGCTGATGTGGCGTCATTACCTTGCCGGTGGGGCGGCTTCCGCCGATGCGGCGCCGGCGCGTCGCGTCGACCTTGCCGGGGTGCCTGGCGCGTTCATCACGTGTTCGGAGCTTGACCCGCTGCGCGACGAGGCGATCGACTACGCGGCGCGGTTGTTGCATGCGGGAGTGTCGACAGAACTGCACGTGTTTCCCCGCACGTGTCACGGTTTCGATGCATTCTCGCCGAACTGGGAAGTGAGTCGCCAGCAATACATGCTGCAAGGCGCCGCGTTGAGGCGGATTTTCCACAAGAACCATGCATGATCAACTGCCGGGCCATTCATGATCATTTGCCCATGGGATCATGATCAATTCGCCACGGGTTCATGATCAATTGCTGGCGCCACCCATAGGAGCGAAGAAAAAGCAAACTACCTCGGCATCTCAGGAAAATCTTACGAAAAAAAGATGTGCTGTTCAGAATCGATAATCTGTGCCATGATTTGCTCAACCGGGGGATGAATCGACATTCGTACGTCCAAACGAGGGGGATCTTTCATGGGTAAACACGACAAAGGGCGGCGTCCTGTCCGGCCCGGGCAAATCATCGCTGCTGCGGCAGCGGCGACCGTCATCGGAGGCTGGGCCGCTCCGGTCGCCTACGCCGACGATGGCGCCGGCGCCGACGCGGGCTCCAAGACGGTCAACAAGCCCGTCAGCAAGGCGGTAGGGGCGGCGACGGGAGCGGCGAAGGACGCCGTCGACACGGTGCGGAAGGCCGTGACCGACGTCGGTTCGTCACTTCAGGGTGCCGCCAAAAGCACGCTGCAGGTTGGGTCCGGCGGTGCAGGCAGCCTGCTGAAGCCCAAGTCCAACAGCCCGAGGTCGACCGTTTCGGCACAGCAGACGACCAACGGCGGCAGCGAGCGCAATGCGCTGGTTGCGCCGGCGCTGGTGTCGCCGACGCCTGGTCCCTCGAACGACACTGCCACGGGCTCGGTGACCCTCCCGATCGTGAACGTCACTCTGCCGAATCTCCCGCAACTGCCGGACTTCCAGGTGCCCGGACCCGGTCTCGGGGTGCCGCCGAGCTTCGGCGCACAAGGTCCCGTCAACACTCGGCTCAGCCCGCTCCCTGCTGCTGCCGCTGCGGCCACCAATGGCAACAACCTGTTCGGCCTCAACTTCTTCAACATCGAAGACAACAATTTGGGGGTCGCCAACAACATCGGCACCGGCCTGCAGGGCATCTTGGCGGGTGATCGCAACACGTTGGCAGGCAACCAGGTGATCCTGCCGAGCAGCTTCGGCACCAACTTCGGATGGATGGGTGACGACAACGGCAAGCTGGGTCTGAACCTGCCCACCGATTTGGATGACTTGGACGCTCTGTTCAACCTGAACCCGCTCAACATCCTGGCGTTGGGGCCGTCGGGCACCAACCTGGTCGGGAGCGCTTTCAGCTACGGCAACAACACCTTCATCATGGGCGATGACAACCAGGGCACGGGTAACAACATCCAGCTCGGGGCGGGCAACTTCGGCAACAACATGCACTGGATCGGGGACAACGCCGACGGCTCCGGCAACAATATCGTCACCGCCATCGGCAGCCTGGGCAACAACATGTCGGTCATCGGCGACAACAGCGGCGGCTCCGGCAACAACTTCAATTTCGGCGCCTTTGGCTTCGCCAACAACATCGGTCTGATCGGCAGCGCAGCCTCGGGGTCCGGGACCAACACAAACGTTTCGCCGTTCGGCGGGTTCGCACAGAACTTCGTGTTGGTCGGCGATGGCGCGGACGGCTCGGGTAACAACTCCAACGTTTCGGCGTTCGCGGGCTTCGCACAGAACATCGCACTGATCGGCAGAGGCGCGGACGGATCCGGTAACAACTCCGGCATCTTCAACTTCGCGCTTATGGGAGGAAATGCGGACAACGCAGGCAACAACAACGGAGGCGGCTTCAACGTCGCGATCTTCCCTGGCGACAATCAGGGCAATTGCAGCGGTCCTGCCTGCTTCAGCTTCTTCGGAACCCAGTTCGGTAATTAGGGCCCGGCCGTTCCTGCACGACAACGCGCCCCGACGAGCTCATCCGTCGGGGCGCGATGTCGTCGCGGGGTCCGCGCAGTCCGGTAACTGAACCCGGCTTTACAGAACAGCGGGCAAATGTCACGCTAGCGGGGATGGATTTCTCGAAAGTCGCGCTGTCTGAAGACGACGAATCGTTCAGGGGCGATCTGCGGTCGTTCCTGACCCAGATCGTGACCGACGAGGTCATTCAACGGGACCGCGAGACCGGCGAGAACTTCGACGAGGGCGTGCATCTGGCACTTGGTGAAGCCGGTTATCTGGCCGCCGACTTCAGGACCGGGACCGAGGGCGGTTTCACCCGCGTCCGTAAGCGGATCTGGGATCTGGAGATCGGACGAGCGCACACGCCGTGGTTCCACTGGGGCACGACGGCGATGGTCGCGCGTGCCGTCGAGCAGTTCGGTTCACCCGAACTCAAGGAGGAGGTGCTCGAGCGCACCCTCGCCGGTGAGTTCCGGTTGTGTCTGGGCTACACCGAACCGGAGGGCGGGTCCGACGTCGCCACCTGCAAGACACGAGCGGTGCGCGACGGCGACGAATGGATCATCAACGGTTCGAAGATGTTCACGTCGAACGCGCAGAACGCGTCGTATGTGTACTTGATCACCAACACCGCCCCGGACGCGCCGAAACACAAGAGCCTGACCATGTTTCTCGTTCCGCTCGACTCGCCAGGGGTTCAGATCCAGCCGTTGCGAACCGTGGACGGTGACCGGACCAACATCACGTACTACAGCGACGTGCGCGTCGCGGACAGGTACCGCATCGGTGAGGTGAACGCGGGCTGGACGGTGCTGCGCGATGCGCTCAACGACGAGCACGGCACCGTCGAGCGCGGCGACGACGGGCTGCAGAAGATCGCCACCATGTCCGAGCACGTGCTGCTGCTCGCTGAGGCGCTGGACAAGGTCGCCGCGCTCGTTCCCGACGAGGGTTCGGTGAAGTACCGGCTGGGCCGCTGCGTCGCTCGGGTGGAGGCCGCGATGAGTACGCCGGAAATGTTCGGCCGCGTCGCGAATGCGCAAGTTCTGCGCGAGGTCTCACCGGAACTGATGGATATCCTGGGCACGCCGTCGAGCCTTCCGGCGGGTGAGCGGGGAGCGGTCGCCGACGGCGGCGCCGAATACGTGTTCCGGTTGGCGGGTCCGACCGGGATCTACGGCGGGACCCTCGAGGTGTTCCGAAACATGATCGCCCAGCACGCACTCGGCCTCGGCAGGCCCGACTATTCGGCGCCGCGGAACAAGAGTTCCTAGAGCCGGTCGATCACAGCCGACGCCAGTAGCTCGAGCGTCGCGTCGGAGCCACGGTCGTGGGTGAACAGGACGATCTGGCCGAATCCCATGTCCTGCAACTCGTGCAGGCGGTCGACGACGGCCGGCGGGGTGCCGATGAGGCCGCCCTCTTGGAGTCCGAAAGCCGGCATCCCGAACCGCTTCTCGGCCAGCTGCCGTACGCCGGGCAGCGATGCGTCATCGCGCGCGAGTGCCATCACCGCCTCGACCGACATCACGATCGAGGCGGGGTCACGGCCGATGTCATCGCAGAGTTGCCGCAGCACCGTGATCTTGTGATCGAGTTGACCGAGTGCATATGTCGGCACGTTCCACACGTCGGCGTAACGGGCCACCAAGGGGAGCGTGTGCTTCTCGCCGACACCGCCGACCACGATCGGCGGCCGTGGCCGCCGCACCGGTCCCGGCTTGATCGGCATGTCGGTCACCGTGAAGTGTTCTCCAGCGAAGTCGATTCGCTCGTCGGCGAACGCCTGTCGCAATATTTCCAGTGTCTCGCCGAGGCGCTGGGAGCGCTGCGCGAACGTGCCCCACTGGATGCCGGCGCGCGCGTGCTCATCGGCGATCGATCCGCTTCCGATGCCGAGTTGAAGCCGTCCCGCCGAAATCTGGTCGAGCGTGGTGGCCATCTTCGCGAGTACGGCGGGATGGCGAAACTGGTTGCACAACACCATGTGTCCGACCTGAATACGGTCGGTGCGGCTGAGCAGCGCGGTCGCGAGAGTCCATGCTTCCAATGACGGGAGGTCGGGTAGACCTGGGCCGTACAGATGGTCATAGAGCCACAGCGAGTCGATGCCCAGTTCCTCACAGCGCAGAGCGCGATGCAGCACCTCGGCATAGCTGAAGCCCATCTGCGGTAGGTAGACACCGATCTCGGCCCTTGTCATGTCCGCAGTGCCGCCTTCTGTCGGTGATGGTGTGGCGAGTGCCGCGCGGGGTTGACCGTCATCGAATGGCATGGTAACGACGTTCTCAACTTTGGAGAAGGTAATTCGCGTAAAGGCGGGGCCGATGAAGTTCACATTCACCCATCCGATGCACAGCCACCCCTACAACCCGGAACTGGTCACCGGCGAGGGCATCGCGACGGTTGCGGCGGCGGCCGAGGCGGCGGGTTTTGCCGGCTTCGGGTTCACCGATCATCCCGCCCCGTCGCAGCGCTGGCTCGAGTCGGGCGGCCATGACGCCGTCGACCCGTTCGTCGCGATGGGTTACGCCGCTGCCCGCACCACGACGCTGCGATTGATCCCGAACATCGTCGTGCTGCCGTACCGCAACCCGTTCGTCGTCGCCAAGGCGGGCGCGACGCTGGACCTGTTGTCGGACGGCCGATTCACCCTCGCGGTCGGCGTCGGTTATCTGAAGCGCGAATTCACCGCGCTCGGAGTCGAATTCGACGAGCGGGCCGCGCTTCTGGAAGAAGCGCTCGAGGTCATCCGCGGCATATGGACCACAGATGACTTCGACTACGGGGGCCGCCACTTCTCGGCCAGGGGCATCACCGCCCATCCCCGCCCCGTCAGCAGTCCCCACCCGCCGATCTGGATCGGCGGCAACACGGCCGCTGCCCGGCAGCGCGTCGCGACCCACGGCGATGGCTGGTGTCCGTTCCCTGCGCCCGCCATGCTGGCCAAGACCGCCCGCACCGCGGCGCTGGAATCGGTGGACGATCTCGCCGACGGCATCGACGATCTGAAGCGGCGCCTCGACGCGGCAGGACGCGACTGGTCCACCGTCGACATCACGTTCACCAACATCGACGGCGGCAACCCGGCCGACGACGACTTCAACGCCGACGCCTATCTGTCTGCGCTGGACAGGCTCGCATACGTCGGCGTCACCTGGGTGCAGGTGACGGTGCCCGGCGACAGCCTGTGGCACGCGGTCGACGTCATCGAACGATTCGGGAGTTCGGTCATCGAAGGGTCGTGACGTCAGCGGTACGCGGTGACCCGGCCGACGAGGGCGATTCGACCGTCGGCCCCGATTGCCTGCGCGTCAGCCACACCGCTGCGCCTGCCGACCCGCAGCGCCGTTCCCACGTAACGCGATTCGTCGCCGCTGAAGAACTGTCGCAGGAAGTTCACCCGCAACGACCCGGTGTTCAGCGGCTGCTTGGGGTGGTCGGCATTGAGTGCGGCGCACGCGGCGAGTTCCAGGCCCGCGGCCGCCACCCCACCATGCACGATGGCAAGGCTGTTGTTGAGCACCGGGTTCGGCTGTTGATGGATAACCCCGGTCACCTCGCAGAGTCGCAGCGCCATGATCTCGGCGAGGTCGGTCGGTCGCGGTTCCTCGACGAGTTCCGGCCATTCCTGCGGGAACTCGCCGGGATGGGTCACGTACACGGATCGAACCGTGCCGACGCCGATCGCGTCGTCGCCGATCCTCAGCTCGCACATTCCGAGCGCTGATGATGAGCCACGCGTGCCGATGGGTCGCGCGGTCGCGACGACGGGCACATCGGGGTTGGCGGCGATCACCGACAGTGCGGTCGGGGTCAACTCGAGCGACAGCTCGCTGGACACCGTCCATTCGTCGTCGGCGCGGCGGTAGTGATTCACCAGACCCGCCGCGTGGTCGACCAGCACGGCCAGCGGCCCCGCGGTCGGTGTACCGGTGACCGGGTTGAGCAGACCGGCCGCGGGCATCGAGCCGACGAACGGATCGGCGCTGTCCACCACGTTCGCGATGCCGAACCGGCCCAGCGCCGTGTTCGACGCGTAGAGCAGCGGCGCCTCGGTCACGTCATCATCCGGCCTGCTGCCTTACCGATCAGCCGTCGCAGCCGACTCGAGAGGTACACGGAGACAACGCCGTTCCCGACGTCCTCACGTAACCGCGTCAGCCTCGAACTCGTGATGAGCCAGTCACCGTCGACCTTCTCGTAGGTCTCGGTGTAGTGGCCGTATCCGCGCAGATTCACCCCGGGGGCGAACCGGACCACGTCCTCGAGTGCCCACACACCGTGTGCGGTGGTGGCCGACGTCAACTCGATCTCGGGGGCGTGTACCTGGTGCACCGTGGCCTGTGACCGCAGACCCTTGCGGGTGAAGGCGACGAACTCGTCGGCGCCGCGGATCAGCTTTCCGCCTGCCTCCGACGTGTCGCTGAGCAGATCGTCGTGAAACAGCGCGCGCCAGGCTTGCCAGTCCTTGGTGTCCAACAGCCGGCAGTAACGAGCCTTGAGCTGTTTGATCGCCTCGATCTCCAGCAGCGTGGTGGCGTCGTCCATCAGCAGAGGGTGACAGTTGACCTACAGATTGTAAAGTTCGCCCGGTCGACCTGAGCCCACCCGACAAGCTTGATCGGCAAAGTCCGCCAAATTTATCGTCGGCGGCGACCTGACCTGCGACATTGCCGCCGTCCCGGCACCGCCCGACGGGCTCGCAGGCCGCCTCCGACTTGCATCCGGTCCGCCGTTGCGGCTTTCATGTGTTGTCATGCCTGAATTGGATCGCCGCAGCATGATGTATCTATCAGGGCTGGGCCTGCTGTCGACCGTCATCCCCGTTGCCAAAGCGGGCGCGGCGTCGACGTACGTGTTCGAGGACAATTTCGACGGTCCCGCGGGTTCGTCTCCCGACACCTCGAAATGGATGATCTCCAAGGCCCGCGAGACGATGAAGGACCCGACGTTCTGGGAACTGCCCGAGAACGTCGGCCAGTATCGCGACGACCGGCGCAACGTGTACCTGGACGGCAAGTCCAACCTCGTCATCAAGGCCTTCAAAGACGGTGACACCTACTACGGCGGCAAGATCAACACCAGGTGGGAAGGCGGCATCGGCTACACCTGGGAGGCCCGGATCAAGTTCGAGTGTCTGACCCCGGGTGCCTGGCCGGCATTCTGGCTGTCCAGCGACGCCAACGGCGAGATCGACATCATCGAGTGGTACGGCAACGGCAACTGGGCATCCGGCACCACCGTCCACGCTCTGGCCAACGGCTCGGAGTTCGCGACCCAGAACGTCACCGTGGACTCCGCATGGCACACCTGGCGGGTCAAGTGGGACGACTCGGGGATGAGCTTCTGGCAGGACTACACCGACGGCGCGGCGCCGTACTTCACGGTCCCGGCGGGATCGCTCGCGGACTGGCCGTTCAACAACCCCGGCTACAAGGTGTATCCGATCCTCAACCTCGCGGTCGCCGGATCCGGTGGCGGCGACCCGAGCGGCGGCAAGTACCCGTGCCAGATGCTCGTGGACTGGATCCGCGTCTGGTGATAGCGATTTCGGCGTGAAAACCTGCGGTGAGCGCGGGGAATCACGCCGAAATCGCTAGAAGGCCGCCTCTGGTAGCTCCATGATGTCGCCGTCGATCTCCTCGACGATCTTTCGCACGGCGGTCAGGAGCGGCAGCCTGTTGGACGCGAAGAACGCCGCGGTGGCGACCTTTCCGCGGTAGAAAGCCTCGTCCCTGCCGGCCGCGAGCGCCGCGGTCGCGACGTTGGCCGCCACCAGCAGGCGCCACCCGATCAGCAGGTCCCCGACGGCGAGCAGGTAGCGCACCGACGCGAGTCCGACCTTGTAGATGTCGGTCGGCGTCGACGACGCCGACATCAGATAACCGGTCAGCGTGCCGGTCATCGCCTGCACGTCCTCCAGTGCGGTGCGCAGTTGCTCGGCCTGCTGCTTCAAACCGGCATCGCACGTGTCGATGGTCGCGCTCACCTGCGCCGCCACGTGAGCGAGCGCCTGGCCGCGGTCGCGCACGATCTTGCGGAAGAAGAAGTCCATCGCCTGGATCGCGGTGGTGCCCTCGTAGAGCGAGTCGATCTTGGCGTCGCGAATGTACTGCTCGATCGGATAGTCCTGCAGGAAGCCCGATCCGCCGAACGTCTGCAGCGACTCGGTGAGGATCTCGTAGGCCCGTTCCGAGCCGACCCCCTTGACCACAGGCAGCAGAAGGTCGTCGACGCGATGCGCCAAGTCTGGATCGGCGCCTGAAACCAGTTGTGCGACATCGTCGTTCTGATGGGCGGCCGCGTACAGATACAGCGCGCGCAGACCCTCCGCATACGCCTTCTGCGTCATCAGGCTGCGGCGCACGTCGGGGTGGTGCATGATCGTCACCCGCGGCGCGGTCTTGTCGGTCATCTGCGTCATGTCGGCACCCTGCACCCGGGTCTTGGCGTATTCGAGTGCGTTGAGATAACCCGTCGACAGCGTGCCGGTGGCCTTCACCCCGATCGTCATGCGGGCATGCTCGATCACGGTGAACATCTGCGCGATGCCGTTGTGCACGTCGCCGACCAGATAGCCGACCGCCGGTATCCCGTGCGCACCGAAGGTCAGTTCGCATGTGGGGGAGGACTTCAGGCCCATCTTGTGTTCGAGTCCGGTGGCGAAAACACCGTTTCGCGGGCCGATTTCGAGGCTATCGGGGTCGAACAGGTACTTCGGCACGTAGAAGAGGCTCAACCCCTTGGTGCCGGGCCCGGCA
>JAEZKH010000034.1 GCA_023415515.1 Actinomycetes bacterium
CCCCGGCCCCCCCCCCCCGACGGCGCGCTGTACCGGGTCGCCGACGCCTACCACTCGTGGATGCTGGCCAATCCCCGCCACGGCGCCGACATGGTGCGCCAACTGCTGGCCGCCGAGCTCGGCGATGCCCTGCGCGACACCGCCCGCGAACACGGCATCATGGGCGTGCCAGGTGGATGGCAGACGCTGCTGACACCCGACTCGCCGCTGCGGACGCTGGAGCAGACCGAGTTGGAGGCCGTCGGCGTCGAGCCGCCCGAGCATCTCGACATGGAGCGGCTGCGCAGCCCGGAACGGGCGTCCCGCCGCGTCGCAAACCCCGGTATGCGCTGGTTGCAGGCATGGCGTTGCAGGCGGGCCTGCGCGGCTTCGACCCGAACCGCCGACACCACCTGAGCGGCGCACTACCATCGCGCCCCCCGGGCGGCGGCGCGCGCGGCGCCGACTCCGCAAGGGGGAACCCGATGGACAGCACGATGCAGGACGTGCCGCTGACGATCGCGAGCATCATGCGACACGCATGCGCGCTCCACGGTGACCGCACGGTGACGACCGCGACGGGTGACGGATACCGGCACACGACAATTGCCGAGATAGGGCAGCAGGCCGGCCGACTGGCGAACGCGTTGCGCCGTATCGGGATCACGGGCGATCAGCGGGTTGCCACGTTCATGTGGAACAACGCCGAGCATCTGACGGCATACCTGGCGATCCCGTCGATGGGAGCCGTGCTGCACACGTTGAACATCCGGCTGTCGGCCGAACAGATCGCCTACATCGCCAACGAGGCCGAGGACCAGGTCGTCATCGCCGACCTATCCCTGGCTGCTCAGTTGGCGGCGGTGCTGCCGCTGCTGAAGACCGTGCACACGGTGATCGCGGTCGGTGCCGGCGACATCGATGCGCTGTCATCGACCGGCGTCCCGGTCGTGCGTTACGACGACGTGTTGGCCGCCGAGTCCGCCGAGTTCGACTGGCCCGATGTCGACGAAAGGTCCGCCGCCGCCATGTGCTATACGAGCGGCACCACCGGAAATCCGAAAGGTGTTGTCTACAGCCATCGTTCGAGCTATCTGCATGCGATGATGACGAACACCGCCAATGCCGTCGGCGTTGGGTTCACCGACAAGGTGCTTCCGATCGTTCCGATGTTTCACGCCAACGCATGGGGGATGCCGTACGGCGCATTGATGGCAGGCGCCGCGATCGTGATGACCGACCGATTCCTCGACTCGAAATCGCTGATCGACCTGATCGAGACGCAACGACCGACGATCGCCGCGGCCGTTCCGACGATCTGGAACGACGTGCTGCACTGCTTGGAACAGTCGCCCGCACACGACATCTCGTCGTTACGGCTGGTGACCTGCGGCGGCTCTGCAGTGCCGATGTCGATGATGAAGGCGTTCGAGGAGCGGCACGGTGTCCAGATCGTGCAGGCGTGGGGGATGACCGAGACGTCGCCGTTGGCGACGATCGCGCGCCCGTTGCCGGATGCCACCGGCGAGCAGTATTGGCGGCAGCGCGCCACGCAGGGCCGCGCGGTGTGCGGTGTCGAGGCGAGGATCGTCGACGACGACGGCAACCCGATGCCGCACGACAACGAAGCGGTCGGTGAGGTACAGGTTCGCGGCCCGTGGATCACCGGCGCGTACTACGGGGGGCACGACGACTCGAAGTTCGACGACGGCTGGCTGCACACCGGCGACGTCGGCCGCATCGACGAGAACGGGTTCGTCACCCTGACCGACAGGGCCAAGGACGTCATCAAATCCGGCGGCGAGTGGATCTCGTCAGTGGAACTCGAGAACCACTTGATGGGCCACCCCGCGGTGTCGGAGGCAGCCGTCGTCGCGGTGCCCGACGAGCGCTGGCAGGAGCGGCCGCTGGCGGTCGTCGTCGTGGCCGAAGGCGCGGAGGTGTGTGCGGCGGATCTGCGAGAGTTCCTCGTCGACAAGGTCGTTCGCTGGTGGCTCCCCGAGCGGTGGGCGTTCACCGAGGCGGTGCCGCTGACCAGCGTCGGCAAGTTCGACAAGAAAACCATCCGGGCGCTTTACGCCGAGAACGCCTACGAAGTCGTCGAGCACCGCGACTGAATTTCTTCCCGCGAGCTGGGCCCACACCGAAGGTAGGGGAACGCAAGCGCCCGCGAAAGCCCAGGACAGGGCGGGCGCACGCGTCTGCTCATCCGGCGAGTTGCGCACGTTCGAGGTGTGAGTTGATGCGCGCGACGAGGTTGAACGGATGCCGTCGGACGTCGTCCACCACTATCGGCAGCACGGTATAGCCGCACTCCTGGAAGCGTGCCGTTCTCATTTTGTCGTGTTTGAACGCGATGGGATTGGCGCGCCATTCGGCGCTTTCGTACTCGGCGACCAGCATCGCGTCAGGCCACGCGAAATCGACTCGCCAGAGATCACCGCACCGGTCGACGATCTCGTATTGGAGGTCTGGCAATGGCAGTCCACCGTCGATGAAGACCAGCCGGGCTTCGCTTTCCGTGGGCGATTCGGCGCGGCCATCAGCATGCGCGATCAACTCTCGTACCCTGACGATGCCGCGCGGCCTCTTTGCTCGTGGATGGCTGCACTGATCTCGTCGCGAGTGCACGTGCCGGACCGTAGCGCTGCGTCAAGGACGGCCAAGATCCGCGGTCGTCGGAGCGTCGCGCAACCTCGACCGCTGTCCATGCCGGGGCCGTTGCAAGCCGGTTCTGTACTCGAGTCAACGGAGCACCGGTCCGCTGGTGCACCATCAGACCCGCCACTGGTCGCATCCTGACACCGGGATCCAGCACGTGAATGCGTTCATCCTTCTCAGTGTCGAAGCCATGCAACTCCGCGGCGGTGCCCATACACGCGACCATCCGTTGGCCGGTGATGAGGTCGAGCCCGGCCAAGCGGGCCAGCAGGTCCGGCGGACTCAGCGCGTACACCCCGCGCCAGACACGAACGATCGCTCCTGTCTTCAAATGGAAGGCGAGCGAACGCTTGGACATCACCCGGAGAATTTGTTCTCTGGTCGCCAACCCTCCGTTGGCCTCGAACACGGTGTCGATGAACACGTTTCGATGATCATGTCCCTGCGCCCGGCGGCCAATACCCCGCAGGAGATCTGTGGATTATGGTCCCGTTTCCCCGGCGAGCAGACGCTAGGGCCCGTAAAGCCCAGGTGGAGGTGGGCGTTTGCGTTCCCCTACCTTCGGTGTGGGCCCAGCTCGCCGGGAGAAGTCTCAGCGTTCGGCGCGTTGGTAGGCGGTCACCACCGCAGCACCGCCGAGGCCGATGTTGTGCTGCAGCGCGGCAGTCACATCGTCGACCTGCCGCTTGTCCGCGGTGCCCCGCAGCTGCCACGTCAGCTCAGCGCACTGCGCCAAGCCGGTGGCTCCGAGCGGATGTCCTTTGGAGATGAGCCCGCCCGACGGGTTGACCACCCAGCGTCCGCCATAGGTCGTTTCGCCGTTGTCGATCAGCTTCGGCGCCTCGCCCTCCCCGCACAGCCCGAGCGCCTCGTACAGCAGCAACTCGTTGGCGGAAAAGCAGTCGTGCAGTTCGATCACCTGGAAGTCGGCGGGGCCGAGGCCGGACTGGTCGTAAACCTGCTGCGCTGCTTGCACATTCATGTCGTAGCCGATGACATTGCGCGCGCTGCCGTCAAACGTCGACTCGAAGTCGGTTGTCATCGCCTGCCCGACGATCTCCACCGCCTGACCCGCAAGGTCATGCTTGTCGACGAACGCCTCGCTGGCCAGAATCGCGGCACCGGAGCCGTCGGACGTCGGCGAGCACTGCAGTTTGGTCACCGGATCAGAGATCATCTTCGCTGCGAGGATGTCGTCGAGCGTGTACTCCTCCTGGAACTGTGCATACGGGTTGTTCACCGAATGCTTGTGGTTCTTGTAGCCGATCTTGGCGAAATGCTCTGCCGTGGTGCCGTATTGGCGCATGTGTTCGCGACCGGCTGCCGCGAACATCCACGGTGCGACCGGAAAGGCGAACTCGTCGATCTCGGCCAGCGCCTTGATGTGACGGCCCAACGGTGACTCGCGGTCGTCCGCACCGCCCTGCAGCGCGCCGGGCTGCATCTTCTCGAACCCCAGCGCGATCGCGCAGTCGACGAGGCCACCGCGAATCGTCTGCGCGGCGAGGAACAGCGCCGTCGAACCCGTCGAACAGTTGTTGTTGACATTGGCGATCGGAATGCCGGTCAGGCCCAGTTCGTACAGGGCGCGGTTGCCCGACGTCGAGTCCCCCGAGCAGTAGCCGACGAAGCCCTGCTGCACCTCGGAGTAGTCGATACCCGCGTCCTCGAGGGCTCTGGTGCCCGATTCGCGCGCCATGTCGGGGTAATCCCACCCTTCGCGGCGGCCCGGCTTCTCGAACTTGGTCATCCCGACCCCGACGACGAAAACCTTGTTCGGCATGTTCTGTAGTCCCTTCGCTGCCCTGCGCTGTGTCGAGGTGAAACATAGCGCGAGGGAAGCGAGCTACGGGAGCAGCACCGTGTATTCGGGGCAGTAGGTGAAGACCGACTCGACGACGAAGACGGCGGCCTGACGGGTGGTCAGATCGGTGTTGGCCAGGATCTCATCGCCGAGGTCCAGCGGATCGGCACCGTCGTCGATCGCGTTGCACACGTAGTGGGCGTTCGAGATCGCCGTCGCCGCCGAGTCGTATTCGATGCCCTCGTCGCTGATGTTCGCCAGGAACACGTCGTCGACCGAGCTGAGTGCGCCCGCGGCGCCCGCGCCTGCTAGCGCGGCAAACCCCAGTCCGGCGGCAGCGACGGCAGTGGCGGCGAACCCGGCGGCGCGGTTGGTGGTGACCATGGTGACTCCTTGATGTCGGTTCTCCGGCGTCTTGCCGGTGCGACATCAGCCTCTGACGGGGCGCTTGACGGATTCTTGGCGAATTCTTGGAAGCGATCGCCCAGTCGGGGCACAGGCGTCGCTCAGCCGAAGTCGTTCCACCATTGATGCAGCTCATCGAGGTTTGCGCTCTGCGCGTCGGCCAACAGCAGGTCGGCGTTCTTCGTCCACGTGACGTCCTGGTTGCCGTCGTAGACGCCGCACGCGACCTTCCCCGCCACATCGTCGGGGTTGGCGTTGTAGAACCACTCGGTCGGGGAGTCCAGATCGGAGCCAGGGCACTTCACCAGCTCGGAATTCTGCGCGATCGCCTCGCTGAAGTGCTGGTCGAGGGTCGCCTGATCGGCGAACAGCGAATACCGCGCGACCGTCGGGCCGGTCGGCACGTTCGTCTGGTTGCAGTCCACCGTCGCCAACGCGCCCGTGGCGGGTGGGTGAGCCGCTTCGCAGGCGCCCTCGTCGTAGCTGCCCGGCAGCACCGCGAACAGCTTGGCGTCGAACGACTCCGTATCCGGCGGCGGCGCCGTCGTCCTGGACGGCCGCGACCTCGTGGTGGTCGCGCGTGCGGACGAGTTCGAGCTCGACGTGGCGACGCTGCGGTTGGGCGAGTCGTCCTTCTTCACCACCCACCACACCCCCCACGCGCCCACGACCACGACGAACACCCCCGCAGCCGCGGTCAGCGGGATCCATGT
>JAEZKH010000038.1 GCA_023415515.1 Actinomycetes bacterium
CGCGCGACGCGGTGCTGATCGATCCGACGCACGATTTCGGCAAAAACACTTATCACGGCCTTAGTTTGTTGCGCCATGTAAAAGAGCTTGTAAACACTGGATGGCCGGTCCTGATGGCGCTGAGCAACAAGGATTTCGTCGGGGAAACTCTGGGGGTGGACCTGACGGAGCGCCTGGAAGGCACCCTCGCAGCGACGGCCCTTGCCGCCGCGGAGGGAGCCGCGATGTTCCGCGTGCACGAAGTCGGTCCCACTCGGCGCGTACTGGAGATGGTCGCGTCAATCCAGGGCGTGCGTTCGCCCACGCGCACGGTAAGGGGACTGGCATGACACTCACACCTGAGCTGCCCGGCACGGATGTCGTTGCCGGCCAATGGTTGACCGACCACAGCTGGAGCCGACCCATGTGGACTGTTTCCGAACTCGAAGCAGCCAAGGGCACCCGCACGATCTCGGTCGTGCTGCCCGCGCTGAACGAGGAGGAAACCGTCGGCTCCGTCGTCGAGACCATCACGCCGCTGCTCGGCGGGTTGGTCGACGAGCTGATCGTGCTGGACTCCGGGTCGACCGATGACACCGAGATCCGCGCGCTTGCCGCCGGTGCCAGGGTGATCAGCCGCGAGGTGGCCCTTCCGGAGATTCCGCCGCAGGCGGGCAAGGGCGAGGTGTTGTGGCGCTCGCTGGCGGTGACCACCGGCGACATCGTGGTGTTCGTCGACTCCGACCTGATCGACCCCGATCCGATGTTCGTGCCGAAACTCGTCGGACCGCTGCTGATGACCGACGGTGTGCACCTGGTCAAGGGCTTCTACCGGCGCCCGCTGAAGGTCAGCGGCAGCGAGGACGCCAACGGCGGCGGCCGGGTCACCGAACTGGTCGCACGCCCACTGCTGGCAGCGCTGCGGCCCGAGCTGATGTACGTGATGCAACCGCTGGGCGGCGAATACGCGGGCACCCGCGAACTGCTGACGTCGGTGCCCTTCGCGCCGGGTTACGGCGTCGAGATCGGTCTGTTGATCGACACCTACGACCGGCTGGGCCTTGACGCGATCGCGCAGGTCAACCTGGGTGTCCGCGAGCACCGTAACCGGCCGCTGACCGAACTCGCCTCGATGAGTAGGCAGGTGATCGCCACGCTGTTGTCGCGGTGCGGCATCCCCGACTCCGGCGTCGGGCTCACGCAGTTCTTCGCCGACGGCGACGACTACACCGCAAGGTCGTCGGAGGTGCGGCTGGAGGACCGGCCGCCGATGATCACCCTGCGCCCCCGGTAGGTTGTCCCGCCTGCCGCTGATCGTCACCCCGCGGTGGGTTCCCGCTCGTCGGACGCGTGAGGCAGTATCGACGGCGTGACACTGATCCTGGTGTATCTCGTGGTCCTGATCCTGGTGGCCGTCGTGCTGTTCGGGGTGGGCAGCGTGCTGTTCGGCCGCGGCGAGGTGCTCCCGCCGCTGCCGCGCGCCACCACCGCGACGGCCCTGCCCGCCTCCGGAGTCACGGGCGCCGACGTCGACGCGGTCAAGTTCACGCAGACGCTGCGCGGCTACAAGACCAGCGAGGTGGACTGGGTCCTCGACCGGCTCGGCGCCGAGCTCGACCAGTTGCGCGGCGAATTGGCTGCCGTGCAGGCGACCAGGGCCGACGACGCGGAGGTCCTCGTCGACGAGGCCCCCGAGGGTGGTGCACACGCGTTGCCGTCGGACGAGGGGGCCGATTCGTGACCGCAGCGGTTGTCGACGACGGCCGCATCCGCTGCGACTGGATCGACCAATCCCGCCTGCCGCCCGCCGATTTCGTCCTCTACCGCGACTATCACGACACCGAATGGGGTCGGCCGCTGCGCGACTCGAAGGCGCTGTTCGAACGAATCACCCTCGAGGCGTTCCAGAGCGGCCTGTCGTGGCTGATCATCCTGCGCAAACGGGAGAACTTCCGCGCGGCCTTCGACGGGTTCGATGTGGACACCGTTGCCCGCTACACCGACCGTGACATCGAGCGGCTGATGAACGACGCCGGGATCGTGCGCAACCGGGCCAAGATCGACGCGACGATCGCCAACGCGCGCGCCGTCGCGGACCTGGACGTCGACCTGGCCGAGCTGCTGTGGTCGTTCGCCCCGCAGCCGCGGCCACGGCCTGCGTCCATCGCCGACGTCCCCGCGGTCACCCCCGAGTCGAAGGCGATGGCCAAGGAACTCAAGCGCCGCGGGTTCACGTTCGTCGGGCCGCCCACGGCCTACGCGCTGATGCAGGCGACCGGAATGGTCGACGACCACGTCGCCTCGTGCTGGGTCCCCACAACCGCCTGATCGGCCATTCGCCGCGATCTTGACCGGGTCTTTGCACATCGAACCCCCCAGATAGGGAAGAATGGGGGAGGTTCAGTAGCAGTTCAAGGCCGGGCGCTGTCGACGGGTGGGCAGCCGGCACGCGGAGGGAGTACTCGATGGCGGCGAAGAAGCCCCGGACCGGTGACGGTCCTCTGGAAGCAACCAAGGAGGGGCGAGGCATCGTGATGCGGGTACCACTGGAAGGCGGCGGGCGCCTGGTCGTCGAACTCACCCCTGATGAAGCAGCAGCCCTCGGCGACGAACTCAAGAGCGTCACGAGCTGACCGTAGGACGATCAAGCGGTGAGGACGCCTCGCTAGCTCGAGACCTTCCGGTAGATCTCCAAGGTCTGCTCGGCGATGTGTGCCCAGGAGAACTCGTCGATGCAACGCTGCCTGCCCGCCTCGCCGTACTGGCGCGCCCTCGCGGGGTCGGCGACCAATGAGTTGACCGCGTCTGCGAGCCGGGACTCGAAGAACTCCGGGTCGGCCGGGTCGTAGTGAACCAACAGCCCGGTCTGACGGTCGGCGACGACCTCAGGAATTCCGCCGACATCGGATGCCACGACGGCCGTCGCGCACGCCATCGCCTCCAGGTTCACGATGCCCAACGGCTCGTACACCGACGGACAAACGAAAACAGTTGCCGCCGAGAGGATCTCGCGGATCTTGCCGATCGGCAGCATTTCGCGCACCCAGAAGACACCGGTGCGGGCCCGCGATAGCTCCTGAACCGCTGCGGTCACCTCCGCGGCGATCTCCGGGGTGTCCGGGGCGCCGGCGCACAACACCAGCTGCACCTCGGGGGAGAACCGGTGAGCGGCCGCCACGAGATGTGCGACGCCCTTCTGCCTGGTGATCCGCCCGACGAACGCGACGATCGGTCGGGCCGGGTCGACGCCGAGCTCTCTCAGCACCGACTCGTCGGCCGCAGTTCCGGCTGAATTGCTCCCCGGGTCCGCGGTGACGGGGTACCACACGTCGGTGTCGATCCCGTTGCGCACCACATGCACCCGGTTCGGGTCCAGGGCCGGATAGGTGTGCAGCACGTCGTCGCGCATGCCCGAGCTGACGGCGATGACGGCATCGGCCGCCTCGACGGCGGTGCGCTCCACCCACGACGAGATCCGGTAACCGCCGCCGAGCTGCTCGGCCTTCCACGGCCGCATCGGCTCGAGAGAGTGCGCGGTCAGCACGTGCGGAACCCCGTAGAGCAGCGCGGCCAGGTGTCCGGCAAGACCGGTGTACCAGGTGTGCGAATGCACCACGGTCGCGGTGTCCGCGGCGTTGGCCATCACCAGATCGGCCGACAGCGTGGCCAGCGCCGGGTTGGCGCCCTTGAGCGCAGGGTCGGGCTGGTGGACGAACGCGCCATCGCGCGGTGCGCCCATGCAGTGCACGTCGACCTCGCACAGATTGCGCAACTGCGCGACGAGTTCGGTGACATGCACGCCTGCACCGCCGTACACCTCGGGGGGATACTCACGCGTCATCATCGCCACCCGCATGTCTGTAGACCGTAGTGTCCGTCGCCGCGCACCGCAGCCATGTGAGGAGGGCCGATTGTGGGTATCAGCCGATTAGTTCGACGGGCGTCCGGACCGGCTCCAATCGTGCCAATGCCTGGTCATGGTGAGTACTCGCAGATAGGTTTGAATCATGAGGGAGTTGCCACACGTCCTCGGCATCGTCCTGGCTGGCGGGGAGGGTAAGCGGCTCTATCCGCTGACGGCCGACCGGGCAAAGCCGGCGGTTCCCTTCGGGGGCGCCTACCGGCTGATCGATTTCGTGCTGTCCAATTTGGTCAACGCCAGGTACCTGCGGATCTGTGTTCTGACGCAATACAAATCGCACTCGCTGGACCGCCACATCTCGCAGAATTGGCGGCTGTCGGGTTTGGCCGGCGAATACATCACGCCGGTGCCCGCTCAGCAGCGACTCGGTCCGCGCTGGTACACCGGCTCGGCCGACGCGATCTATCAGTCGCTCAACCTGATCTATGACGAGGATCCCGACTACATCGTCGTGTTCGGCGCCGACCACGTGTACCGGATGGACCCCGAGCAGATGGTGCAGTTCCACATCGAGAGCGGCGCAGGCGCCACCGTCGCAGGCATCCGGGTGCCGCGGGCGGAAGCGACGGCATTCGGCTGTATCGACTCCGACGACTCCGGCCGCATCCGCGAGTTCGTCGAGAAGCCGGCCGATCCGCCGGGCACCCCCGACGACCCAGAGCAGACGTTCGTGTCGATGGGCAACTACATCTTCACGACGAAGGTGCTCATCGATGCCATCCGCGCCGACGCCGACGACGACGATTCCGATCACGACATGGGCGGAGACATCATCCCGCGGTTGGTGTCCGACGGAATGGCCGCGGTCTACGACTTCAGCGACAACGAGGTGCCCGGCGCGACAGAGCGCGACCACGGCTACTGGCGCGATGTCGGGACCCTCGACGCGTTCTACGACGCCCACATGGACCAGGTGTCGGTGCACCCGGTGTTCAACCCTGTCTCATATACACATCAGACGCTGCCGACGACTAGACGAGTGT
>JAEZKH010000049.1 GCA_023415515.1 Actinomycetes bacterium
CGCTCGGGCATGTCGTAGACCATCGGGTACCAGATCGCGCCCGAGTACTGCAGCATGTGCACGTCGACCTGACCGAAGTCGGCATGCACCACGTCGAGCTCGACGGGACGGGCGTCGTTCATGTTGAACGCCACCGTTTCCCCGTCGTCGACGACCAGCCCGGAGTCACCGATAGGGCCGTCGGCGGGAGCGCGCAGCGCGATGATCATGACGTCGAGGTCGCCCTTCGGCCCCGAGACCGTCTGCTTGACGGAGTCGGTCGTCTCGACGAACCGGTGGAAGCCGAGCTTCTCCAGCGCACGGCGCAGGTCCGGCACCGGGAAGTCGGGCAGCAGCACGACGGCGTCTTTGTCGACGTGCTGCGCCAAGGTCCGCGGGTCGAAGTGATCGCTGTGCAGGTGCGAGACATAGAGGTAGTCGCAGTCGCCGAGCGCGTCCCAATCCAGCTCGCTGTTGTCGGGGAACGGGAACCACGACGCGAAGTACGCCGGGTTCACCCAGGGGTCACACAAAATGCTTCCGGCGCTGGTGTCGATGCGAAACCCGGCGTGGCCGACGCTGGTGACCTGCACTCATTACCTTTCGGGCGGGTTGGGGGTTCACAGGGGAGTTTAGTCCCCGCCGCGGCCGTGCCACGCCATGCGCCGGGTGTCGGCGGTCACTGCGGGGGTATCGAACAGGATCGGGGCGAGTCCCTGGGCGCGGTCACGAGGCTAGGCTGCCAGGTGTGGAACCCGTCTACGGCACCGTGATTCAACTCGCCCGCGCCGTCTGGTGGTTGCAGGGGCTGAAGTTCACCGTCACCGGGGTGGAAAACCTGCCGGTCACCGGGGGCGCCGTGGTCGCGATCAACCACACCAGCTATTTCGACTTCACGTTCGCCGGGCTGCCCGCCTACCGCCAGAAGCGCGGCCGCAAGGTGCGGTTCATGGCGAAGAAAGAGGTCTTCGACCACAAGATCACCGGACCGATCATGCGCAGCTTGCGGCACATCGAGGTGGACCGCGACAGCGGGGCGGCATCGTTCGAGCAGGCCTGCATCAAACTCAAGGAAGGCGAGTTGGTCGGCGTCTATCCCGAGGCGACCATCAGCCGCAGCTTCGAGATCAAGGAGTTCAAGTCGGGGGCGGCCCGGATGGCGATCGCCGCCGACGTGCCGATCGTCCCGCACATCGTCTGGGGCGCCCAGCGCATCTGGACCAAGGGACACCCGAAGAACCTGTGGCGGCCCAAAGTGCCGATCTCGGTGGCGGTCGGCGAACCGATTCAGCCGACCCTGCCCCCGACCGAACTGACGGCGCTTCTGCACTCACGCATGCAGCACCTGCTCGAGCGGGTGCAGGACGCCTACGGGCCGTACCCGCCCGGCGAGTTCTGGGTTCCGCACCGGCTCGGCGGCGGTGCGCCGACGCTGGCGGAGGCGAATCGGATGGACGCAGAAGAAGCGGCACGGAAGGCCGCAGGCCGCGAGCAGGGTGACCCGGCAGGGGGATCGGCATAGCGAGATGGAACCGGTATTCCGCACGCTCGAGATCGCCTGCAGCACAGGCGTTGCCGTATCCGGAACCCGAATCAGCTATCACGGGCTGGCGAACATCCCGGACCGCGGTGGCGCCGTTGTCGCGATCAACCACACCAGCTACCTGGACTGGATGCCCGCCGCGTTGGCGGCTTACCAGCGGCACCGGCGGCTGCGCTTCATGATCAAGCAGGAGATGACGGAGGTGAAGGTCGTCAACTTCCTGATCAGGCACACCGGAACGATCCCGGTGGACCGCAACGCCGGCGGCGGTGCGTACGCGGTGGCCGTCGAGCGGCTGCGCGCAGGCGAGCTGGTGGCCGTGTACCCCGAGGCGACCATCAGCCGCAGCTTCGAGCTCAAGGAGTTCAAGACCGGCGCGGCGCGGATGGCGATCGATGCGCAGGTTCCGATCATCCCGCTGATCGTGTGGGGCGCCCATCGGCGCTGGACCAAGGATCACCCGCGCAGGCTCGGTCGTGCGAAGATCCCGGTCACCGTGATGGTCGGTGCCCCGCTGCCGCCTGCCGACACCGTCGCCACGACCGACGCCGCCATGCGCGAGGCCATGACCGCGCTGCTACACACCGCGCAGGAGACCTACGAGCACCCCGCCGGGGCGTACTGGGTGCCGCGGCGGATGGGCGGTTCGGCGCCGACACTCGAGGAAGCGAAGGCGCTCGACGAGGCCGAACTGGCCGAGCGGGCCCGCAAGCCGCGATGACACCCGAACTGATCGCGAGCGATGTCGACGGCACGCTGCTCGATGACGACGAGACCGTCAGCCCGCGCACCCGCAGTGCGGTCCTGGCAGCGGTCGACGCCGGGGCACGGTTCGTGCTCGCGACGGGACGCCCACCCCGCTGGGTGCAACCCGTCGTCGACGCTCTCGGCTTCGCGCCGATGGCGGTGTGCGCGAACGGTGCGGTGATCTACGACCCGGCCACCGACCGCGTCGTGTCGGCGCGGACGCTGTCGGCAGACGATCTTGGCGAGCTCGCCGAGATCGCCACCAGGGTCATCCCCGGCGCCGGCCTGGCCGTCGAGCGCGTCGGGTCGAGCGCGCACGACGCGGCGACCCCACAGTTCGTCAGCTCGCCGGGTTACGAGCACGCCTGGCTCAACCCCGACAACACCGAGGTCTCTGTCGAGGACCTGCTGGCGGCGCCCGCCATCAAGCTGTTGATCCGCAAGGCTGGTGCCCGCAGTTCGGAGATGGCCGCAATCCTGTCCAAACATATTGGGCTGCAAGGCGACATCACCTACTCCACCAACAACGGGCTGATCGAGGTGGTTCCGCTGGGCATAAGCAAGGCGACCGGTGTCGAGGAGGTGGCGCGGCCCTACGAGATCTCCGCGGAGAACATCGTGGCGTTCGGCGACATGCCCAACGACATCCCGATGCTCAGATGGGCCGGGCTCGGCGTGGCGATGGGCAACGCGCACCCCGAGGCGGTCGAGGCGGCCGACGAGGTTGCGGCGACGAACACCGAGGACGGGCTGGCGCGTGTGCTGGAACGGTGGTGGAAGTCGAGTTGACGGTCAGCTGGCATCGATGGGTTTGATGCGCTCGAGCTGAACAGGCGTGTCGTCGGGCGGCGGCAGTTCCTCGGCCATCCCGTCGATGACCCTTGTGACCGTGCCCTTTTCGCGGTCGAAGTTCAAGGTTCCGTGCTGGAAGTTCTGCACGATCCACAGCGGCTCCTGGATCTCGCCGCTCGTGGGCAGGCCGAGCGCCCCCCGCTCGTAGCCGAGCGAACCCCACGCCGCATAGATCGCCCCGGTGAGGGGCTCGGCGCCACTCTCGGGTGACCAGTAGACCGCACCCTTGTCGAAGGTGGCGTACCGCGTCTTGCCCTCGCCTGCTGCTTCCGGCGACTTCGGGGCGCCGAGCGGGCTGTTGTCTCCGCCCATCGACTCCCACTTCGCGAGGATCGCGCCGCCGCGAAGCATGTCCTTGACCGTCGGAGGCGGAAGCGGTTCGTTGAAGCGCGCCGCGATGTCGCGGATCTGGTCCATCGCGGCGTAGGCGGAGTTGCCAGGGCAGTCGGTGTTGCCGACGTCGCGGTGGGTGAAGATGGCCGGCAGCGTCGGTGTGGCGCCTCGCGGGAAGTGAGTGAAGGAACCGCCGTCGGACGGCAGAACGACTGTGCCCCTTGGGTCGACGTGGTCGATGCCCAGTCGCCAGCCGAGTAGCCTGCCCACCGTGCGCAGCAGGATGGGCGACGGGGGCTCGAGGTCGAAGTTGCCGAGCATCGCCACACCCCAGGTGTTCTTGTTGAACCCGCCGGTGTGCGCGCCCTCGACGGGCCTGTCCATGCCGCCTGCCCGGCCCTCGAACACCTGGCCGTACTTGTCGACCAACGCGTTGTAGGCGATGTCGCACCAGCCGAGGGTTCGGGTGTGGTACGCGTAGATCGATCGCACGATGGCCGCGGAATCCTGCGGCCCGTAGTCGTTGCTTCCCGCGGTGTGGTGCACGATGCCCGCCCGCACGCCGTCGTCGTAGACCGTGTTGGGGCACTTCATCGATTCGTCGGCACCCCATTGCGCGCGGGTGATGACGTTCGGCGGCTGGCCGGGCGGGGTCACAGCGTTCGGCAAAGGCAGGTCGCCGACCGGTGCCTGCGGCGGGCTGATCAGAACGGCGTTGACGTTCTGCCCGAAGGGCTGGTTGGTGTTGGCCGGGAGGTAGCCGAGGTCCGAAGGCGGGGTGGCTTCTGCGGGCTTCTGCGGGGCCGACGACGCCGTCGCACCGCCCGGGCGGGTGACCGCGATCTGGACCGTCGTGGTGAGGCCGACGAAGACCGGTTCGGTGCCGCGCGGGGCGGTGGAACTGTCGCCGACGCCGTCGAGGTTCTCGGTTTCGTACCAGGGGCCCCACGAGCCGTCGGCCTTGCGCGCCCGCACCTTGGCCGACGTCCCGCTCAGATCGGCCGCGGTGAGCGCGACGAGCGAGAACGGGGTGTCCTGATGCACCTCGCGGATCGTCTCGCCACCGCCGAGATCGGTCAGCGGCTGCTGGGTCAGTTGGGTCTGTTCGGCGAGCGGGCGGCGATCTTCGTCGAAGGGGGTGCTCGGCAACGCCCAGGGCAGGATCACCACGGTTCCCGCGATAGCGGTGAACAGCATGGGGTGCCGGCGTACGCGACGAGAATCGGAGCGACGGGACGGCACGGACTGATGTTACGTATGGGTCAGTTGTTACCCGTGTTTCGACACGGCCCGTCGCGCCATAATCTAGGGATCCTGCAACGGCGCCGCAGAGCCCGCCACTTGGC
>JAEZKH010000079.1 GCA_023415515.1 Actinomycetes bacterium
AACGGCGGCAACGGCGGCAACGGCGGAGTCGGCGGCCTCGGAACCACCGGCCAGGGTGCCGGCGGCGACGGCGGTGAGGGCGGCGACGGCGCAGACGGCGGTAAGGGCGGCGACGGCGGCAACGGCGGCGCACCCGGACCCGGTGGATTCGTTCCGTTCCTGACAAATGCCGGCGTGGCAGGCATCGGTGGTGGTGGCGGCGGCGGCGGCGCCGGCGGCAACGGCGGCAACGGCGGCCTTGGCGGTGCCGGATCCACGGTCGGGGACAACGGGCCCGGCGGCACAGGTGGTACCGGCGGCGCCGGCGGTAAGGGCGGCCTGAGCGGTACGGGTGCGACCGGAGCCAGTGGTGCTCCTGGTGCTCCTGGTGCTCCTGGCGGCACCGGCGGCACCGGGTCCGGCGCAGGTGGCACGGGCGGTACCGGTGGCAACGGCGGCAACGGTGGAGGTGCGCCGACACCGTAGGGCTCACCGAAGTCCGCCGATCGGATTCCCGGGAGGCGTCGGCACCCCCCGACGTCTCCCGGGTCACCAAAAGTGAAAACGCAGACACCGGGCCTCGTTTGGTAGGCCCGGTGTTCTGTATTCGCAGCGATCCAGAACCTTCAATCCCCGACAGATGACAGGGAACCTGAAATGGCAGTTACCGCCCAGCCGCGAGTGAACGGCAGTGAAGCGGGCGAACATCGGCACGGCGTGACCACGCTGGCGGCCAAAGACATGGGCCGGCTCCTGTTGCGGTGCGACGACCGGCCCGGCTTGGTGGCTTCGATCAGCGCGTTCCTCGCCGACGCGGGCGCGAACATCGTGTCACTCGACCAGCACTCCACCCGGCAGACCGGCGGAATGTTCATGCAGCGAACGATCTTTCACCTGCCTGGCCTCACCGCTGCCCGCGATGAACTCCAACGCGACTTCGCCGAGCAGGTGGCCGACCGGTTCTCGATGGATTTCCGCCTCACTGAGGCAGCCAAACCAAAACGCGTCGCGATCCTTGCTTCCAAAGAAGACCATTGCCTGCTCGACTTGCTGTGGCGCAACCGTCGCGGCGAGTTGGACATGTCAGTCGTCATGGTGATCGCGAATCATCCCGATCTCGCAGAGCAAGTCCGCGCATTCGGTGTGCCATTCGTGTATGTGCCTGCGCGAAAAGAGATTCGGGAGGAAGCCGAACGCCGTCAGCTCGATCTGCTGCGCGGAAATGTCGATCTGGTGGTGCTGGCCCGGTACATGCAGATCGTCACCCCGACCTTTCTCGAGGAAGTGGGTTGTCCTCTCATCAACATCCACCATTCGTTTCTACCCGCGTTCATCGGCGCAGCGCCCTACCGGCGCGCGAAGGAACGCGGCGTCAAGTTGGTGGGTGCGACGGCGCACTATGTGACGGCCGACCTGGACGAAGGACCGATCATCGAGCAAGACGTCGTGCGTGTCGATCACCGGCATGGAATCGACGATCTGACGCGACTTGGCGCCGACGTCGAGCGTGCGGTGCTTTCGCGCGCGGTGTTGTGGCACTGCGAGGACCGCATCATCACGTACGAAAACCAAACAGTCATCCTCTGACGGCGAAGTGGGGCGGCGAGATCACTTCCTCTCGTAGACGAGCCACCGCATTTCCACCGGGGAATCCTCGCGACCTACGTCGAACAAGTCTTGCCCGCTGACCCACTCCGCATACCAACTCGTCGGCGGCCAGGCACCAAGCGGTAGGTGTTCCCGTTCGTACTCGTATACCGACTGGTCATCGACAAGCTCGACAGGGAGATCCGCTGCTGCGGCGGATATCTCGTCCGGCGTGAAGATGCTCGTGTACACCTGCTGACCAAGCTCGCGGGCGGCATTGTCGGGGTTATAGCCGTCGCGGGTCAGAAAGACGTTGAACACCAAACGACCGCCCGGAACCAGGCAGACAGTCGCGAGTTCGAAGACCGCTCGCAGATAGCGGGTGTCCCGGAAGTCGGAAACCACTTCGGACAACACGATCAACCGGTAGTCCCGCCGGAGCCCCGCCAACGTCTCGAACACGTCACGCTCGATGACGTGAACGTCGAGCGACTCACTGTGCGCCTGTTGCCGCATCAGGTTGGCGAACTTCGGCGTCATCTCGACAGCGTCCACGGGATGCCCGTGACGTGCCAGGGCCAACGCATTACGACCGGTTCCGGCACCCACATCCAGAACTCGATGGGTCGACGGATCATCCGCTTCACACGCGAGCGCCCAGACGCGAGCATCTGGTTCGGTCCCGAACAACGGCGGCTCGCGTGTGCCGATCCAGTCTTCGTAGGCGCGCTCGAGCGTCCACCACTGCGCTCTCACGTGGTAGTTCAGGATCGTGCCGACAGGAGCACCGTAGGTGATGACGATGGAGGAACGCGGGGATGCCTCGTAGGCGGCGGTTAGTTGCTCGTCGATCACCGCCGATAGGCGCTCGCACTGCTCTGCGGTGAAGGGAGTGCCGAGCGCGGCAAAGATCGACTCGCACATCGTCACGTAAGTGTCGAGCATGCCCGGCACGGCGGGTAGCGTGATCTCCCCGGTGGCCACCGAACGGCGGAACAATCTGCGGGCCATGCAATCGCGTAGCTGAGCGGCTTCATATGGCCGGAGCGGCACACTGTTCATTATCGCCTTCCTGAATAAACGAGCCCCGCACGGCGAGCACTCGAGGAGAATCGCAGCGGTTCCCGGCGCTGAGGATTCAAGCCGTTGCTGCCTTGAGTCTAGGGGCGGAATGCCGCCATTTTCGCTGAACGGCGATTGTGTACCGATTTGATAGCTGACGGCCGTGCGGAAAGGCGCTCGAACGAGCAACGGGCGCCACAGGCTCTGCACGTTGATTCGTGATCTTGTCCGAGCCGGTTCACGCTGGCCAACGCGGGCGTTTCGCGATCCGCCCGCGTCACGTCGATGCGGGAGTTCGTCGTGTGTATTGGATGTTCCTGCAGCGTCGGGAGTCGTCAAGGACGCTTGGGCATGGGCATTTTGGACCTCTGCGATGTCGCTCGGGGGATCCGACCGTCTCGCTCAAGCGGGCTCGCACGCCGGCCAGTGCCGCGACAGTGGATGGTCTGTGGGCTTCATGCGCCGCATGACCCTCGTCCTGCAAATGGGTGGATCCTCGCTGGTTTCGCAAACGACTCCGAAAGGCATTTTGAGGCAGTGAATACCGCAGAAACGGCGGTGGGTGTGATCTGGCAAATTTCTGTCTGAAAACGTCGGGTGACGGTGGTTGAACTGTTAGCTGAAATGCAGTGGGTACCCGGATTGCGAGACGAGGTCGCGAGCTAGTATCGCCACCATGTCGGATACAACCCCGGAAGATAACGGCCCTTCGAGTGTGTCAACCGCGACTGCCCCGCGGCCCAATTCGGTACCCGTGCGTGTGTCGGGACCGCTCGGTCCCCGCTGGCTGCCGCTAGCCGCCACGCTGCTCGCGATCGTGGCCGTCGCCCTGGCCGCGTGGGCCCTCACCAGCAACTCAAAATCGGACAGCTCCGCGGCGGCTTCGCTGCCCGGGGACCCGAAGTCGCGCGTTTGCGAGGCATTCAACACGGTCAGCCGCGCCGTACAGCTGCAGACGAACACCGATCTCGGGCCGGACCCGGTTCCCCAATCGGCCGTTGCCGGTAACGCGCGGCTGGCTCTTGTCGGCGGCGGCCAATATCTGCTCAACAACCTCGACTCGGCCGTTCCCGCGGAGTTGGGTGACAAAGTTCGCTCGTTCGCCCAACAACTACAGGCGATCGGGGTCAACGCACTCGCCGATGTTCCGTACAGCGATCCCGTTCAGTCAGGAAGGCTTTCCGATGCCGACGCGACCAGGAAGCAGATCATCGACCTCTGCAAGTAAAACTGCGTAGAACGCGCACTGCCGAGGCAGACGCAGTTGACCCCCTCGATATCGGAGGGGGTCAATTGTTTTGGGGCGATCAGGTGCGGTTCGGCCAGACGTCGGGGTGCGTCCCCACGTCTCGAGGTGACGAAATCGACGTACACATTGGTTCGGCCCCGCTGCCGGTGGGATGAGCGCCACCGGCAGC
>JAEZKH010000145.1 GCA_023415515.1 Actinomycetes bacterium
GCGCTGCTCGGCCCGCGTCGTCAACGAGGCCAGGTCGCTTCCCGAACCCGGCTCGGAGTAGCCCTGACACCACGACTCCTGACCCGAGAGCAGCCGCGGCACCATTTCGGCGGCCAGTTCCGGTCGCGCGTAGTCGATCATGGTCGGTGTCAGCACGTCGAGCATCGAATACGGTCCGGGATGGTCGATTCCGCGGCCGACGATCTCCTCGCCCACGATCGCGCGCAGAATGTCGGGTCCGCCGAGACCGCCTGCCGATTGCGGCCACCCGTAGCGCATCCACCCGGCGTCGTACAGCGCCTTCAGCACGCGCAGATGCTGGGCCTGATGCGCGTCGAGCGAGTCATCACCGGGGGGCGGCGCGAGGTCGTTGTCATCGAGCCACGCCACGAACCGGGCGCGGAACTCGGCGGTCTCGAGCAGATCGGTCATCCGGCTTCGGGCCTGCCGATGGCGTGCGGACGACCCGAGTCGTGGTCGCCGCTGCGTCGGATGAACGTCATCGCACGGGTTTTCAGCCGCCAGCCGTCATCGGTGCGGATGTAGGTGTCGTTGTAGTAGCCGATGCGCATGTCGTGCTTGGAGTGCTCGATGAAGCACAGTGGCTGGGTTCCGGTGGCCTTGTCGGGGTCGCTGTCGTCAAGGTGCACCAGTGAGGTGCCCGTCATGAACAGACCCTTCGGGGCGGCGTCGACGAGTTCGGGAAAGCGGGCCAGCGTGTAGGTCGACCCGAACGCGCTGTACGTGCCATCCGGGGTGAACACCGAGATCAGCCCGTCGATGTCGCCCTGGGTGATCGTGACGGCATATTTGGCCAGCAACTGCTGGATTTCGACGAGGTCTTCAGTCCTTGTCGGCTGTGTCATTGAAGAAAACCTTTCCGCCCTTCATGACGAAGTTGACGTTGCGGGTAACGGTGATGTCGGCCAGAGGATCTGCAGGCACCGCGATGATGTCGGCCAGATGACCCTCCGCGATTCGGCCGAGGTCGGGCCTGTCGATCAGATCCGCGGCGACGACCGTCGCCGCCCGCAGCACCGCATCGGCAGGCATGCCCCACTCGACCAGGGTCACCAACTCGTCGGCATTGCGGCCGTGCGGGATGGCGGGCGCATCGGTGCCGACGGCGATCTTGACCCCCGCCTCATATGCGGACTTGAGCGACGTGCGCGCCTTCGGAAACATTTCGGCGGCCTTGTCCTGCAGCTCTTTCGGCGCCCGCGACACGTCCATCGCCTCAGCCAGCCGCCTGGTGGTGACCAGAAACCGGTCGTTGTCGACGAGCATCTTGATGGCTTCGTCGTCCATCAGGAAGCCGTGCTCGATACAGTCGATCCCGCACTCGACGGCATGCTTGACCGCTTCCGCGCCGTGGGTGTGTGCCGCCACCTTGAGGCCGCGGCGATGCGCCTCGTCGACGATCGCGCGCAGTTCCTCATCCGAATAGTGTTGTGCGCCGGCTTCTCCGGTGAGTGACATCACCCCGCCGGACACGCAGACCTTGATCAGCTGCGCTCCGTGCTTGATCTGATAGCGCACCGCCTTTCGGATTTCGTCTACCCCGTTGGCGATGCCCTCCTCGACCGTGAGTTCCAGTGCGCCAGGCATGAACGCCGCGAACATCGTCGGGTCCAGATGACCGCCCGTCGGCGTGATGGCGTGGCCGGCAGGTATCACCCTCGGGCCGTCGATCCAGCCGGCGTCGATGGCTTTGGCCAATGCCACGTCGAGTAGGTAACCGCCGGTTTTGACGAACAATCCGAGATTTCGGACGGTGGTGAAGCCGGCACGCAGCGTCCGCCTGGCATTGCCGACGGCCCTCAGCATCCGGGTGGGGGGATCGTCTTGCACCTGGGACAGTCCCGGGTTCTCGCCGCGCCCGCCCATCAGGAGGTTGACCTCCATGTCCATCAGCCCCGGCATCAGGATCGCGTCGCCGAGGTCGATGACGTCGCCAACGACCTCACCGCCGACCGATGCTGAATTGTCGGCACCGCCGACCGATGCTGAATTGTCGGCACCGCCGACGGCGACGATGCGGTCGCCGTCGATGTGGACGGTGCCGGGCCGGATGATCTCCCCGGCGTCGACGTCGAGCAGACCTGCCGCTCGCAGTGTCAGCACCTCTAGACCACCGGCTCCTTGATGCATGTGATGTATGTTGCGCCACTGTCGAGGACGCGGGGCTGCTTCCACACTTCGACCGGAAACGACACGTTCACCAAGGACTGCATCATGTGGATCAGCGCCTTGGCGTCGTCCGGCATTCCGTCCAACGGGAACCTGGCGTCGCAATACTCCATCACGGCCTCGAGCCGAGGAAATGCGGCGTCGTAGAACTCCTGCATTTCGGCCATGGTCGAGGACAACCTCTTCTGGTAGCGATCTTCCTCGGTAGGCAGGCACCAGTCGGTGAACCGCTCGAGGTCGGCGAACTCCTCAGGCAGCTTAGGCATTGATCGAGTCCTTCTCGGTCGTCGTCGAGGTAGCTGACCCGTTTTCGGAGCCGTTGGCCAAACCCTTCTCCCTCTTGTACGCGTTGACGTAATCCCACGCCGTCTTGTGCAGGTGACGCAGCAGAATCTCCTGGTCGCACAGCGGGAACTCCTTGACCACACCGGTGCTGATCTGCGTCTGGGTGGCCTCGAGGGTGTTGGCGTCCTGGAACGCGTACTCCTTGAACGTCACCGCGGCCAGCTCGTGTGCAAGTCGTTCGCGCGTGTTGGTGGCGGGAACGAAGTACAGCGTGCATTCGAAGATGTGCTTGTCCACATCGGTGGGCCAGTAGTGGTAGGTGAGATACCACCCCGGTGCCCACAACAGCAGGGTGAAATTCGGGAAGAACTCGAAAGAATCCTGGCCCCAGGCGTGGTGGCGCGACGGGTTGACCGCGGGCGGCAGCTCGTCGGGCAGGATGCCCTTGATCTTCGGGCGGTCCCATGGCCCGAACAGACCGCTGTGCAGAACGCGTTCGATCGGCTTGACCATGCTCTCATCCTTGGGCGGGCTCATGCCGCCCCAGGATGAGATCATCGAATGCCTGCCCTTGATGTCGTAGTGCAGCGCCTCGAAGCCGAAGCTGGCCAGTTTCTCGGCCTCCTCCTTGACCGCCTGCTTCATGTGCAACACCGGCGCGTGGTAGAACTCGACGAACGCGTCGATGAACAGCTTCCAGTTCGAGTTGACCTCGGCGCGGTAGGAATACGTTTCCGTCATCTCGTGGAACGGGTAGCCCTCGAGGCCCTTTGCGAAGTCACCGAGGTAGTCGGTGAGCGGCTCCGCATCGTTGTCGAAGTTGATGAAGATGAAGCCCTCCCACACCTCGCACCGGACCGGCACCAACCCGAACTTCTCCTTGTCCAGGTCGAAGAACTCGTCCTCCTGCTGCACGAAGGTGAGGTCACCCTTGAGGCTGTAGCGCCAGGCGTGGTACTTGCAGGTGAATTGACGGCACGTGCCCGCGACCTCCTCGCCGGGATAGTCGTTCCACACCAGCTTGTTTCCGCGGTGGCGGCACATGTTGTAGAAGGCACGCACCTCGTTGTCGGTGTCCTTGACGATGATCACCGAGGTGCCCGCCCCCGCCGACGGCATCTCGCGGGTGAAGTAGCTGCCCTTGCGCGAAAGCCGTTCCACCCGACCGACATTCAGCCAGCACTTGCGGAAGATGGCCTGCTGCTCGAGTTTCCACTGCTCTGGATCGACAGAGTCGGTGTAGTCGACCGGGGCGGTGCCGAGCTCGGGCCAGTTCTCGGTCCAGCTACCGGCGGCCGGTTTGGGGAAGAATGCCACGGTGGTTACCTCTCTTGTTCCAGCTCGACGCCGAAGGTTTTCAAAGCCATGGACACGGTGACGTAGCAGCCGACCGTGAAGACGAAGTCCATCCGCTGCCGCGTGTCGAAGCGCTCGCCCAGCGCCGCCCATGTCGCATCGGACAGGTTGTACTTCTCGAGGAGTTCGTCCACCGCGGCGATCACGGTGCGGTCGAAGGCATCACCGGCCTCGCCGCGCTGAACGGCTGCGATGTCGTCATCGGTGAGGCCTTCGCGAAGGCCCATCTTGACGTGTTGCACCCATTCGTATTCCGAGTCGGTGCGGTGAGCCACCCGCAGGATCGCCAACTCACGCAGTCGGGGCGGCAGCGTCGAGTTGAAGAGCAGATGCACGTTGAACTTCAGGAATTCCTTGGTCAGATCCGGATGGTTGACGAAGGTGCCCAGGATGTTGCTGGCGTTCTCGGGGTTGCGCCGGTCCCGGGGGAGCATCACGGCCAGCGCGCCGTCGACGGCGTCGTCCCACTGATCAGCGGGCAGCGGCGGCACTCGCACAACCTTCCCCTCTCCGGGCTGAGAATCAGGTTCTCATTTCGGACTAATAGATTTCCACTTTTTTCTCCGATGGTCAATCCCCGACCGGGGTCGGGTGGATCCGCGCCAACCGTTTGTCCCGCGTTATCGTGGGCGGATGCCCACCGGACATTGATTCTCGCACTGCGAGAAGATAGTTTCCCTGGATAGAGAACCGCAGGGCAGACTACGGTGGTGGTGAGAGGGAAGGGACCCCATGAACAAAGAGGACATGATCCTGATCAGTGTGGATGATCACATTGTCGAGCCGCCGGATATGTTTGCCAATCATCTGGCCAAGAAGTATCTCGATGATGCGCCGCGGTTGGTGCACAACCCGGATGGGTCTGATACCTGGCAGTTTCGTGATGTGGTGATTCCCAATGTGGCGTTGAACGCGGTGGCCGGGC
>JAEZKH010000300.1 GCA_023415515.1 Actinomycetes bacterium
CTAATTGATTTACCACACAGTTCGGCCCCCTATTTTCGTCGGGGCCGTAACCGGTGGGTCCTGGTGGAGGCTAGACGCCGCTACGAGCCTTCGTGCGCGCGTTGCGACGCTTGAGCGCGCGCCGCTCGTCCTCGCTCATGCCGCCCCACACGCCGGCATCCTGACCGGAGTCCAATGCCCAGGTCAGGCATTCGGTCGTGACAGGGCAGCGGTTGCACACGAGCTTCGCGTCAGCAATCTGCGCGAGCGCCGGTCCACTGTTTCCCACCGGGAAGAACAGTTCCGGATCCTCGTCGCGACAGACCGCCTTGTGGCGCCAATCCATGTTGTCTGACTCTCCTCACTATGTGCGCAGCAGAGCGCACGAGCTTTACCTTCGGCTGTTAACGGGTGCGAACGAATTGTTTCTGCACTGTTGCTTACTTCGATGCTCCCACACGCTGAACAGGTGTCAATACCGTCAGGTAACTCGTGGGCTATCTCACTAAGCCCGACTGTCGGCAGCAGCCTCACACGGTTGTACTAGACTGCACCCACGTCTGCTCTCAACGAGACGCGCACCCGACGTCTTGGCAGTTCAGCCGCCTTTCGGCGGCGGCGCCACCACTCCGAGAGCTTCCGGAACAGCGCGAAACGTCATTTCTTCGCGCAGCCCGAGGTAATCCCCGTCGATCTGGCATGCCACCGGGGTGTCGGCGGTCACCCTGACCCAGGCCAGGTCGTCATCGCGGATGAGGTGACCGGCGCGGAGCTTCGCCTTCTGCGACAGCATCTGACGGGCCAGACGCGCATTCGACCAGATGTTCATGCTGGTCGTCGCGAAAATGCCGAGGCCGGTCTCGAACGTCGTAGTGGGGTTCGTCCACACCGGCCTGGCATTGGCGTATGTCCACGGGCTGGCGTTGGACACGAATGCGAAGTGCACGCCGGGTACCGGATCACGGTCGGGCAGGTGCAGCGTCAGCGACGGCTCCTTGCGTGCGCTGGCGAGCACTTCGCGCACGGCGACGCGGATGTAGCGCGATGCGGTCACCTTGCGGCCCTTGTCGCGCTGAGCTTCGACGGCCGCGACGACGTCACCGTCGACGCCGAGGCCCGCGGTGAAAACACCCCACCGCTCGCCGCAGTCCATCAGACCGATGCGGCGCCACGACTTCGTCCTGCGGTGCTCGCTGAGCAGGTCGATCAACTGGTTCGTGGCCTCGATCGGGTCGGGGCTGATGCCGAGCGCGCGGGCGAACACGTTGGCCGAACCGCCGGGCACCACCCCGACGGCGGGGGCGTCGGGGTGCGGGACCGTGCCGCATTCGCCGAGGACGCCGTTGACCACCTCGTTCACCGTCCCGTCGCCGCCGTGCACGATCAGCAGGTCGATGCCGTCGCGCGCGGCATCGCGGGCGATGTCGATGGCGTGCCCGCGGCTGTCGGTGTGGGCGATGGTCAGCTTCACCCGGCTTTCCAGCGCGTGGGCGAGCAGGTCGCGGCCGGCCGCGGTGGTCGACGTCGCATTCGGGTTGACGATCAGCACGGCGCGCACCTGGTGAGCCTAGCGTCGAGCCCGACCCGCCGGTTCGCCGGACGCCGCGCGCCCATGCAGGGCATCCCGTGCTCGGTGATGCCGAGGTTGACGTAGGACCCCGGCGGAATGTCGACGTAGATACCCGGCGTGACAACGCATTCCGGGTCGATGACGCCGGCATCGACGACGCGGACGACCTGGGCGACGGTTAGCTTCGCGGCGGCCACCATCACCGGCCCGAAGTTACGGGGTGTCTTGCGGTACAACAGGTTTCCCGCCCGGTCGCCGAGGTGCGCCCCGACCCCCGGTCCCGCCGCGCGCATGCGCTCGGCCAGATTGCCCTGCGGCACCAATTCGAGGGCGGCCCAGGGTGGTTCCCGGCATACCGCCATCCCGAAGTCAGAGACGAGAATTGTTGGCCCATCCGGGATTCCGGCTACGGCTTCTGCGGCTCACCGCAGATGACCGTGCGAATCATCGATCCACCACAGCGCGGGGTACCGTACAAATGTGACAGTTCCATCGCCGAGCACGGTCCGGCAGGCGGCTGTGCTCGTGGCGATCGAGGGGGCCGCGGGCGTGCTGGCCGCCATCGTCTACCTCATCAGCGGGTTCGGCGGCCACGACGAACCCGGGCTCAACAAGTTCGGCACGGCGGCCTGGTTCGCGATCATCGGCGGAGCCGTCCTCGCGGCGGGTTGGGCGCTGTGGACCGGGCGCCGGTGGGGCCGCGGCGTCGCGGTGTTCGCCCAGCTGCTGCTGTTGCCGGTGTCGTGGTACATCGCGGTCGGATCCCACCAGTGGGCCTACGGGATCCCGGTCGGCATCGTCGCACTCGGCACGCTGGTGCTGCTGTTCAGCCCGTCGGCCGTGCAGTGGCTCGGCTCTCAGGGAACCGACGATGCGAGCACCGACAACGCCAGACCCGACACGCGATAGGTGATCCACTCGTCCTGCTGGCGCCCGCCAACGGCGTCGTAGAGCGCGATGGCGTTGACGTTCCAGTCCAGCACCGCCCAGGACAGGCGGGTGTAGCCGTTGTCGACACATTCGCGGGCCAGCGTGGCCAACAGGGCCCGCGCCAATCCGTGTCGGCGGAACTGCGGCCGCACGAACAGGTCTTCCAGATAGATCCCCGCCACGCCGTCCCACGTCGAGAAGTTCCGGAACCACAGCGCGCCGCCTGCCGCTTGGCCGTCCACCTCGGCGACATGAGCGTAAACGGTGGGAGAGTCGCCGAAAAGCGCTGTCCGTAGCTGAGTTTCGGTGACGGTGCACTCGTGGCTCGCCCGTTCGAACTCCGCGAGCTCGTGGATCATCGCCGTGAGCTCGGTTTCGTCGCCCGGCACCGCGGGGCGAATGATCATGGTTGTGCCTCCAGCGCCGACAGAATCGTGGTGAATTTGGTCGTGGTCTCGTCGAGTTCGTCGTCGGGATCGGATTCGGCGACGATCCCGCCGCCGGCATGGGCGAGCGCGGTGCGGCGGTCGGCCGACAGCTGCGCGCAGCGGATCGACACCACCCAGCGCCCGTCGCCGCGTTGATCGCACCAGCCCACCGCGCCTGCGTAGAAACCGCGGTCGCCCTCGATTTCGCCGATCAGGCCCGCGGCCGCGGCTGTCGGCGCGCCGCCGACCGCAGGGGTCGGATGTAGCGCCATCGCCAGATCCAGCGCGGTGGTCGACGTGTCGCGGAGCCGTCCGTCGATCGGTGTGGAGAGGTGCCAGACGGCGGCGGTGCGGCTCAGCTTCGGGGTGGGCGGGATCCGCAGGTCGACGCACAACGGATCGAGCGCTGCGCGAATGGCGTCGACGACCAGTTCGTGTTCGTGCCGGTTCTTGGTCGACGCGGCCAGCGCCTCGCCGCTGGCCCGGTCGGCATCGGGGTCCGGCAGGCGCGGCGCGGTTCCCGCGAACGGCGCGCAGAACACGCGGTCGCCGTGGCGGGCCACCAGCAGTTCCGGGCTGGCGCCGACCAGCACCGTGCCCGAGTAGTCGGAGCCCGCCGCGGTCAGATCGGCCAGATAGGCGTAAGCCGTCGGATCGGCCGCCACGAGCCGGTCGACGACCGTGCGTGCGTCGAGCGGGCCGTCGGCGGCCAGCCTCAGCGCGCGCGCCAATACCACTTTGTACAGACCGTGGTGTGGCTCGCGGAGCCGTCCCAGCGCCGCGACGACCCTGGCGCGGTGCTCGTCGGGCGCGGGCAGCGTCTCGACGACGCGGACCCGCGGGAGGGGGCGAAGCGGCCACTGCGGCAGCGCATCGAAAAACGAGATGTCCTGCGGCCGGATCAGCGCGGCCGGCTTCGAGAGGTCAAACGGCAACGCGCCCACGATGATCGGCGCACTGCGTGATGTCAGCGACGTACGCGCGTCGGCGATGCTCTTGTATGCGGTGTGCACGCCCTCGGCAACGACGGCGCTGCCGGCGGTGGCCAGGACGAACGTCGGCTCGCGGGTCACGTGAACACGGTCGGGTGGGGGTATCCGGTCAGCCCGAGCGCGATGAGCTGGCGGGCGCCGTGCTCGAATCCGCACACCGCCACCGAGGCGGCGCCCATCGCGAACCGGATTCCCTCGTAGACGGGCAGTTCGACCCAGCGGGTGATGACGGCGCGCGAGAAATGGCCGTGTCCGACGAAGACCACATCGCGGGAAGCCATGTGGCCCAACGCCATATCGATCGCCCTGTCCGCGCGTTCGCACACCGCTGCCGTCGTTTCACCGCCCGGACAGCCGTGGGTCCATACCAGCCAGTTCGGCACCGCCTTGCGGATCTCCTCGGTTGTGGTGCCCTCGTAGTCGCCGTAATCCCACTCGGTGACCAACGGGTTGACCTCGTCGACGGTGAGGCCGGCCAATTCCGCCGTGACGATGGCCCGCTTGCGCGGGCTGCAGACGACGTACGGGTCGCGAAGGTCCAGCTGGGCGATCGTCTCGCCGGCCGCCTTGGCCTGATCGCGTCCGTCGTGGGTGAGTTCGAGCTCGGTCATGCTGGTGTGTTTGCCGCTGCGGGACCACTCGGTCTCGCCATGTCGCAGCAGAAGCAGCCGGTGCTGCTCGACGGTCACCTCGCCGATTCTGCCCCACGCGGGGCGCAGGTGTGAGTACCCATGCTTGTATGGACGGTGTGACGCGAGTACTTGCGGTCGCCAATCAAAAGGGTGGGGTTGCCAAGACGACGACGGTGGCGTCGTTGGGTGCGGCGATGACGGAGAAAGATCGGCGGGTGCTGCTCGTCGATCTCGACCCGCAGGGCTGTCTGACGTTCTCGCTGGGTCAGGACCCGGACAAGCTGGTGGTGTCCATCCACGAGGTGCTGCTCGGCGAGGTCGAACCGTCGGCGGCGCTGGTGTCGACGGAGGAGGGCATGACGCTGCTGCCCGCCAACATCGACCTGGCGGGCGCCGAGGCGATGCTGTTGATGCGGGCGGGCCGCGAATACGCGCTCAAGCGTGCGTTGGCCAAGCTCGGCGTCGGAGCCGCACCGGCGGCGACATCGGACGACAACTTCGACGTCGTGATCATCGACTGCCCGCCCTCGCTCGGCGTGCTCACCCTCAATGGGCTGACCGCGGCCGACGACGTGATCGTCCCCCTGCAGTGCGAGACGCTCGCGCATCGGGGAGTCGGCCAGTTCCTGCGGACGATCAACGACGTTCAGCAGATCACCAACGCAGACCTGACCCTGCTCGGCGCGCTTCCCACGCTGTATGACTCGCGCACCACGCACAGCCGAGACGTGCTGCTCGACGTCGCCGACCGCTACGACCTGCCGGTGCTGGCGCCGCCGATCCCGCGCACCGTGCGGTTCGCCGAGGCCACCGCCTCGGGAGCCTCGGTGCTGGCGAGCAGGAAGAACAAGGGCGCCGCCGCGTACCGGGAGCTGGCGAGCGCGTTGCTCGAGCACTGGAAATCGGGCAGGGAACTGGCGACGTTCACGCCGGAGGTTTAACTTCCGAGCGCGGCAAGGGTGCCTGCGCGCTGCTCGAGCAGGACAGATCCGGCCACACCGGGCACCACAGCCGACTGTGCCGGCTCGCGCCGAAGCGGGATGTATCGCTCGTTGACGCCGGTCGTCGGGTCGTAGACGCCGACACCGTCGCTGACCGGAATGATCAGCCGACCGGCCATCACCGTCGCAGGGCCGATCGGGACGTGGCCGCCGACGGGGCCGACGGTGAAGCGGTACTGCATCCCGCTGGCCGAGAACACCAGAACGGCATCGCCGGTCCACCATGTGACGAGGTCGGCGGGGCGGGTGGCCGCCGCTTCCGGCGATGCCGGTTTCGGCAGTGGCAGGTTGGCGGTCGTGGAGCCGGTCTCGTCGATGATCATCAGCGACGGACGCGGTGTCGGCACGTAGACGGCGGTGGTGGTCTCCGAGACCGCCACCACCCTGGCCCCTGAGTCGTCCTTGACGTCGGCAAGCGGCACGTATTTGAGGTCCGGGGTGTCCTCTTCCTTGGCGGGCCGCAACACCGTCAGCCGCAGGTCGGACGCATCCGGGCACGCCTCGAGCACCGCAACCGCCGACGTGCTCGCCGCGGCCGACGTCAGCTTGCACAGCACCGGACCCGGCACGTCGGGTTTGATCTTCGCGTCGAGGGCGCCGTAGCTGATCATCCGGACCATGTCGGAGCGCCACAGCTCGAGTCGGGTGTCACCCGCCGAGAGCACCGCCGTGCCGTCGGTGGACAGCGCCACCTCGGGGTCGGCGTATGCGGTGCGGCTCGGGCCCCGCATGCCGGTCTGCCCGTCGATCGTGCTCACCTGGCCGCACCCGCGGCTGTCGGGGTAGACGGCGACGGCGTAGTTGTACACCGAGGTGACGCCGCACAGGTCGAGGTCGCGGGCGTAGCTCCACAGCACGTCGCCGGTCACCGGGTCGCGGCCGTCGACCTCGTGGCCGTCGCCGGTCACCACCGCGCCACCGGCGAGGACCGGTGCGGTCGTCTTGGGGCTCGGCGCCGTCCACAGTTCACGCAGCGATGCCGGGACGACCTTCGCGGGCACAAGGGTCTTGACCGGGGACGCCGCGGGCCTGCTGATGGTGGCCCTGGCGTCGCTGGTCCACCAGATCAGCGCGGCTGAGACGGCGACCGTGACGGCGATCGCCCCGGCGGCCAGAAGGTCGGCCCTGGTGCGCCGCTCGGGTTTGACCATCAGCGGGCGGGGCCAGCTCAGTTGGCGGTCGCCGCGGCGGCCTTGCGCGGCCTGCGCCGACGGCGTCTGCGGGCAGGCTGTTCGCCGTCGGCGGCAGTGGTGTCGCCGCTGTCGGCCTTCGGGGCCGTCTTCTCGCTCTCCGGGTGACCGCCGACCGGCTTGCCCCCTCGGGTGCGGCGGCGCGAGCCCTTGGGGCGCGCGCGG
>JAEZKH010000227.1 GCA_023415515.1 Actinomycetes bacterium
CACCGACCTGATCACCGCCCCGTCGGGCCGGGTCACCGGTGTGCGCTTCACGACGCGGGGGGGCAGCACCGGATCGATCACTGCCAAGTTGGTCATCGGCGCCGACGGTCGACGCTCGACCGTTGCCCGCCTCGTCGGGGCCGGCGAGCACCACAAGTGGCCCAACCAGCGGATGATGGCGTACGCCTACTACGAGGACACGCACGACGACGAACGTGATCTCGCGATGCAGTGGCGCAATGATGACGATTTGGTCACCGTGTTTCCCTGCGACGGTGGGCAGTTGATCGCGCTGCTGATGCCGCCGGTATCCCGCGCCGGACAGTTTCGGGCGAACGCCGAGGCGGCCTTCGACGCTGTGGTGTCCCGCATCCCGGCGTTCGAGAAGCGCCTTGACGGATGCACGCGGGTCAGCAAGATCCGGACGTCGGTTTCGCACCCGTCCTACTTCCGGCACTCACACGGGCCTGGCTGGGCCCTCGCCGGCGATGCCGGCCACTTCAAGGATCCCGTCACCGCGCAGGGTATTCGAGATGCGCTGCGATTCGGCCGGCTACTCGGTGAAGCCGCGGCTCCGTACCTGGACGACGCACAGGCCCTGGATGACGCCTTGGCAGCCTGGGAGAACGACCGCGATCAGCAGTGTCTGCCCATGTACCAGTGGGCCAACCAACTCGGCCGCGACGACACGATCTCACCGATTGAAGACGCCGCCTACCGTTGGTTCGCTGCACAACCCGGTGGCCCTACGGAGATATTGGACGTCTTCTCGCGCAAACGGCAAGCCACGGAGGTCTTTTCGCCGACTCGGCTGGTGCGGTGGGTGACGATCGCTGGCCGCGACCCGGGTACAGACCGCCGCGCGCTGATGCGCACACTCTTGCGTGACGCCCGCCGCGAGATCCAGCGCCAAGCGGAATTGCGGATGTTCTGGCACCGCAAAGCCAAGTCGCGGGCGCTGTCCATCAGCGCTTCGGAGTCCCTCTGACGAACGGGTCAGGCCCGCCGAATCAACATCGCCGTCGTTCCGCTGTTGGCGGCGCCGACCCCGACTGCGGCGAGGTCGACCCCCTCGACCTGTCGGGCGCCCCCCTCGCCGCGCAACTGGACGCAGGCCTCGTGCAGATGGCCGAACCCGTGCAGGCGGCCACCGGAAAGTTGCCCTCCTGCCGCGTTGATCGGTAGTTCTCCGGTCAACGAGATGCGCGACGGATCCGAAACGAAGTCGCCTGACTCACCGAGCTTGCAGAAGCCGAAATCCTCCAGCCAGCAGAGCACGAACACGCTGAACCCGTCGTAGAGCGACGCATAATCGACGTCGTCGACGGCGAAATCCGTGCGGTCCCATATCGTCGACCAGCGTGAGCTGATCCGGGTGATGTCCTCCCCGCCCTCCCACATGAAGCGGTCGTGATGTGCACAATCCAGAGACTCCACGACCAACGCTGGATGTGGCAGCGCCGCAACGTGTTCCGCGCGGGAAATGACAAAGGCCGTCGCGCCGTCGCACGCGATATCACAGTCGTACATGCACAGCGGGTCGGACACCATGGGCGCATCCAGATATCCCGGCAGATCCAGAGGCTGGGTGTAGATCGCGTTTGGATTGCGCGCCGCGTTGGCACGCTGCACGAGCGCGATCTGCGCCAATTGCTCCCGCGTCAAGCCGAATCGCTGCATACGCGCCCGGATCTGCAGGCCGGCAAGGTTGGCCGCGGATGCGCCATACGGGAGTTGCCAGGCCAGCTGACCCGCCGCGCGTCCGCCGCGGGGCACTCCGTATCCCGTGCGCCTGCCTGCGCCCTGCGCCGTACCTTCCCAGATGCTGCGCCAGCACAAAACGTGGTTCGCCAGGCCCGCGGATACCGCCAGCATCGCGTCCACCACCGCTCCCAGCTGGCCCGGATACTCCACTCCGCCGGCCACCCAGTTCGGCTTGACGCCCAACGCATCATGAATCTCCCGCAGTCCCGCACCCGAGAAGCCCTTGCCGGCCTGGGACGCACCGGGATACGTTGTCAGACCGTCGATGTCGGCCAGCGTCAGACCGGCGTCCGCGACGGCTGCGATACAGGCGTCGGCGGTGAGCGCCAGCGCGTCCCTGTTGAGGCGCCGCCCGATCTCTGACTGACCGATTCCGCTGATGATGACGTTGTCGGTGAGGTGACCCGACATCAGATGTCCGGTTCGAATTGCGGGATGTACAGCTGATCTTCGCCGTCGTCGTGGCGTTCGAACGTGACCCGGACACCCATGTCCGCGACCACGTCATCGACATCGACGTTGACCAGTGTGGTCAACACCCGGACCCGGTGGTCCTCGACCGGATTGACGAAGGCGATGACGTAGGGCGGTGTGAAACCGCCGAAGAACGGGTGTCGGTTGACCGTCCACGCCTCGACGCGACCGCGTCCGCTGAGCGCGGCGTATTCCGGCAACCCGTGGTCATACGGGCATCGCAGCGCAGGCGGATGAACCAGCCGTTCACAACTGGTACACCGCTGCATCCGCCACGTCCCGTCGGCACCCGAGGTCCAATAAGGTCTGCTTGCATCGGTCAGTTGCGGCAGGGGGCGCTCGACCTCGCTGTGACTCACCGGTCGTCGACGCCGAATATGAACCGGTCGGCGATCGCATGCTCGTTACGAATCGACATCTCCTGAGCTGTGTTCAGCCACAACCCGTCAAACCCGTTGGAGTGCATGCCTGCATGGATGGCTCCGATGTTCTTGAGATCCTGGGTGGGCAGTTCCCCCCAACCATCGTGGTCCTGCCAACGCTCGAATTCCTGCCATTGCGTTTCAGGTACCTCGCCGGGGGCGAAGTGCTCCAACGAGTACATCTCGAAGATGCACCGGTTGGGGTCCTCGGCGTCCGGCAGCATACGATAGCCGAGCAGGCACGACTTCTCGACCAGGATGACCAAGGTGGGGAAGATGTGCCAGTCACCATTGCCCGCGAAGTACTGCTCCATGGACATCACCGGGAAGTCGACGCCCTCGGCGAGGGCCAGTTCTTCACACATCTTGTGGTAGAGCACGAACGGCGGAACATCCCCCGGCTCCATCGTGGCCAGCTTCTTCGCCGCCCGATAGTCCCGCTCGGTGACAAGCGATCCGACTTCGAGATAGTTGTACTGCATCGCATTGGCGAATACTTCGGGACGGGCCGCCTGCTGCCGGCGTGCGCTGTCTCGGTCGGCGGTTTCGGGCCGCTGGGTGTAGACGAAGCGGGAGTGATTTCGGTAGGTGATCGTCGGGGTGTACGGCGCGTAGACGTATTCCTTCGGCTGTGCCGGTTCGGCAGACGGCCGCGGACCCTGGGCAGCGCGGAGAGTCTGCGGATGTGTGCCCGGCGTGTGATAGCCCTCGATGAAGGCATCGATCACGGTCTTGTAGTTGGCGGGTAGACGGGTCCGCTTACGCCACCGGTATCGCATGTCCTGCAGCCGGAACGGTGCCAGCGCAGTCGGCAGAGGGTCAAGCCAGTCGAGTAGATCCGGCGGGTCCTGCGCCATCGTGACGAACACCCAGCCACCCCATGTGCCGACCTTGACCGGCTTGAGACCCCACTCGTCGCGCGGGCGCGGGGCGAACTCGTCGCGGCACGGCACGAACGTCGATTTTCCGTCGAAGCCGTAGCGCCAACCGTGAAACTCACACCGGAGGTCACCGTCAGTGGCACAGCCGGTTCCGCGGACGACCTTCATCCCCCGATGCGCGCACGTGTTGTAGAAGGCGTTGATCTCGCCGTCTTTCCCGCGCATCACCAATACCGACTGCCGACCGATGGTGTACTCGTAATAGCATCCGGGAGTGGGTATCTCCTCCTCACGGCACGCCGGCTGCCAGACCTGGGTGAACAGCCGGTCGAGTTCCAATTGCAGGAATTCGGGGTCGACGTAGCGGCTCTTCGGTACGAATGTCTCAGCGCAGGCGAACTTCTCGGGGACCTCGGCTGTGTTCAGTTGGGTCATGGTCGTCCTCGCGAAATCGTCAGCCGGCCGGCGGCTTGTCGAAGATGTTGGGCCACAGCACGGCTTCCTTGAACGAGGTCTCGATTTCGGCGAACGCGGTCGACATGTCCCACGTACCCGACGCCGAGACGATCTCGCGTTCGACGACCGGATTCGACATCAGGCTGATCCGGCCGTTGCCGCGAAGATCACCCTCCGATTGAGCCAGTCGGACTGCTCACTGGCGAGGTATGCCACCGGTGGCACGCAGTTCTTCGGAGCCAAACGGACATTGGTATCCGAGTAGTCCATGCTGCCGCCGCCCTTGATGCCCTGTGTCATCCGGGTTCCCGCGATCGGCGCGATCGCGTTGGAGCGCACGCCGTAGCCTTTCAGCGCATTGGCGCAGGAGAAGGTCAGCCCGACGATGCCCATTTTCGCGGCTGCGTAATTCGGTTGGCTCGGCGCGCCCTGCAGGCCCGACATCGACGTGAAGTTGATCAGCCGGTACTGGCCACCGCGGTTCTCCCGCCACCACCCCGCCGCATGTCGGGTGATGTTGAAGGTGCCCTTGAGGTGGACGGAGATGACGGCGTCCCAGTCCTGCTCGCTCATCTTGAACACCATGCCGTCGCGGAGGATGCCGGCCGCGTTCACCACGACATCCAGGCCGCCGAGCGTCTCAGCGGCCCGGCTGATCAGTGCGGCGCACGCCTCGAAATCGGTGACGTCGGTGACATCGGGAAAGGCCTTGCCGCCGCGTTCGTTGATGGCGGCGGCCACGCTCTCGGCCGGGCCGGCATCACGTCCGCTGCCGTCGACGCCGACCCCGGCATCAGACACCAGGACGGTGGCACCTTCGGCGGCCAGTCCCTCGGCGACCGCCGCTCCGATGCCGCGACCGGCACCGGTCACCAACGCAGTTCGTCCATCAAGCAGGCCCATGCCCGGTCAGCTCCTCGTGCAGGTGATGGTCAACGCATAGAACATTCTGACATCTTTTGTCTTATTGTAGCGTATTGGTCGCTACTCGAAACCCCACTCCGAGAAGCGCCGCTCCAGCTCGGCGAGGGCTTCTCTGCCTCCTCGCTCGCCGCGCTCCTTCATGAAGTTGAACTCGTCGTCGCGCCACGAGAGGTTGCTGAACACGGTGTGGCCCATCGGCACCCAATCACCGAACTGGGCCATGCCCACGGCGTGCCAGAAGGCGATGAGCGCGTGCTTGCCGACCATCAGGCCGTCGGCCGAATGGTGCGAGATCGCCCGCGCGTAGCGCAGCGCCTCGCCCCGCAGTTCAGCCGCGGGCACGACAGAGGCGGCCACTCCCCAGTCCTTCAACTCGCCGGCACGTATCTTGCGACCGGTGATCATCGCCTCGTATCCCCGGTTCGGCCCGAGTTTGAGCAGCGCCAACGGCATGGCCGTGGAGAACCCGGCGAACCCGATCCTGGCCTGCGGCCGCGCCAGGTACATGTCGTCCGACACCACGAGGATGTCGGCGGCCAGGGCCAGGTTCATCCCGGCACCCAACGTCGCACCCTGGCACGCCGCGATGACGGTCTTGGGAAACTCCAGCCAGTTGGTGAGGTGCCGGTGCAGTCGGCGCGCCTTGGCCAAGCGCGCCGGCTGGGCCC
>JAEZKH010000260.1 GCA_023415515.1 Actinomycetes bacterium
CCGGCGTGGACGCGCGTCATCGAGCCGGACGGCAATCCCGGGCAGTGGTACCTGCACCTGTTCGACGCCGAGCAGCCCGACCTGAACTGGGAGAACCGCGAGGTCTACGACGATCTCGAGAAGACCCTGCGGTTCTGGCTGGAGCGCGGCGTCGCCGGGTTCCGCATCGACGTGGCCCACGGCATGGCCAAACCGCCGGGCCTGCCCGACATGGAAGTCGTCGAAGCCGAAGTGCTGCTGGCCGATATGGACGACGATCCGCGGTTCAACCACGACGGTGTGCACGACATCCACCGCCACATCCGCACGGTGCTCAACGACTACCCGCATGCGGTCGCGATCGGCGAGGTGTGGGTGTACGACAACGAGCAGTTCTCCCGCTACATCCGCGCCGACGAGTTACACCTCGGGTTCAACTTCCGGCTGCTGCGGGCGCAGTTCGACGCGTCCGACATCCGCGGCGCGATCGAGAATTCTTTGGCCGCAGCAGCTCTCGAGGATGCGACGCCGACGTGGACGCTGTCGAACCACGACGTCGACCGCGATGTCACCCGCTACGGCGGCGGTGACGTCGGACTGGCCCGCGCATGGGCGATGGCGCTGGTGATGCTCGCCCTGCCTGGCGCGGCGTTCATCTACAACGGCGAGGAACTCGGCCTGGCCAATGTCGATCTGCCCGATGAGGCGCTGCGTGATCCGGTGTGGGAGCGCTCCGGGCACACCCGTCGCGGCCGCGACGGGTCGCGGGTGCCGATGCCGTGGGAGGGGGATACTCCCCCGTTCGGCTTCTCGACGAATTCCGATACCTGGCTGCCGATTCCGGCGGAGTGGTCGGTGCTGACCGTGGAGAAGCAGTTGGCCGACCCGGGGTCGACGCTGCGGTTCTATCGCAAGGCTCTGCGATTGCGTGCCGCGCGAGGGGAATTCGAGGGCACCGCGATCGAGTGGTTGGACTCGCCGGACGATACGCTGCGGTATCGCGTGGTCGGCGGCGGCCTGCAGTGCGTGCTGAACACGGGCTCGCAACCCGTCGCGCTGCCCGCCGGTGAAGTGCTGCTGGCCAGCGCCGACGTCGTCGACGGCCGACTGCCGCCCAACGCCGCCGCCTGGCTGGTCTAGCTTCTCACCGCGAGCAGACGCAAACGTCAGCGCAGAACCAAGGCGGGGTCGCCCCGACGGCGGTACACCGAACCGAAACGCGCGTCGATCCGCAGCCACGCCGGCAGTGCCCGCACGCGAACGATCTCGTCGGCGGGCCGTGCCTGCGGGTCGTTCGGCAGGAAACCCATTGCGGTCAGGGCGAATACACACCGCATCGGGATGGCGACGTCGCCGTGGTCGGAGCTGACGGCGAGCACCTCTTGGTCGAGCAGCGACGACGGCGGCCCATGGGAGCCGCTGTGCTCCTTCGCCAGCGCGACGCCCTGCTGCGCGAGGTCGAGCACCACCCGCGCGGGCACATCGTCGATGTGCGCGAAGCCGCCCTCCGGCGGCAGTGCGGAGCGCCAGGCCGAATCCATGGGGAAGCCGGGATCGACGTGGCCGCTGCTGTCCATCGTCGCCAAAGCGGCAGCGAGTGCGTCGGCGCCCGCGCTGAGATCCGACGGTCGAACCCGGCCCGCGACGACCCGTCCGGCCAGCACGTCGAAACCCGTGGCCACCCACGCCACCACCATGCCATCCGCACGCTCGCGCAATCGGATGACGGCGGCGGCGTCGAGTCGGACCGCGCGGTCGACGAACGTCGCGAGGTTCTCGCGGTCGGCCGCGCCGGCGAGCCAGATGCCCCGCTCCGGACCGCTCATCGCAGCCAGCGCTGCAGATACTCTTGCTGGGTAGGCGAAAGCCGTTCTAAGCGTTGCTCTTTGATGTGCACGGTGGCCAGCTGTGTTTCGGCGATGACGGCCGGTCGCGAGTCGGCGGGTTTGTTCACCGACCGCACTTCGTAGCCGATCGTGAAGTCGACAGCGCGCACCCGCTTCGTCCACATCGTGACCTGCAGCGGCGAATCCCGCAGCCGCAGCTGACCTTTGTAGAGAATCTTGACCTCGTGGATGAGCAGACCGATGTCTTCGATGACGTCTTCGAACGGCTCGCGCAGGAACGGGATGCGCGCCTCTTCGAGGATGGTGACCATGGTGGCGTGGTTGATGTGCTGGTACATGTCGATGTCCGACCAGCGCACCTGCACCGGCGCTACAAAACCCGTCGTCACCCAGAGGTCCCCGTTCCACTCGTCCGTGTCATGCTGCGAATCTGCCGCGCCGCCACCGACAGCGTCGCGATGTCGCGCTCGTCGGACTCGTAGATTTCGCTCAGTGTGCGGCGCGCACGTTGTACGCGGGAACCGTTGATCAATTCCCATTCCTCGATCTTCTGCTCGGCGCGCTCCTCGGGCTCCCCGACGGCCAGCACATCGAAGCACAGCGATCTCAGCGATCCGTACAGGTCATCGCGAATTGCCAACCGGGCCAACGAGTGCCACCGATCGTCGCGCGGCAGCCCCGACACCGCGGTCAGCAGCGCATCGGTGTTGAGGTAGTCCATCAACGCGAAATACGTGTCGGCCACCTCAGCGGGTTCGCGATCGACGATGTCGGCGATGTCGATGATGTCCAGCAAGCTGTACTGGTACAGCCCAGAGGCCACCTTGTACGCCAGCCCGTCCGGGACGCCGTGTGAGGAGAACATGCCGACTTCTTTTTCGACGATCGCCTTGTCGTCGCCGCGGAGCCATTCGCGCA
>JAEZKH010000266.1 GCA_023415515.1 Actinomycetes bacterium
TGCATCGCGCCAAGGCCGTCGGGGCGGTCGGCATCAATACCAACGGCGAGAGGCTGACGGCGGTCGGCGCCGTCGAGGTGCGCAAGGCGGGGTATGGGCTCGGCGTCTACACGATCGATGATGGCGATGTCGCGCCGCGCAGATCGGCAAGGCGACGTACTTCGGCGGCCCACTCCTCGTCTCCGTCGACGCCCGAATAACCGGTCGGACTGTTGACGATCCGCTCGTCCAACACAGTCATGGCCGCCTCCTCGCAGTAGCCAGGTTTTCGACTTATAATCGAAAACATGGCCAATAGTAGCACTGCACACGAAGTGCTCGCCGTCGTCTTCCAAGTTCGGCAGCTCAGCACCAAGAATCCACAGCTCAGCGTGCTGCTGTGGGAGCGGGCGCGCGATCCGCAGCGCGGCGCGTGGTCGCTGCCGGGCGGGCGGCTGCGGCACGACGAGGACATGACCAGCTCCGTGCGGCGCCAACTCGCCGAGAAGGTCGACCTACGTGAGCTATCTCACCTCGAGCAGCTGGCGGTGTTCTCCGATCCGGCCCGGGTGCCCGGCCCGCGCACGATCGCCTCGACGTTCCTGGGGCTGGTGCCCTCCCCCGCGACACCGGAGCTGCCACCCGACACTCGCTGGCATCCGGTGAACGCACTGCCACCGATGGCGTTCGATCACGGGCCGATGGTCGAACACGCCCGCACCCGGCTTGTCGCGAAGATGTCGTACACCAATATCGGGTTTGCCTTGGCGCCAAAAGAATTCGCGATGTCCACGCTGCGCGACATCTACGGTGCTGCGCTCGGTCATCCGGTGGACGCCACCAACCTGCAACGGGTCCTCGCCAGGCGGGGCGTGATCACGCCCACCGGAACGACTGCGCGATCCGGCCGCAGCGGCGGCAGACCCGCCGCCCTGTACCGCTTCACCGAATCGGCCTACCGCGTCACCGACGAGTTCGCGGCGCTGCGCCCACCGGGCTGACCAGGGCGCGACACGCGACGTGGGGCGGCTGGCTTCTTAGAGGTCTCTTAAGCAAGAATGGCCGGATGGACTTGGGCAACGTCGCGCGCGCCTCCGCCGAGTGGATCGGTTCTGTCCCGCATCAGGACATCGAGCGGGGCGTTCGTCCGCAGCTGCCCTCCGACGACCCGTTCTACGACCCACCGCAGGGCTTCGAGCACGCCGCACCCGCCACCGTTCTGCGCAGCCGCGACGTCGAGGTGGCGTTCCTCGGGCTGATCCCGCAGCAGTTCTCGGCCACCCAACTGCTCTACCGGACGACCGACATGCACGGCGAGCCGGAGGCGACCGTCACCACGGTGATCGCGCCGGCCGAACGGGGGCCCGAGCGGATCTGTCCGGTGGTCTCCTACCAGTGCGCCATCGACGCCGTGACGTCGAGGTGTTTTCCCTCGTACGCGCTGCGGCGGCGCTCGCTTGCGCCCGGCGCCCTCGCACAGTTCGAATTCCTGCTGATCGCCGCCGCCCTCGCCGAGGGCTGGGCGGTCTCCGTACCCGACCACGAGGGCCGCGCCGGCGCGTGGGGCACGCCGTACGAGCCGGGCTACCGCATCCTCGACGGCCTACGTGCCGCACTGGCCACCGAGAAACTCGGCCTGTCCGAGTCGGCGCCGCTCGGCCTGTGGGGATACTCCGGCGGCGGCCTGGCCACCGCGTGGGCCGCCGAGATGGCCGGCTCGTACGCGCCTGAGCTCAACATCGTCGGCGCGGTGCTCGGATCCCCGGTCGCCGACCTTGGCCACGCCTTCCGTCGCCTCAACGGCGGAGTGTTCTCCGGGCTGCCCGCGATGGTGGTGGCCGCGCTCTCGCACGCCTATCCCGACCTGGACCGCGTCATCCAGGAACACGCGACCGACACCGGCAAGGCGATGCTGCTGCAGGCCGAGCGGATGACGACCGCGCACGCCGTCCTGCGCCTGGTGGGCATGGACATGGGCAGGCTCGTCGATCAACCACTCGAACAGCTCCTCGGCACGCCCGAAGTCCAGACCGTGTTCGACAGCATCAAGCTCGGCACCGCCGTGCCGACCCCGCCTGTGTTGATCGTGCAGGCAGTGCACGACCCGATCGTGTCTGTTCGCGACATCGACGAGTTGACCGAGGCCTACCGGTCCGGTGGCGCATCGGTGACCTACCACCGCGACGCCTTCAGCGAACACCTTTCGCTGCATCCTTTTTCGGCGCCGATGGCGCTGCGCTGGCTGACAGATCGGTTCAACTCAAAGCCGTTGAGCGAACACATCGTTCGTACGAAATGGCCGACGATGCTGAACCCGATGACCTACGCCGGGATGGCCAGGCTGCTGAAGATCGCGGTGAAGGTCGCCACCGGTCGGACGGTGGAGCGCAGTCCGCTGTGATACTCCCGAGACGATGGCCGTCACCTGTCGTCGAATGCGGCTACGCCGACGGCGTCGCTTCCTCGACCGGGAGCGGCGGCGGCAGCAACGGCTGATCCTCCGGCGGCCAGCCACCGAGGTCGTCACGCGACGAGGACACCGCGATCATCGAGTACACCAGTGCGGCCATCGCCATCGGGAACAGGACCGACGCGGCGATCACCCACCCGGAGTGCGAGAAGAACACCGGCGGCGCCTCGGTGACGTAGACGACGCGGTGTTCGGGTGATATCGGGGCGGCCGCGATGTCGATGATGCCGTAGCGAGCCCGGACGATCAGCGCACCCACCGCCGCGGCGGCGCCGAAAGCCGCGGCCGCACCCGCCACCAACGCGGCGCACAACAGCGGACCGCGGTGGGGCCGCCACTGCCACACCAACACCGCGGCGACCACGGCCAGCACGACGACCAGACCCGTCAGCAGAAACGCTGAATTGAAGAAGTTGTCGCTCTCGGCTCCAAGAGCCGCGTGTACGCGATTGCCACTCTTGGTCAACGCGATGACTCCGTGGATCGGCGGCGCGATCCACGCCCAGAGCGCACCGACGGCAGCGCCGGCGACCGCCATCCCGACGACAACCGTCGCGGCTGCGCGGCCGCGCGGAACACGTGACGGTGCAACGTCGGCCACTTCGCTCCTCGCGTGCGCGGGGTTCATCGGTTCTCAAGGTCCTTCGAGTCCTGCGTACCGTGCCGGGAACACGTCGCCGACCACCCATCCGGGCGCACTTGCACCACCATTCGCCTGCCGCAGTCCGCACAGAACCGTGGTGGCTCGAGCCCGAGTTGAGCCGCGGTCGGCACAGCGCTACCCGCGGGTTCGCCAGTGTAGACGTTGAACTTTGCCGTCCCCATCACCGAGAAGCCGTCAGATGGTGGCGTTGAGCGCCTTGATGGGCATCTGCAGATCCTCGAGCAGCTCAAGATCCGACTCCGCGGGGCGGCCGAGCGTCGTCAGATAGTTGCCGACGATGACCGCGTTGATTCCGCCCAAGATGCCCTGCTTGGCACCCAGATCGCCGAGCGTGATCTCGCGGCCGCCTGCGAACCTCAGCATCGTGCGCGGTAGCGCCAGCCGGAACGCCGCAACCGCCTTCAGCGCTTCGGCGGCCGGCAGCACGTCCAGGTCGCCGAACGGCGTGCCCGGCCGCGGGTTGAGGAAGTTCAGCGGAACCTCGTGGGGATCGAGTTCAGCGAGGTTCGCCGCGAACTCGGCGCGCTGCTCCAGCGTCTCACCCATGCCAAGGATTCCGCCGCAGCAGACCTCCATGCCCGCCTCCCGGACCATCAGCAGCGTGTCCCACCGCTCATCCCAGGTGTGGGTGGTGACCACCTGCGGGAAGAACGACTTGGCCGTCTCGAGGTTGTGGTTGTAGCGGTGCACTCCCATCTCGGACAGCCGCTCGACCTGGTCTGCGGTCAGCATGCCGAGCGAGCACGCGATCTGGATGTCGACCTCGTTGCGAATCGCCTCGATGCCCGCGGCCACCTGCGCGAGCAGACGCTCGTCGGGCCCGCGGACGGCGGCGACGATGCAGAACTCGGTCGCCCCGGATTTGGCGGTCTGCTTCGCGGCCTCCACAAGGCTCGGAATGTCGAGCCACGCGCTGCGCACAGGCGAGGCGAACAGCCCCGACTGCGAGCAGAAGTGGCAGTCCTCGGGGCAGCCACCGGTCTTGAGACTGATGATTCCCTCGACTTCCACCTCCGGCCCGCACCAGGCCATACGCACCTCGTGTGCGACTGCCAGCAGGTCGTCGATGCGCTCGTCCGGCAGCTGCAGCACCGCGAGGGTCTGATCACGATCGAATCCGATTCCGCGACCGAGCACCTGGTCGCGAGCGGTGTCGAGGATGTCGGTGCGTGCGGGTGC
>JAEZKH010000305.1 GCA_023415515.1 Actinomycetes bacterium
TGCTCGGCGGCGTCGCCGCGGCCCTGCACGCGGAAGCCGCCGAGGCCGTTCACGCTCTGCGGCGTGAAGCCGATGTGGGCGATCACCGGGATACCGGCTTGGGTCAGCGTGGCGATCTGGTCGGCGACGCGCTCACCGCCCTCGAGTTTCACCGCATGGGCGCCCGTCTCTTTGAGGAATCGGGTCGCGGTCTCCAGCGCCTGCTGCGGGCCGGCCTCGTAGCTGCCGAACGGCAGGTCGGCCACCACCAGCGCGTGCGGCGCGCCGCGCACGACACCGCGGACCAGTGGGATCAGTTCGTCGACGCTGACCGGCACCGTGGTGTCATAGCCGTAGACGACGTTGGCGGCGGAGTCGCCGACCAGAAGGACCGGAATACCCGCGTCATCGAAGACTCGAGCGGTGGAATAGTCGTAGGCGGTCAGCATGGCCCATTTGTGGCCTTCCGACTTCCACTTGTGCAGATGATGGGTGCGGACCTTCGTCCGCGGCTTTGTTTCGGCAGCACCGTAAACAGTCTGCTCAGACATCGTTGTCCCTTGTATCTGTTCGGTCGATCCTCGAGGCCCGCTCGCGGGTCCCCGGGTTCGTCTGACCTGACCCAGTGTGCCACCACCTGCCAAGAAGATGAACTCGCGGTCCAAGTGGATTTCCTCACACTACGATCGGCCCATGCAACGGCTCAGCGGACTCGACGCCAGCTTCCTTTATCTCGAGACCGCGGCGCAGCCCTTGCATGTGTGTTCGATCCTGGAGTTGGACACCTCGACGATGCCGGGCGGCTACACCTTCGACCGCTTGCGCGACGAATTGGCGCTGCGCATCAAGGCGATGCCACAGTTCCGCGAGAAGCTGGCCGACAGCCGCTTCAACCCCGACCATCCGGTGTGGGTCGACGACGACGACTTCGACGTCGATCGCCATCTGCACCGCATCGGCCTGCCGTCGCCGGGCGGACGTGAGGAACTCGCGGAGATCTGCGGCCACATCGCCTCGCTGCCCTTGGACCGCAGGCGACCGCTGTGGGAAATGTGGGTCATCGAGAACATCGCGGGAACCGACGCGCATCAGGGCGGCCGGCTGGCCGTGATGACCAAGGTGCACCACGCCGGCGTCGACGGCGTGACCGGTGCCAATCTGATGTCGCAGCTGTGCAGCACCGAACCCGATGCGCCCGCACCAGAACCGGTAGAGGGGGTCGGCGGCGCGAACGAACTGGAGATCGTCATCAGCGGGGCGTTCAAGTTCGCGACCCGCCCGCTGAAGCTCGCCAACGTCGTGCCGAACACCCTGACCACCGTGGTCGACACCGTGAAACGGGCGCGGGGCGGGCAGGCGATGAAGGCGCCGTTCGTCGCCCCCAAGACAGCCTTCAACGCCAATGTGACGAGCCACCGCAACATCGCTTACGCGCAGTTGGATCTCGAGGCCATCAAGAAGGTGAAAAACCACTTCGGTGTCAAGGTCAACGACGTGGTGATGGCATTGGTGTCCAGCACGCTGAGGAAGTTTCTCGATGACCGCGGCGAACTACCGGACTCTACGTTGGTCGCCATGGTTCCGGTGTCGGTGCACGACAAGTCGGACCGTCCCGGCCGCAACCAGGTCTCGGGGATGTTCTCCAGCCTGGAAACCCAGATCGACAGCCCGGCTGATCGGCTGAAGGCGATCGCGGAGGCGAATTCCGTTGCCAAGCAACACAGCTCGGCGATCGGGGCAACCCTGTTGCAGGACTGGTCGCAGTTCGCCGCCCCCGCTGTCTTCGGGGTGGCGATGCGGCTGTACGCCAGGACCGGGTTGAGCGGGGCGCGTCCGGTGCACAACCTGGTCGTCTCGAACGTGCCGGGGCCTCAGATTCCGCTGTACTTCCTGGGTTCCGAGGTCATGGCGATGTACCCGCTCGGACCGATCTTCCACGGGTCGGGCCTCAACATCACCGTGATGTCGCTGACCGGCAAGCTGAACGTCGGCATCGTGTCGTGCCCCGAGCTGCTGCCCGATCTCTGGGAGCTGGCCGACGACTTCGAGGTGGCGCTCGACGAGCTGCTGGAAAGCGCGCGATAGACCCGCCGGACCAGCACTCTGCCAGGACTGATGACAGTTCATGGCACCATGTGGCGCATGACCGTGATCAAGGGGATCTTTGCGACCGCGCTGGTTGTGTTGCTGGTGGCGGGTTGCGGCAAGGTCGTCGACGGTCGCGCTGTCGTCGCCGTGCCTCCGCCCGGTTCGCCGATCCAATGGGGCCCCTGTGAGGGAATCGATCCGATGGTGCCGATCCCGCCGGGGGGCGAATGCGGCAAGCTCTCGGTGCCGGTGGACTACAACAAGCCCGACGGCGACGTCGCCCAGTTGGCGATGATCCGGTTCAAGGCCACCGGCGACAAGATCGGGTCGCTGGTGATCAACCCCGGCGGTCCCGGCGAATCCGGCGTCGAGTCGGCGGCGAGCCTGCTGAGCACGATGCCGACGTCGGTGCGCGAGCGGTTCGACCTCGTCGGCTTCGATCCCCGCGGCGTCGGGGCCTCCACGCCGGCGGTGTGGTGCAACTCAGACGCAGACAACGACCGGCTGCGCGCCGACCCCCAGGTCGACTACTCGCCGGAGGGCATCGCGCACATCAACAGTGAAACCGAGGCGTTCGTGCAGCGCTGTCTCGACAAGACCGGCAAGGAATTCCTCGCCAACGTCGGCACGGCCAACGTCGTCAAGGATCTCGACCAGATCCGCGCAGCGCTCGGCGACGACAAGCTGACGTACCTCGGCTTCTCCTACGGCACCCGAATCGGCGGCGCATACGCCGAAGAGTTCCCGCAGAACGTGCGCGCGATGGTGCTCGACGGCGCGATCGACCCCAACGCCGATCCCATCGAGGAGGACCTGCGCCAAACCGCGGCGTTCCAGAAAGCGTTCGACGACTACGCCGCCGACTGCGCCAAGGATCCGAGCTGCCCGCTGGGAACGGATCCCGCCAAGGCGACCGACGTCTACAAGAGCATGGTCGAACCTCTGGTGGATCAGCCGGCCAAGACGCGAGATCCGCGCGGCCTGGCATACAGCGACGCGATCGTCGGCACCATCCTGCCGCTGTACTCGCCGAGCATCTGGCCGCGGTTGACCGAGGGGCTCACCGAACTCAAGCAGGGCCGCGGCGACATGCTGCTCAGACTGGCCGACCTGTACATGCACCGCGACATCAACACCGGTCACTACGACAACGCCACCGACGCGCGGGTGGCGGTCAACTGTGTGGACTCTCCGGCGATCACCGATCAGGCCAAGCTCGTCGAGAAGGACCGCCGCTCCCGCGAATTGGCGCCGTTCATGAACTACGGCCAGTTCACCGGCCTGGCACCGAAGGACACCTGTTCGTTCTGGCCGGTGCCCCCGACGTCGAAGCCACACGAGATCTCGGTGAAGGGCCTGCCGCCCACGTTGATCATTTCGACGACAAACGATCCGGCAACGCCGTATCAGGCGGGGGTGGACTTGGCCAAACAACTCGGCGGCACGCTGTTGACATTCGATGGGACGCAGCACACCGTCGCATTCCAGGGCAACGCGTGCGTCGACGACATCGTCGCGACGTATCTGATCGACGTGAAGGTTCCGCCGCCGGACACGCGTTGCTGACAACGGATCTCGGCCGCCGGGCACGCCAAGGTCTCCGAAGGGTCACCGTCCGATTGCGGCTTCGCGCCACCTGTGAGAGGCATGCGACGATGACTGCCATGTGGCGGGTGGGGAGGAGTTGTTCAGCGCTGCTGGCGTGCGCGCTGACCGCGGTCCTGGTGTCTCCGCCCGTCGCCGCGACGCCCGAGGGTGCGGCCACGCAGACATACGGCCAGGCGCCGGTCTGGGGAGGATGCGGCGAGTTCATCGGCGACACCACCGCCATCCCGACCGCACAGTGCGGCACTGTGTCGGTTCCCGTCGACTACGCGAAACCCGAGGGCGCGCAGGCGCGATTGGCGGTCATTCGGGTGCCTGCAAGCGGTGACCGGCTCGGGGTGTTGATGGTGAACCCCGGCGGCCCCGGGGCTTCGGCGGTCGACACCGTGGCGGGGATGGGCGCAACGCTGGCGAACACCGAGATCGGCCGCAGGTTCGACCTCGTCGGCTTCGACCCGCGCGGTGTCGGGCATTCGACACCGGAATTGCGGTGCCGCACCGACGCCGAATTCGACGCCTATCGCAGGGAACCGAACGCCGACTACAGCCAGGCGGGTGTCGCGCACATCGAGGCGGTATATCGCGACTTCGCCCAGAAGTGCGCGGACCGGGTCGGCCCGGAATTCCTCGCCAACGTCGGTACCGATGTCACCGCGCAGGACATGGACGTCGTGCGCGCGGCGCTCGGCGAGAACCAGATCAACTACCTCGGGTTCTCGTATGGCAGCGAAATCGGCGCGGCGTATGCCGAAGCCTTTCCCGCGCGGGTCCGAGCGATGGTTCTCGACGGCGCGGTGGATCCGAACCTCGATCCGATCGAAGACAACCTGCGCCAAATGGCGGGATTCCAAGCGGCTTTCGAGGACTACGCCGCAGACTGCGCCCGGTCGGCGGGGTGCCCGTTGGGCACCGACCCGACGCAGTTCGTCAACCGCTACCACGAGCTGATCGATCCGCTGGCCACACAACCGGCCGCCACCTCCGATCCCCGCGGGCTGAGCTACCAGGACGCGATCACCGGCACCGTCAACGCGCTCTACACGCCGCAGTACTGGAAGTTCCTGACCAGCGGACTGCTGGGACTGCAGCGCAAGACCGACCCCGGCGATCTGTTGCTGCTGGCCGACGACTACCTGAAACGGATGCCGGGCGGGCATTACCAGAACTCGCAGGACGCGTTCTACAGCATCCGCTGCGTCAACGGGCAGTTCCCCGACGATCCGGCGGTATGGGCGGCGGCCGACCAGAGGGCAAGGCAGGCAGCGCCGTTCCTGAGCTACGGGTCGTTCACGGGTTTCGCTCCGCGTGATGTCTGCGCGCTGTGGCCGGTGCGGGGGACCAGCGCGCCGCACCCGGCCGTCTCACCCGGGCCGGGCAAGGTCGTCGTCGTGTCCACCACCCGCGACCCGGCGACGCCGTACCAGGCAGGGGTCGACCTGGCCAGGCAGATGGACGCCAGCCTGATCACCTTCGACGGCACTCAGCACACGGTTGTGTTCAACGGCGATGTCTGCGTGGACAGCGCCGTGGTCGCTTTCCTGATCAACGGTGTGCAGCCACCGACCGGGCTGCGGTGCGGCTAACCAGTCGACGTCAGGTCGCATGAACGCCGTAACACGGATTTAACAGCCGGTACCTACGCTGCGATTATGGACCGGCAAAAGGAATTTGTCCTCCGCACGCTGGAAGAACGCGATATCCGATTCGTCCGGCTGTGGTTCACCGACGTGCTCGGATTCCTCAAGTCGGTCGCGATCGCGCCCGCTGAACTCGAGGGAGCCTTCGAGGAGGGCATCGGCTTCGACGGCTCGTCGATCGAGGGCTTCGCCAGGGTCTCGGAATCCGACACCGTCGCGAGGCCCGACCCATCGACATTCCAGGTGTTGCCGTGGACGACGAGTTCGGGCCAGCACCACTCCGCGCGGATGTTCTGTGACATCACCATGCCCGACGGCTCGCCGTCGTGGGCGGACTCACGGCATGTGCTGCGGCGGCAGCTGGCCAAGGCCAGCGATCTGGGCTTCTCGTGCTATGTGCACCCGGAGATCGAGTTCTTCCTGCTTCAGCCGGGGCCCGACGACGAGCCGCCCGTGCCCGCCGACAACGGCGGCTATTTCGACCAGGCCGTGCACGACTCTGCGCCGAACTTCCGCAGGCACGCCATCGACGCGCTGGAGTCGATGGGGATCTCGGTGGAGTTCAGCCACCACGAGGGAGCGCCCGGCCAGCAGGAGATCGACCTACGGTATGCCGACGCACTGTCGATGGCCGACAACGTGATGACGTTCCGATATGTCGTCAAGGAAGTCGCGCTCGGCGACGGAGTCAAGGCGTCATTCATGCCGAAGCCGTTTGCCGAATACCCCGGCTCGGCCATGCACACCCATATGAGCCTTTTCGAAGGCGAGACCAACGCGTTTTACAGCGCAGACGATCCGCTGCAGCTCTCCGACACCGCGAAGTCCTTCATCGCGGGGATCCTCGAGCACGCCACCGAGATCAGCGCGGTGACCAATCAGTGGGTGAACTCCTACAAGCGACTGGTGCACGGCGGGGAGGCGCCGACGGCTGCGTCGTGGGGATTCGCCAACCGGTCGGCGTTGGTCCGGGTTCCGATGTACACGCCGCGCAAGGCGTCGTCGCGGCGGATAGAGGTGCGCAGCCCCGATTCGGCCTGCAACCCGTATCTGACGTTCGCCGTCCTGCTGGCTGCTGGTCTGCGCGGAGTCGAGAAGAACTACGTGCTGGGACCCCAGGCCGAGGACAACGTCTGGAGCCTGACGCCGGAGGAGCGCCGCGCGATGGGCTACCGGGAGCTGCCGGGCAGCCTCGGTGTCGCACTGTCGGAGATGGAGAACTCGGAGCTGGTCGCGGAAGCCTTGGGGGAGCACGTGTTCGACTTCTTCCTTCGCAACAAGCGCGCGGAGTGGGAGAACTACCGCAGCCATGTCACACCGTTCGAGCTGAAGACGTATCTGTCGCTCTGACGGCCGCGAAACTTCTTGCGATAGCTTCTAGGTGTGGCCAAACCCGCGACGCAGCGACCCAAGCTGCCCAGCGCCGGCCGGCTAGGGCTGGTCGAACCCTCGGCCCCTGCTGACCTGGATCAACTCGGCTGGAACAGCGACGCCTACGTCGAACTGTTGTGGTCGCTGTCGCGGGCCCCCGACGCCGACGTCGCGCTTCGGACCATGGTGCGGTTGGCCGAAGCGGCAGAGGACTGGGACGAACTCAACAACTCACTGCTGAAGGACAAGGCGTTACGCGGGCGGCTGTTCGGAGTACTGGGATCCTCGCTGGCGCTGGGCGACCACCTGGTTGCTCATCCGGCGTCGTGGCACATGCTCACCGGCGATGTGACGCTGCCACCGGTGGATGAATTGCGGGTGGCGCTCGTTGATGCCGCCGAATCAACAAGTGGCACAAGCGAAGCACTGCCGGTGCTGCGGACGCTTTACCGCGACCGGCTTCTGGTGCTCGCCGCGCTGGACGTCGCGCCGGTGGTGGAGAACGAGCCGGTGCTGCCGTTCAGCGCGGTCGGCGAACACCTGTCCGATCTTGCGGATGCTGCGCTGGCGGCCGCGCTGAGGGTGGCGACGCGATCGGTGTGTGGCGACGACAGTGCAGGGCCGCGGCTCGCCGTCATCGCGATGGGCAAGTGTGGCGCCCGTGAACTGAACTACGTCAGCGACGTCGA
>JAEZKH010000359.1 GCA_023415515.1 Actinomycetes bacterium
GCCTTAGCCAGCCCGCGGGTCTGCTCACCGGTTCGCGGTGCGCTCAGCTTCCTGTACGCATTCCCCGACTGCGTCGTTATAGGTAGGCCACTTATTGCCGAGGATGCTCCGGCCGTCGGGAACAGAAGTGTGTCGCCGTGCGTCGCTGGTCAGTCCGTAGATTGCGCCTCCGCTCATCACCCACGAGTCGGAGCTCGAAACTTTGGTGCCGTCCCGGTCCACGATGTTGCCGCCGACGATCACCGTGCCCGATGGACCGCTCAACGATTGAGTCATCTCAAGGTGTTCCCCGTTGGTGAAGCTGCGGTTGACCATCTCGACGATCTCTGCCGGCGCTGGGTCGCATCCCGCGCCGGCAGCGCGTGGGTTCACCCTCTCCGGGGGTACCGCGACAGAAGTGTTCGGCGTTGGGGTGATCGGTATGCGGGATATGCGAGGGATCTCATCGGATGTGGTGCTTGTACTACTGCTGCCGCTGGTGTTGGACGTCGTGCCGCCGCACCCGACGAGCGCCGCCAACGACACGGCAACCAATGCTGTGAGAATCCCCCTCATGGCCTGGCAGCTTAGCCAGCGTCTCCCTCAGCGGCGAGTATCGCCGCCTGGATCTCATCGGCCCCAACGGGGCCGCACAGCAGGAGTTCCGCGATCTGCCGGATCACCGGCCAGCGATCCTCTAGCTCGCGGGCCCATGATTCCTCGCGTAGTTCCACCAAGTGGGCGGGGTATCCGAAAGCGGTGACGTCGGCCGCGCAGGAGGCTTTGTAGTCAGCCAAGTCGTCGGGGTTGCGTAGCCACGCGCTCGCCACGTAGTCATCGAAGGTCAAGCCCTCTTCGTCGTGTGCGTCGAGGCCGAGGTTGTCCGGCCATTGGCAGCGAGCTTCAGCCCACGGTCCGGCGTACGCAATAAACGCGCTGTCAAACACTTTTGACCGAAAGCCAGTATGGCCGGCGTACTCGGCAGTCGGTTCGATCGTTACCGACTTAAGCTCGCCTTCGCCGCGCGACAGGACCGCGACCGCATGGCCCGCTTCGTGGTGCGCTGTTTGGCGCCGTTCTTCGGCAAGTGCGACGGTCATACTCTGCAACCTAGGCCGTCCTGATGACAGCGGACATCTTCGGCGCGCATATCTCGTGATCTCATTACTGACCCATCTGCGATTCGCCAACTCACACATTGAGTCGAGTGGCCGCGGCAGCGCGTCGCATCGAGTCGTCGGCCACCTTCGTATAGATCGCGGTGGTGACCGGCGAGACGTGGCCAAGTAGCTCTTGCACGGCACGGAGGTCACGCTCGGCGGCGTAGGCGGTCGTGGCGAAGCGATGCCGCAGCGTGTGCGCCGTCCAGTGACCATGGAGCGCCGCGGCGACGAGCCTGCCCAGATGCTGCGGCGTCACCGGCCCGCCGGTGATCGGGTTCTGAAATACGTAGGCGGTTGGGATCGCGATCAGCTGTTCGGCCAGCTCGTCGGAGATCGGAACCGCGCGCTCGTGGCCTCCCTTGCCTGCTATGTGTAGCCAGTAGTTGCCGGCTTGGCCGATGACATCGGTCGGGCGCATTCGTGCGATCTCACTGCGACGCATGCCGGTCTGCACGCCTATGCGGATTGCGAGTGCGACCTGGGGGTCATCGGTCGAAGCCAACGCCTGGAATACCGCGTGGTCGGGGCATGGGCGTGGCATTGTCCGAGGAAGCGAGATCGGCGGCAGCGTCCGGGCCGGGTTGTCCCGACGGTGCTCCAACTCGTACAACATCCGGAAGAACAGGCGCAGCGTCGAGCGGACGTTGTGCGCCGTCCGGGGTGACCATGCCGGCGACGCCATGTAGGCGATCAGTTGCTCGCGGGTCACGGTGAGCGGATCACTGTCGGGATGTTCGCGTGCGAAGTGAGCCAGGCGAAGCACTCGCGTCTGGATTGTCGCGGCGGTTCGACGGGCGGCGTCCTGCTCGGCAATGAACATCTCGATCCATGGGCGCCAGCGGGCCGGTAACTGCACCGCGTCTGGGCCAGGTGTGCGGCGAACGAACCGTTCGGCGACCCACTTTTCGGCGTGCGCGAGAGCGCCTGAGAACACCAGCAATCCCGCAGGGTCGAAGACGGTCACGAGTTCACCTTGCTTGCTCACCGTGAAGCCGATGGACTTCGCGCGCGCCCGTAGGTTGCGCACGCGGTTAACGACGGCGACGGCGCTCACATGATGTCCAGCACAGTCGCGGCGCCGTCGAGCGCCAAGGCCAGACCGTCGGGATCGAGTACGTCAGCCAGGCTCGCGCAACCGGCGCGGATCGCCGCGGCGCGAATCCGAAGTGACCCGACGGCGTCGTCGGCTGTGCAGGCGAGTTCAGCGATTGTCGCGGCGGCGACTCGCGCGTCTGTAATGGTGGTCAGGCTCGATAGCGCGCTCTCAATTTGCAGCGCGCCGGCGAACTCGCGAAGCGCGGTGCCCAACGCCGCGGCGCCGGGTACGGATTCGCCGATCCGCACAATGAGGTCGAGCGCCGCGGATTCAGGGGTGTTGATTATGGTCGTCATACGGTGAAGATATCCCTATGGATATCGAATTGCCAAGGGCTGCAACCCCATTCGTGCATATGTCGATACCAGCACATAAGCCCTGATCCGGCATATGTCGATTCCTTCGCGCGAGATCAGCAAGGACTTCAAGCATTGGCGGAGCTGTTGCCGCCGTTCGACTGACCCTGTCCCGCTGATCAAGATCGGCCGGCAGTGACCGAAAAATCGCGTGACGTGCCGGGCATCGCGGTCTAGGCTCGCACGTCGTGGTACTGCCTGTAGACGCTGAAGACTACGAGAAACGCGTAGATGTTGCGACCGAGGTCGCTGACCAGTTTGCTGATCAGCTCGTTAGTGAGCTCGATGAGCAGAACGGCGGGTTCGCGTGGTGGGCCGGGTACAGCGACTGGAAGACCATCACCGTTCTGTCCGACTACCTGATCCAGCTGGTACAGGGTGTCAGCGAGTCGCTTCTGGTGGCATCGCTGGCGGCGAGGACACATCGGGAGAAGGTCACGAGCGAGGACTTCGCGATCAGAAGCGCTGCCGCACAGCGGAAGTCGATATTCCCGCTGGACGCAGCGGGAAGGAGGCGGGCCCTCGCCATCACCGACTCTGCTGAATCATGTTTCTTTCACCTCGGCCAAGCGCTCGATCGCCTTGCTGTCGCCATCTTCATCGTCGGCGGTTTCGAGATCGACGACGCGATGTTGTTGGATTGGGGCAAAGTGGCGGAAGCCGCCCAGAAACTGGCGAACGGCTCTACAGGGACGAAGTTTCAGCCAGCGGGGTCTGCAGGCCGGCCTATCCAGGAAGCCCTTTTGGCGCCCGTGCTTGATTGGCAACCCCACGGCCCGGTCGACTGGTTCCCATGGATGCGGGATACCCGCAACGGTATGACGCACAGGGCCGGCGCGAAGAAGCTCGTCTTGTCGACTACGGCCAACAAGATGGCGCGGGTTTTCTACCGGCAGGCGCGATGGAGCGAACTGCAATCCTTGGTGTACGCCGGAAAATCCTCCAACAAGCCCTTCGTCGGCGCCTACGTCCTGTCAGCGTCGCAGGACGTCCTTGAGGGCCTATGCGAATCCACGGCGAAGTTTGTCGAGACCATGATCAACGCAATGACAACGTGTTGGGCCAGTCGCCAAGCGAACCCACAAGCGATTGTCCAGCATGGAAGCCAGTGGCGGATGGTGGAGCCGATCGAAACGTTGTCGAATTTCCCGGGATACGGCGCGATAGTTCCCGATGGGAAAAATCTGGTACTGAACCCGTCCGATGGACGGCGATGGAAAGCTGCACGCGTCCTGGACGACCGCCGGTCAGATTGGTACTGACAGTGGGCATTTTTGTTATTTGGTCTCGCGAGTTAGACCAATCGCAAGTCCGCCAGATTGCTATTGCGAAGCGCATCGGTTCGGTTAGGTCACCAGCCGCGTTCGCGCCACTCGGCTAGATGCGGTCGCTCGGCGCCGAGAGTGGTGTCGTCGCCGTGGCCGGGATAGACGACCGTGGCATCGTCGAAGCGGTCGAACACCTTGGTTTCGAGCCCGCTCATCAGAGAGGCGAACTCTTTTGGGCGTGTTGTACGGCCAGGCCCGCCCGGGAACAGACAGTCCCCGGTGAACAGCTGCGTCGCGGTCCGCTCGCCGTCCGGCCGCAGCGCCAGCGCCACCGAACCGGGGGTGTGACCCTGCAGGTGGATCACGTCGAACACCAGGTCGCCGACCGTGATGGTGT
>JAEZKH010000386.1 GCA_023415515.1 Actinomycetes bacterium
CTCTACCTGACCCGGATGGCGCACTTGGGTTTGGGTGAAATCGGGCCGGAAGGCCCCAGCGCCATGGCGACCGACTACGAGCTGTTGCTCACGGATAACGCGGTCGTCGTGGCTCAAGCCAAAGCACGTCGCGGGATCCGCGGAGCAAGAGTGCTTAAACGCACAGTGAGCATCACCGCGCTGGGCCTGGAAGTCTGGGAAGCGGCGAAGTGAAAATCGATATCGAGCTGGGCAGTGTCTTCACTCATCCAGCGTGGGTTTACATTTCAATTGTGCTCGGGGCCGGGCTGATTGGTTGGGTGACGAAAATCCTTGCCCTCAAAATGATGTTCTACCCCTTGGAATTCAAAGGGATCAAGCCATTTCTGGGCTGGCAGGGGCAGGTTCCGCGAATGGCGCCGATGTTGGCCGCCGGATTGGTCGACGCGATGATGGCCGACATCATCGACCCTCAGGAACTTTTCGACCAGTTGGATCCGGATGAATTGGTCCGTGAACTCGATGAGCCGCTGCGATCGGCCACAGCCGAGATCGTCGATGTGATGATGCTGTCGCTGCAACCGCAGGTGTGGCGCGCGATTCCTGACCAAGTCAAGGATTTGATTGTTACCGGCGTGGAAGCACGCATGCCGGCGGCCACGCGCGACATGTTCGATCAGTTCAAGGACCAACTCGACCAATTCTTCGACGTCAAGCACATGGTCGTCAGCAAGATGATTACCGACAAGGCCAGGCTCGTCAGAGTATTCGAGGAGATGGCCGGCGGGGTGTTCAAATTTTTCCCCAAAGCCGGGCTCGTATTCGGGCTCATCATCGGCGTGATACAGGCAATAGCATTCGGCCTGACCGGATGGTCGTGGACGTTGCCCGCCTTCGGTCTGCTTTCCGGCGGTCTCACCGACTGGGTCGCCCTGCAGATGATCTTCCGGCCAATCGAGCGAAGGACGGTTATTCCGGGGTTCAAGTGGCAGGGAGTATTCCAATCCAGCCGTGATGATGTTATTCGCGGTTATTCGGCGCTGATGGCAAAGGAGATCTTCACCGCCCAGGCCATTCTGGTAAGTCTGCTCACCGGTCCGATGTCGGATAGGTTTTTTGACGCCATCCAAACCGAGATTCGTCAGACCATTGACAAACAAATGGGTGTCGCCGGTCGAATTATCCGCGCTGTAGGCGGCCGCAAATATCAGGATATGAAGCAGCAGATCGCCGATGTTGTCATCGAGAAGCTACCCGAAAACGTGGGTTATGCCGAGAAGTACTTTGCCGAGCGGATCGATCTGGAACAGATCATGGTGGACAAGATGAGCCAGATGAATGCGCAACAGTTCGAAAACATGCTGCGTCCCATCTTCAAAGACCACGAGTGGATAATCGTTGTCGTCGGCGCAGCCCTCGGATTCCTCGTCGGACTGGCTCAAGAACAAATTCTTCTGAGGCTGATCCAGGGATAGGCGCGTAGCTGACTTGGCTCGAGATTCGTAGTTCGAAGTGCCAGCAGGGCAGTGACCTGTCGTTCTGCTTTCAGTTCCGCCGAAAGTTGCGCACTAAGCCCTGCCGTGGAGCGCGCTGTTGACCCTTGGCGAGGCTGAATGGTCGGGGAGAATTTGCGCCGTATATACCCAGCCGAGCGGCTGCGAAAATGAACTGTACTGCACGGCTGCTCGATCGGCAGCCGCCGTTCACCTGACGCCTATGACCACCGCGCGGACTGTCAGGGTCGTTGGGCACATATCAACTACGTTGATATGTCTGTTGACTTGACTGGCTTTTGGTTCGTCGCATTGACATACCAAACCGGCGAGCTGTGAGATGCTAGCGAAGTCGAGGGAGACGAAGCGAGCGGAGTGGGCATGGGCGAGCAGCGAATCATCGTGGTTTCGGGTGACGGTCATGTCGGCGCGCCTGCCGCGGTGTATGGCGACTACCTGCCGAAGGTCCTGCAGCCGGCCTTCCAGCAGTTCATGCAGGAGCGGATCCCCCGCTGGACACCGCTCCAGGAGACCTCCTGGTGGCCGAGCACGCTTCGCACCTGGTTCGCGGACACCGAAGGCTTCGACCCGGAGAACGGGACCGCGGCATCGTGGGACCCCGCCCTGCGATTGAAGGCGCTCGACCAGAGCGGTGTCGCGGCCGAGGTGTTCTTCCCCGACGACCAGAGCAACAACGACCCGCCGTGGGCATCCGGTCTCGCCACGAATGAGCACACCTCGGTCGAGGGTTATCCGCCGGAGTTGATCCGGGCCGGTGCTCGTGCGTACAACCGGTGGCTGGCTGACTTCTGCTCGGCCGATCCGACCCGTCTGTTGGGTCTGACGGTGCTGGGCACGCTCGACGACGTCGTGTGGTGTTGTGAAGAGATCGAGCGCGCGTACGAGTCCGGTCTGACCACGGGTGTGATGCTCGCGTTGGAGTACTACCTGCCGCACTACCACCACCGGCGTTACGACATGTTGTGGGAGACGTGCAGCGAGCTCAACCTGCCCGTGAACGTGCACGTCGGCCGCGGCCAGCCAAACTTCCTCGGTGACGACCCGCGCTCGCACATGGGCGTGATGATGGCCGAGGGCCTTGGCTACTCGCTGCGCCCCATCGCGAGCTTGATCATGGGCGGTGTGCTCGAGCGCTACCCCAACCTCCGGCTGAGCGTCGTCGAAGCCGGTGTCGCGTGGGTTCCCCAGTTCGTCATGGGGCTGGACGCTGCGTTCGACACGTGGGGTGGCATGCAGGCAGCGGCGAACATCGTCACCGAACGCCCCGCGAACCTCACGATGAAGCCCTCGGAATACTTCCAGCGGCAGGTCTTCGTGACCCACTCGATCAGCCAGAAGCCGGAGGAGTTCTCCGACGAGGCCATGGCGATGGTGCCGAACATGGTGTTCGGCGCCGACATCGGCCACATGGAGGGTTGGTGGCCGTTCTTCGGGGCGCCGAAGGGCAGCCTGCCCGACCCGGTGCCGCTGTTCTACCAGTTCCTGACGCCGGTCGAGGAGGCAACGCCGACCCGTGAGGCGTACAAGGCCGTGTGGGGCGGTTTGGAGGCCGAGAAGCTGATGCCGTACCTGCGGGACAACTTCTTCCGGTTGTTCTCCAACATCGATCGCGAACCACTGCGCAAGGTGGCCGACGAGGTGTGCCTGACTCCGTCCGAGATGGGGCTCGTCTGAGCCGAGACCTCCAAAGCGACGGTCAGCGGGGGAGCGCGTGCTCCTCCTGCAACGGGCGCCTGTGCGCCCCACGACCCGCGACGCCGAAGCGACCAGGTTGGCAACTAGTTGGTGAGGTTGCGAAAGCCGAGGCGGAGCCGCGAAGGTGGTCGAGGCGGCCGTCGGTCGCTTCCGTCGGGCCGTTCGCCACCACGATGTCAAGGTAGCCGAACTCGTCGAGGCCCTTCTGCAGCGCCGCCGACAGCCACGTGCGATCTTGCACGTCTCCGCCCGCCGTTGCGATGCGGGCGGCGGTGTCCTCGACCGGCTTCACGGTGGCCAGCGCTTGAGGGACGGTGCCGATCTGCTCGCACAGGTTGACCGCGGTGATGTCGCCGCCGAAGGTGGCCGGCCGCACCGCTTGGCGCATCCCTGACAGCGCGGCGCCGGCGATGAAAACGACCCGGCCTTTCAGTAGGTCATTGGTGGCCACGTCATCACTTGCGCAGCTGTCCCTTATCAGGGTCACCGGCGGGCAGCGGCTGCAGCATCTTGAAGTCGACCTGCCCCTCCTCGAGGTGCCCGTCCAGTGCGGCGAACATCTTGGCCACCGCGGGGGCGGTGCTGTGCGTCTGGAGCGCCTCCTCGTCGGCCCACTGCTCGATGAACACGAAGATGTTGCCCGTCTCGTGCAGTGCATAAAGCTGGCAGCCAGGTTCGGCGTGCCCCTCCTCCACCCCGGTGGTCATGATCTCGCGGGCGGTGTCGACCGATTCGGGCTTGACGGTAAACGCGGCGACTACGACGACGGGCATGCGGGTCCTCCTACGGCTCTGCAGGTCGAGAGAAAGGTCGGGTTGTATGACGATGCTCACCCTACTCCGCTGGCCGGGCCGTCCGCCGGGGTATGACGGCGACACGAACCCCTTACGAAGGTGACTGGTGATGCAGATGATGTTTCATCACTCCAACAGACGGCAGGCTTGGCAAGGCCAGCCGCCCGCTGCGGAAACCGAATGGGCAGCTCAAAGCCACTTCGCGAGCGCGTTGGGGGCGAGAAGCCTCAGCAGTGATCGAGGGCGAGATGGACGACAGCTGTGTCGGACTTCCGGCTCGGCTGGAGAGTCAGTCGCGGCGGAAAGGGACTGACGCGCTGGATATTCGGGGCACGACGGCGATCTTCGTCAATCAGCACGCGAGAAGATCGTCATGGCAGCGCTTGGGCTCACGGTGAAGAGCGCCATACCATATTCCGTTCTTTGTCGATTTGTCCGACAGCCAGACAGCACGTCATGCTACGTTCGGAGCGTTTACATAAATTGCCAGGGACGCGGGCACGTCGCACTCGAACTTATCCCGCGTCTTGCTCCCAATCAGGCTCTGCGGCAGGAGAAGACCATCGTGACGCAAACCACCGGAGTCGACTTCGAGTCGCGAATGCTTATTGACGGGCAGCTGGTCTACGGCCGCGAAGGTGTGTTCACCAATATCAATCCGGCCACGGAGGAAGTGCTAGGCGAAGTCGCCAATGCTTCAAAAGACGACATGCGTAACGCGATTGACGCGGCACGCAGGGCTTTCGACACTACGACCTGGTCGACCGATCATTCATTCCGTAAGCGCTGCCTCGAGCAGCTGCAGGCAGCGTTGGAGAATGAACGCGAGTCGCTCCGCGAGGAGCTAATCCTCGAGGTCGGCTGCCCACGTATGGTGACCTTCGGCCCGCAACTCGACGTTCCTCTCAGCGACGCACTCATCTACCCCGCCAATCTGATTGACGAGTATCCCTGGGAATCGGAGCTCGACGATGCGTTCGTGTCTGTCACCGGGCAGATGACCAGCCGACGGGTATGGCGTGAGCCTGTCGGTGTCGTCGGCGCGATCGTTCCATGGAACTACCCGTTTGAGGTCACGATGAACAAGCTGGGGCAGTCGTTGGCCACAGGTAACACTGTGGTGTTGAAGCCCGCACCCGACACACCGTACAACGCCACCCGCATCGGGCGACTCGTTCAGGAGCACACCGATATACCGCCCGGTGTTGTGAATGTCGTGACGTCGGCTGATCATCTGGTGGGGGAGGAGCTCACCCTTTCTCCGAAGGTGGATCTGATTTCCTTCACGGGGTCCACGGCCGTCGGAAGGCGGATAATGGAGAAGGGTGCCGCAACGATGAAGCGGCTGTTCCTTGAACTCGGCGGGAAGTCGGCCACGATCGTGTTGGAAGACGCCGACATCAACACGGCATGCGCTGTCGGCATCGGGGTATGCATGCATGCCGGCCAGGGCTGTGCAACACCTACGCGGATGCTGCTTCCGCGGTCACGTTACGACGAAGGCGTTGCCCTGCTCGAAGCGATCTTCTCAGGGATAGAGGCAGGCGATCCGCAAGACCCGGAGACGCTCTGCGGGCCGGTCATCTCCGCCAAACAGCGCGACCGCATCGTTGGGTACATCCGCAAGGGTATCGACGAGGGTGCTCGGTTGGTCGTCGGAGGTACCGAAGCGCCCCAGGGGCGCACCAAGGGCCACTGGGTAAAACCGACCCTGTTCGTTGATGTCGACAATTCAATGGCCATCGCGCAAGAGGAAATCTTCGGTCCCGTGCTGGCCGTGATTCCCTACGAGGATGAGGACGATGCGCTGCGTATCGCCAACGACAGTGTCTACGGTCTCGCCGGAATGGTCATGTCAGGGGATGTTGAGCGTGCGACAGCAGTGGCCAGGCGTCTGCGGGCAGGCTTCATTGGCCTCAACGGGTGTCTGCCGCTTGGTGCCGATTCACCATTCGGCGGATACAAAGCCAGCGGCGTCGGTCGACAGAATGGCATCGCGGGATTCGATCAGTACACCGAGATCAAATCGGTTGGTTGGCCAGTTGCAGGGTAAGTAGCTGTAGACATCGGTCGGGCGATTTTTGGGGCGGGTTCGTTTCTCGGGCAGCGCCACAACGGCGCTAGCCGAGCGCCCTCATTTACTTGCTGCGCAGCATGTTTAGGCTCACCTCTCGAAATACCGGAACGAATGCAAGCGCCGCGGCACGCCGATCTGCACCGCGGTCAGCGCGACCGCAGCCCGCCCGGCATTCGACCAGCTGACTGATGCTGCACTGCGGCAACCAACCCCACGGGAACGATGCACTCCAATTCCGATGAGCGGCCTAATATTCAATCGTGTAGGGCGCAGGCTCAGAGGGCGTAGGTCGCGCGAGGAGTGACAAAGACGGGACATGTGATGTCGCGCTGGTACGGATAAGCGTTTCCACCACCGTGACGAGTTCATCGACGTCCATAGCGGCACCGCTGAGATAGCCTCGCTCAAGCCACGTTGGGAAGACCTTTGCCGTCATGTCTGGGTCCCAGCCGGAGTGGAACTGAGTTGCCGAGTCACCCTCTCCGCCAAGGCAGTCACCCAGTGTGAGGGTCGTGAAGCCGATTTCTGGATGCTCACCACGCCACGCGTCCACCATCACGCGCAACGCAGCCTTGCTGGTGGCGTACGAACCAAGACCCGGCCAAGGCGCCGTCAGATGACCCGCCACCGATGCGAGGTAGATGGCAGTTCCCTTGGTTCCCTGCAGATGTGGGACGGCGGCGGCGGTCACGAGCGCAGCACCGATCACGTTGGTGTCGAAGACTTGTCGCCATGTCGTCGCGTCCGTCTCGATCATCGGTAACAGTGGACCGATAGCGGGCGCATACACCAGCGCATCAATACCCCCGAGACCATCTGCAGCCTTATCGATCGCTGACCGACAGGACTCCTCATCGGTGACATCGCACACCACCGGCAACGACCCCTGGCCTGCCTGCTGGGCCGCTTCTTCGACCATCTGCTTTCGCCTGGCAAGTAACGCGACACTGGCACCGCGATGGGCTAAACCCACCGCGATGCAGCGGCCGATACCGCTGGAAGCTCCAATGACAACTGTTCGCATTTCGCTGTTCCTCCTTCGGGCTTGCTCAGCTCACCGACACGGCATCTGAGCGACGGCTATCCGCCACCCCTGTCCACAATCGTTTTCCGGAAAGCCAGTTAGCGACAAACTACGAATAGCCCAGCGGCAAGCCGACTTCGAACCGTCCATGCCTCGTCGCCGGAATGCGAGGTCATCAGGAGACGGGCGCATCCAGTTTCAGAAGTGACAGGATGTTGCCACCCATGATCTTCGCGATATCCGATTGCGGCAATCCAGCAAGGTCATCGAGGAAGTTCAACGGCTCCGCCATGCCCTCGGCGTGGGGCCAATCGGATCCGAAGATGATCCGATCTGCCCCGACAAGTTCGACGTACTGCTTGAAGTTCTCCTCCCAGAACGGACTGACGTACACACAGCGCTTGAAGGCGTCAATCGGATTTTCGAGGAACTGGTGCGGGAATTTCTTGTACACGCCGCGCAACGACTCGAACAGGTGGGGAACCCACTCGGCCCCGTTCTCGATGCACAGAATGCGCAGATCAGGATTGCGAGACAGGGCACCATGGCAGATCAACGCGAGCATTGAATGTTCGATGGCCAGATGTCCCATGGCGGCGTACTGGAAGGGCGTGGGCGCGAAGGGAAGATATTCGCTCTGCGACTCCCACACACTGAGCATCTCGGTGTAGCCGCTGTCAGATGCGTGCAGCGACACCGGTAGTCCGGCGTCGACACAGGCACGCCAGAACGGATCGAACTCTTCTAGACCGAATGATCGCGACCCTCGCAGTCCGGGTACCGGCGCCGGACGCACCATCACCGTGCGTGCGCCGCGCTCCAGAACCCACTTCAGTTCCTCGAGCGCGCGGTCGACATCGCAGAGGGCGATGATCGGCACGGGGAAGATCCGGCCCTCGTAGTTGAAGGACCACGTTTCATGGATCCACTGGTTGAGTGCGTGGATGATGTCCATCGTCAGATCGGGGGCGTCCTTGAACTGCTCCTCCACCAGGCTGGCCAGGGTCGGGAACATGAACGCGTAGTCCAGCCCGAGTTCGTCCATCTTCTCGAGTCGCGCGTCGGGCCTGCGGAAAGCCGGGATGGCCTTGATCGGCTTACCCATTTGCTCGCGGTAGCTCAAGCCATCGGGATTGCCATTGCGGAAGAACTCTTCCTGTGCGCCGGGTCGGGCCACGACCTCGAAGGTCGGATTGGGAATGTACTCGCTGATCTTTCCACGTAGGACGATCTTGGTCCGGCCACGTACATCGACGAAGTCGATGGCGCGCTTGGCGTGATCGGGCAGGAACTTCGTCAACGCATCTTGCGTCTCGTAGAGATGGTTATCGGCGTCGAACACTGGAAAGTCGACTTGACGAGAGGGCATTGTCGCTCCAATCGGTTGTTGTGGTGAGTTGGCTTATTAGGAGACGATGTCGAATACCGCTGAGGCGGCGGACACGTTTCGATCGTTGTTTCCCTCGTCGTGGAGCATCACGCTGACGCCCACCTTGTTTGGACCGGCCACGTAGGCCTTACCCTCCGCCCGGAACGCGCCGACCTTCGCCCGTGCCAGGAACATCACGTGCCAACTGTTCATATGTAGCTTGCGGGTTCCGACGAGGTCAGCTGCGATGTCGATGGCGGCCGTTTCGAGCAGCACGTGCTGAGGGCCGATGTGCAGGGCGGAATCGGGCGACGCCGTCTCCAGTCGAAGTTCAGGCATCACCCAGAAACCATCATCTCGCTTCGACGCGCCGAAAGCGTCCCACAGCGGCGGCAGATCCGGAGTGTCCTCGATGACCAATTCCGTACCGGAGACGTCCATGCGCTCCAGCCCCTCGGGCACCTCGCCGATCGCCGCGCCCTGGCCGTGTACGAGGGCGAGGACCCGGTCGGGATTGTCGGCATCGACGATGATCGACCGCCCATAGCTCATTTGCCTGCCCTGGTGGATGCATTCGGAGCCGACCACCTCAATCTTCTTCACATCGACGCCGGGGTCGAGGTACTGGATGGAGGCGATCACCGGATTGGGCACGACGACAAGATCGGTTTGGCAGCCTTCTGGCGCCGAAATCGCCAGGGTCGCCGCCAAGATGCCGCCGGCTTCATCGCGCAGATCTCGACGAATGACGACGGTGTTGTCGATCTCCCCCAGGTTCATCGACCCGTGGTTGCGCCCGATGTAGCGATAGCTCATCAGCCCCGTCCAACGCCTGTACAGCTCGTCCGCGTAAGCGTCCTTGTCAGCCTGGAGCTCTCGAATATCGCGCAGATTGTTCGGCATGATCCCTATTCCCATCGTGTCAACTGGCACCGGTCCTGCAACTACTGAGAAGTCATTGGTAGGTCAACTCTGTTGAGCCGCCCCGCGGCGGACCTTGTTGAAGGGCACGCCGCGGTCGGCGGCGTACTCGCGAGGGAAGTTCAGCACTCGCTCGGCAATGACGTTGCGAGCGATTTCGGTTGAGCCTCCACCGAGGCTCATGACCTGACGTGACAGGTAGCGGGCGCCGTACTGATAGGGGCTTCCCCCGCTACCGACAACAGCTGCATTGCCTGACAACCTGAAGGCGGTGTCGACCTCGACATCGTGCGCCTCGGCGGTGAAGAGGCGAATGATCGAGCCGGCATTGGGGGGCAGTGCACCGTCGAGCACCCCGCGATACACGTGCTCGCTGAGCCATTTGCTGACCTCGCGGTAGACCACAGCACGTCCCGCGTCATGGCGGGCGTGGACATCGTCGGTTTGCCCGGTGTCCTCGAGTAGAGCGACATAGTCGACGGGGGCCCCTTGTTCTCCCAGGCCTCCCTGTCCACTGGCGAATTCGGAGCTGTTACCCATCGTGCGCCGCTCGTGGTACATCTGCCGCGAAGCGACTTCCCAGCCTTTGTTCACCGAACCCACTACAGCGTCGTCATCGACCTCGAGGTCATCGAAGAACTCCTCGCAGAACTCGACGGAACCATTGACCTGCATGATCCGTCGGATCGTGATGGCTGGATGGTTTATCGGCACCAAGAACATCGTCAGGCCTTCATGCTTGGGCAGATCCCAATCAGTGCGCGCCAAACACAGGCCGTAGTCGGCGGCAAAGGCTGCAGTGGTCCACGTCTTGGACCCGTTGATCACCCACTTGTCTCCGTGCCGGTCGGCGCGGGTGACAACCCCCGCGAGATCCGAACCTCCACTGGGCTCCGAAAGCAGTTGCGCCAGAATCTCATCGCCCCGTAGCGCCGCCGAGATGTGTTCGCGCTTCTGCTGTTCGCTGCCCATGTCCAGGATCGTGGCGCAGCAGATAGCCAGGGTGGGGATGTTGAGGAACAGCGGCATTTCGTATCCGAGGGTTTCCTCGTCGAACACCCTCTGGTATTCGAAGGTCAGGCCCTGCCCACCGTATTCACGCGGGAAACAGATGCCGGCAAATCCACCATCGAACAAGAGCTTTTGCAGTTCGCGCGCCCGTAGCCACCCGTCATCCATTCCGCGGTCGACTAGCGGCGGGTCGTGCGGGTCGATTCGGGGCATGTTGGCTGCCAGCCACGCTCGCGCGCGCAGGCGGAATTCTTCGGGTGTCTCCGCAGGCGCCGGTGAACTCGTCATCTCGCCCTGACCCCCATGAGCGTCATCCATTGCGGCGATACCGACCGCGAGACGCGTCGCGGATGTTGGGCTGCGGGCAGACCGGTAGGTGAGGTAGGCAGGACGCCGGCTTCCGCCATGTCCCTCCTTCACCGCAAGACCGCAGATGTGTAGGATTGTCCTACATATCCCTTCGTCTATTGATAATGCTGGTTTCAGCCGTTTGTCAAGCTGTCTAGGAGCGTTTAATGACCCCGTGTTCAGAATCCACAGGCGGCGGGTGGCGACCCGCACGTGATCCGTCTTGGCTCGTTGTGCGAGTCCGGCCGATCAGTGGGCACTGATGGCGGTGGAGGCGTCCTCGGAGTACCAACTGTTCATTGCCACCGCCGAAGCATTCTTGGGCAAAGAAGGCTCCCTAGGATATGTCCGGCAGCTGCAAGCGGCAGGCATCGAGTTCGAGCGGAGTTGGTGGAAGCAGGCAGCTGAGCTGGGGTGGACAGCACTGCTTGTCCCCGAGGAGCTCGGCGGTGGCACGGTGTCGGGCGAGGCCGTACGGGACCTCGCGACAGTCGCCACATTGACGGGCAAAACGGTGGCTCCCGGGCCGCTACACCCCGTAAGCGTGGTCCTGGCCGGACTTGTCGAAGCCCACGATCGTGACGCTCACGCCAAGGAGATCGAACGGCTGCTGACCGGGGACGCCATCGCGTCGTGGGCGGTCCATGAACCCGGTAGCAGTTGGAGGCCCATGGAACCGGCCGTAACCGCCGGGCGCAGCGGGGGCGGGTATCGCCTAGACGGCGTGAAGGACTGCGTCGAAGCTGGGGGAGAATGTGACTTCTTCCTCGTGGTCGCGCGCTGCGACGACGGCATCGGCCAATTCATCGTGCCCGCAGATATCGATGGTGTGCGCGTTGAATGTGATGCGTCGATCGATCTGGTGAAGCGTTATGCGACAGTATATTTCGACGGGGTGCAACTTCCAGCAGATGCGCTGGTCGGTGACGCATCGCAATGCGGTGACTTGGTTGCCCGGCAGATTCAGATCGGCTTGGTACTGCAGTGTGCGGAAATGGTGGGAATTCTGCGGACAGTGTTCGGGATGACGACGCAGTGGGCTCTGGACAGACACTCCTTCGGCCGTCCGCTGGCTTCCTACCAAGCACTCAAGCACCGCTTCGCGGACCTGTAGACTTGGTTGGAAGCGTGCAGTGCGGCGACAGACAAAGCTGTCACGGCCGTCGGCGCGCGGCTACCCGGTGCCGACCTGACGGCCAGTATCGCCAAATCCTATGTCGCTGAGCGCGCCGGGACGATTGTTCAAGACTGCATACAACTTCATGGGGGCATCGGAGTGACCTGGGAACACGACCTGCATTTATACCTGCGGCGAGTAGCCCTATACCGCAGCATGTTTGGATCGCCGGAGGAACACAACCTGCTCGTTTACCGGGATCTCGAAGCCAATCGCACAAGGGTCTAGGGGCTCAACGGTCTAGGCATCCGGAAGGACACTTTGGGGTATCAGCGAAACTATCATCACAGTAATGATAGTTTTGGTACGTTACAGCTGTCTCCAGTGCCGCGAGCGCTTCGAGGGCTATGACGCCGCCGTGACGGTGAGGGATCGAGAACACATGATTAGCGCCGAGGACGATGTGCGGGGATTGCGCATACTCATCGTCGGCGCATCCTCGGGTATCGGCCGGGAGGTCGCCGTAGCAGCACACAGCAGAGGCGCTCGAGTCGCGCTGGCGGCACGCCGTGTCGACCTGCTAGCCCAACTCGCCGACTCGCTCGACGGTACGGCGTACGAACTTGACGTTTCAGATCCTGTCGCGGTCGATGATGCAGTGAAGGCCGCGGCAAAGGCGCTCGGCGAATTCGACGCAGTAGTCTTCACCAGCGCTGTTTTGCCACTCGCACATATCGAGCATATTGACGCCACCACATGGCTACACGCCTTCGCGGTCAACGCTGTCGGAGCTTCCCAAGTCCTTCGCGCTGCCGTGCCTCACCTTTCATCTACTGCGGTGATTTTGGTGACTTCCTGCCGGCCGCTGGGGGACCCGCGCGCCGGAGTTGCGGCCTACAACACGAGTAAGGCAGCGCTTGATGAGATGTTGCGAGCTTGGCGTGCTGAACACCCCGATCTGGCAATCATCCGGGCAAGCTTGGGGCCCACCGCAGACACCGAGATCTTGCGTGGCGCTGACCGCGAGCTATTAGACAGCCTGTACGAATCATGGCTCAGGCGCGGCCAGCTCCCAGAAGCGATGTCGAGCCGGTTAGACGTCGCGAATACGCTGTTGGGCCTGATCGCGCTGGCGCGCAAGAATACGTCGGCGATCACCGAGGTGGTCGAATTGGCGCCTCGAACCGCAGCCGGGTCGGGGACATTCTGATGTCACGCAAGGACTTCCGCGTGACGGCTGGGGCACGATCTCAGGAGCGAAGACATTCCGCATTAGGGACAAATACTGTGTTTAGGGTCTGGTCGAAAGCGACCCGGGGAGCTCGATGGTGGCGCTTCGGAACGACGAAGTTTCGCTCGGTGGGGGTCGTTCAGATGACGGTCGCGCAACCACGGGCTGCGGCGATATCGACCTCCCGGTCGATTGACGGTCCAACACGCCAGTCCAGCCGGCAATGCTGTCATGCATCGGTGCGCATGGCCGTCGGCACCTCTCTGATGTTGGTCGCCGAACATCACGACGACGAGCATTCCTGTTATCGCGTCGCACCGGCGGCGCCAGCAGGCTGCAGACCTGTGAGTACGGCTGTAGAACAAAAATCACATCCACCGAGGAAGAATCAATGACAGAGTACGAATTCGTAAAGTATGAGAGCCACGACGACGGTTCGATCGTGCGTATTTCGCTGAATCGTCCCGAGGTCCGCAACGCGCAGAGTCGGGGACTGCTGGTCGAACTCGACGACGCATTCCGCCGAGCCGAAGCTGATGATGTGGTCCGTGTGGTCATCCTTCGCGGCGAGGGAAAGATGTTCTCGTCAGGGCACGACATCGGATCAAGTCAGGCGTTGCAGGAATACGGGCCGGGTCCGGGACAGCACCCCACGACTTTGATCAACGGCGGGACACGCGAAGGCGCCGAATCTCGGATGCTGCAGGAATGGCACTACTTCTTCCAAAACACACTGCGCTGGCGCAACTTGCGCAAGATCACCATCGCGCAGGTTCACGGAGATGTCTTTTCCGCGGGCCTAATGCTGATGTGGGCCTGTGATCTGATCGTGGGAAGTGACGACGTTCGCTTCGCCGATGTGGTCGGAACGCGGCTTGGTATGTGCGGCATGGAGTACTTCGGCCATCCGTGGGAGTTCGGCCCTCGGCGCACCAAAGAGCTTATGCTTACCGGAGATTCCATCGACATTGACGAGGCCTACCGTCTGGGAATGGTAAGCAAAATCTTTCCGCGTGCTGAGTTAGCCGAACGGACGTTGGAGTTGGCGCGGCGCATAGCGCGCGTCCCAACCGTGGCAGCGCTGCTGGTGAAGGAATCGGTCAATCAGACCGTCGACAATATGGGCTTCTACAATTCGCTGCAGGCCTGCTTCTCCCTTCATTCGCTGAATCACTCGCACTGGGCAGAAGTCCGCGAGGACGGCATGGCTTTCGCCGACGAAGCCCATGGTGTTCCCAATTGGCGCGAGGCACCGCCGGTCGTGCCTGCGGTCAAGGACAAGGTGCGTGCCGACACGTGATCGAGCAGCGCGGGGCGGGCCGGATAGGTCAAGTGCAACTCAGCCGCGTCCACACGTAATTAATTGGTCCGAACAATCCTCGCAGACAGGGTATTACGCGTATTGGCCCGTCACCCACCGCACGACCTATTCAGCGCACGATGCGGATCACACTACTAACACGTCAGGAACTTCATGGATCTGGGTCTCAAGGGCTCGAAAGCCGTCGTCACCGGCGGCAGCAAGGGTATGGGGCTGGCCATCGCGGAAACGCTGGCCGCCGAGGGCGCTAACGTCGCCGTAATGGCGAGAGGCCGAGAGGCACTCGATGCTGCGGTCGAGAAGATTCGTCGCGCTGGATCGTCTGATGCGATCGGAATCAGCGTAGACATGGCGGATGCCGGCTCCATCGCAGATGGCTTCGAGGTCGTGTCGGAGCGCTGGGGAGAGCTGAACAGCTTGGTGCATACCGTCGGGCCCGGCGAAGGATATTTCGAGCAGATGGACGACAGCGAATGGGAGGCCGCCTTTAGCCTCGGCACCATGGCCGGCGTGCGCACAATCCGTGCCGCCCTACCGATGTTGCGTGCTGCCAATTGGGCTCGGATCGTGACGTTGGCTGCACACTCGATTCAGCGCCAGAGTCCGCGAATCGTCGCTTACACAGCGTCGAAGGCAGCGCTAGCCAGCGTGACCAAGAATTTGGCCAAAAGTCTTGGCGCGGAGGGCATCCTCGTCAACTGCATCTGCCCGGGCACTTTTGTCACGGCTGGTTTTACTGAAACCCTCAAAGATGCACTCGCCGCCGAGGGGCTCGATGCCTCGAATCCGAATGACGTGATGACCTGGGTCGAAAACCATTTCCACCACCCATGTGACCTGGGACGCGCAGGCCTTCCCGAGGAGATCGCCTCCATTACCACCTATCTCGCGTCTCGACGCAACACATATGTCACGGGCGCAACAATCAACGTCGATGGAGGGTCTGATTTCGTATGACCTAGATGGTATGGAGGCGACGGGGGTGTGTATCGAATGGCCCATGACCACCACCCGCCATCAATCGACCACATCGGTAGTGACGGACCACTCGATGATGCAGCCATCCAGTCTCGAGCCGTCCCCAAGATCGTTGCCACATCGCGTGATTAGGCATAGCGCCTGTCCAGAAGACTTGTCGGCTTCCTCGCCGACGTGGTGGGTGTCAGTGTTGACCACACTCGACTTGCCGTCTGGACGGATCGAGGACGCGAAGGGCTGGCCCGCCAATGAGGGCGACACGCTGTGGATCGTCGGCGACCGCGAGCGCGCCCACATTCAGGTGACGGGGATCCCACCGTCACTGTTGGGCACCGTGCCCGAAGGGCTGGCAGTGCTCTCCTGCACCACCGGTGATCTTGCAGATACCCTGCAGCACAGGGCTGCCGACAGCGCCGATGCCTTCATCCGGTTTGCCGGACCGATGGCCGGTGTCGGCGCGGCGATCGGCGTCGTCAACGGGGCGGCGGTGGAATTCATGCAGACGGGACGCTGATATGCCGGGCATACATATCCCGCAGCAAGCTGACATCCTCCCTGATTACGGCCGGCTGGCCCGTGAACTCGAAGTAGTTGGCTACGACCGCATCTGGGTCGGTGAGGTCAATGACATCGATGCAGTGAGCGCGGCGACGCTGGCAGCGACGGCAACCGAGGCTGTTGACATCGGAGTGTTCCTCAACGTGTTCACCCGGGCGCCTACGACGCTGGCGATGACCGGATCGGCGCTGGCGCATCTGGCTCCTGGACGGATCCAGCTGGTCTTAGGCAGCGGCTCGCCGCAGTTCGTTCAGACCTGGAACGGGATTCCGTTCGCGGCGCCGTACTCGAGACTGCGAGATACCTTGCGATTCCTCCGGACCGCGCTCACAGGCGAGCGAGTAAGCAAATCGTTGCCCACGATCAGCGGCACCGGCTTCTCCCTGGCCTCGGCGCCGACCATGCCGCCGTCGTTGTGTATCGCCGCGGCGGGTCCACGGACGTTGGCACTGGCGTGCGAGGAGGCCGATGGGGTCGCCCTGAACTGGATTACGCCGACGGATCTGGCCCGGGTCCGACCGCTTCCGGTCGCGCTGGACACAATCACCTTGATCGTACCCATGTGTCCCACCCGCGACCGGGGTGCCATGGACGAGGTGATGCGGCCAGTGGTTGCGTCGTACCTCAATGTCCCCGGTTACGCTCAGCAGCAACGTCGGCTAGGGCGTGGCAAACACCTGGCCCCGATGTGGCGTGCGTGGGCAGATCGCGATCCGCGTGCCGCCCGAGCAGCGCTTCCGGACGACATCCTCGACGACTTCGTCATCTGGGGGTCTATCGACCACTGCCAGGATCGCCTCGAGAAAATTGAAGCCGAGACGGGCATATCGGTTATCGCCATCGTCTTTCCGCCGCGGGGATTCTCGTTCGCCGACGCCGTACTCGATCGTCGCCGCCGGTGACCAGCTGGCATTTCGTGGACCGGCCATGGGCGGAGCGAGCCTGACCTCCTAGGTGGTTCACAACACCAGAGACCAATCTAGGTTCACGCTATGGCGCCCGCCTCCTTGAGCGCTTCGATGCGGTTCCAGTCCATGCCGATCTCCATGAGAACGAGCTCGGTATGCTCCGAGGCCTGTGGGGCCCGGGTGGTCTGCAACGGTTCGTGATTGAACTGGACCGGTCCGCGCACGACCTTGAACGGTGCTCCGCCGCTGGCGAGTTCGACCTCGGCGATCATGTCATTGGCGATGGCCTGCTCGTCGTTGGCCAGGTCGAGGAGGCTCTGGAACGGCGCCCACTGCCCCTTCATCGTCTTCAGGTGTTGCCGCCAGTATTCAAAGGGCTTGGTGGCGAAGGCCTTTGCGATCAGATCGGCGGCCTCCGTGGCGTTCTGTATCAGCGGAAGCACTTCGGAGAAACGGGGATCATCGGCGGCCTCGGGGATGCCGAGGTGCTCGAAAGTGTCTCGGATCAGGCCGGTCGGGCTGAGGATGCACAGGTTGATCGTGCCCCCGTCGGAGGTCAGGTAGTTGCCCAGGAAGGGGTTCACCGACGTCGCGGCGGCTGAGTCCGGCATGGACGTGCGCATGACTTGTCCAGTCTCCATGCCTTGCGTCATGCTCGCGCCCGCTGCCCACCACGCAGTGCTCAGCAGCGAGACGTCGAGTTCGACCGCTTCGCCGGTGCGCTCGCGATGCAGCAGTGCGGCCGAAATGCCGCCAGCGATGAACATGCCGCCGATGGAGTCGCCAAACGCCGGAATACCTTGTCCCAGTGCACCACCCAATTCCTCCGGGGTGAGCGCATGCCCCACGCCGCTACGCGTCCAGAATGCCGTCCCGTCAAATCCGCCGATATCGCGCTCGGTCCCCTTATCGCCGTACGCCGACCCGCGGGCGTAAATGATGTTCGGGTTGACCGCACGAATGTGCTCCACGTCGAAGTTGTGCTTATGCCGAACCGCGGGCATGTAGTTGGTCAGAAATACGTCGGAGGTCTTGGCCAATTCGTAGATCACTTCCTGGCCGCCCGGCGTAGACACGTCGACCCCGACGCTGCGCTTGCCCCGGTTGGGGTGTTCCATCAGCGGATGCCGATCGGGATCGACCTGAATGCCGCCCATGTTGAGAAAGCCGCGCTGGGTGTCTCCGCGCACCGGGTGCTCGATCTTGAGAACGTCCGCGCCCCAGTCGGCGAGGATCGCGCCTGCAGCGGGGACGAACGTGAACTGTGCGAGCTCCAGGACTCGAAAGCCGTCCATTACCTTGACCATTTCACCTTGATCTCTCCCGGGCCCCACTTGGAGCCGAACGTAGCCGGAGGCGCGGTGCCGAGATATTGCTCAGCGTTTGGACTGGGCGCCCCAAGCACGCAGCAGTTCATCTGTGGTTGTAATCGTTGCGAGCAGTGACAGCGTGTTGGCGATGATGGCCTCTCCATACTCGGTGGGTATGCCGGCCACGGCGTCTCTCGGCAGGACGACGCGATAGGCGGCGTTGACCGCGTCCATCACGAGGTTGGGGATCGCGATGTTGAGCGAGACACCAACCACGACGATGGTGGACACACCGAGATTCCGCAATACCGCGTCCAAGTCGGTGCCGCCCATCGGGCCGACGCCGTGCCACCTACGCAGTATGAGATCGCTTGGCTCGGGACATACTTCGGGAATCAACTCTGCCCCGGGAGAGCCCGGGGTGATGTCGACCCGGCCCTTTCCGGGGCCGCTATTCGCGTCGAAGAGCAGGGCGTTATGGTTCGATCCCAGCCCGTCGGGGCGCCTCTGCACCAAGCAGTGCACGATGTGAACGCCCGTGGCCCGCGCCACCGGCAGCAATCGCAAGATGTTCGGCAACGCGACGCGGCGGGCTTCCCCGGCGAGCATGGCGAGACCGGCATTCGTGCCCATGGTGGCGCCTTGGCACTCCTGGGCGACAATCGCAGTCTGACCCGGTTTCACTAGGTCGGCGAGTTGGCGATCCATGCCGGCATCTTGTTGAACTGGGTGGCCCATTTTCGCAGCTCCATGTACTCTCTCGAGTCAGTCCTGGTTGCCGCTCAACGCTTTCGCGTTGACCGCGAACTCCGCGAACGACGAGCCGCCCCGGCTGTCTCTGTCGTGGCCCGTCGCCTTGATGGACACGTCGTGCCCCTCGGCGGCGCGGCGCAGTGCGCCGACCGTCGCCTGCTCGCGCGAAATATGGGCGAACGGGTCGAAAGAATACCAGCGCATCGCGTTCTCGTACGCCATCTTGTTGATTTCGTCGTCCGGAACACTGTTGAGCGACAGCACATCCCAGAGCTCCTCGGGCGCACCTGGCCACATCGAGTCGCTGTGGGGGTAGTCGGCCTCCCAGCAGATGTTGTCGATGCCGATCATGTTGCGAAGCGCGACGCCGACCTTGTCGCTGATGAAGCAGGTCAGGAAGTGCTCACGGAACACCTCGCTGGGCAGCTTGCCCTTGAAGTCCTGTCCGGTCCAGCCAGCGTGCATCTCGTAGGTGCGGTCGGCACGCTCCAGGAAATAGGGAATCCAGCCCGTGCCGCCCTCGGACAGCGCAATCTTGAGATCGGGATAATTCTTGATCGGCTTGGACCACAGCAGGTCTGCGGCCGCTTGCACGATGTTCATCGGCTGCAGGGTGATCATCACATCCATCGGCGCGTCCGGCGCGGTGATGGCGAGCCGTCCCGATGACCCGATGTGCACGTTCATCACGGTGTCGGTGTCGCACAACGCGTCCCATAACGGCTTCCAGTAATCGTCGTGAAAACTCGGGTAACCCATCGCGGCCGGGTTCTCGCTGAAGGTCAACGCGTGCACGCCCTTCTTCGCGACCCGCCGCACCTCTTTGGCACACTCCTCGGCATCCCAGATCACCGGGATCGCCATCGGGATAAAGCGAGCGGGGTATGCTCCGCACCATTCTTCGATGTGCCAGTCGTTGTACGCCTGCACCAGCGCGATAGAGAAGTCGTGATCCTCGGTGGCGAACAACCGCCCGGCGAAGCCGGGAAACGATGGGAAGCAGATCGAAGCCAGTATGCCGCCGGCGTTCATGTCCTTGACGCGCTCGTCGACGTTGTAGCAGCCGGGCCGGATCTCGTCGAGTCCGGCTGGCTCGATCCCGTACTCCTCTTTCGGGCGACCGGCCACCGCGTTGAGCGCGACGTTGGGGATCACTGTGTCGCGGAACTGCCACGTGTCGGATCCGTCGGCATTGTGCACCAGCCGCGGCGCATCACCGGCGTACTTCTTCGGCAGGTGGTTCTTGAACATGTCCGGCGGTTCGACGGTGTGGTCGTCGACACTGATCAAAATCAAGTCGTCCTTGTTCACTGGCGGTTCCTCTCCATCGGGTCGTTCGTTGGCCCTGGTCTGAATTTCCGGTAGCAGCTACGAAAGAAACCTCTTTGATCGCGGGAACTGCGCTGTGACAGTTTCGGCTTGGCCCTGTCGCAGGTATGGCCAACGGCGCACGGATGTGGGCCGGGCCGTCGCGCAGATCCATCCGCCACATCCCGGCTGCGATCGTTCGCTGCTCGTCGTTGACGGCTGCCAGACTGCCCAGGTACGGCTCGGGAGGCAGTCAATATCGGCGTCAAATCATCGACCGCGGCCATCGCGTTCCTGCGCCCTCCGTGGTCTTACTAATCGATGAGACCCAGTCGGCGGTAGGCGTTTTCGATCTGCACCTTGGCCTCCGGTGGAGTGGGCACCTGCGGGGCCCGGGAGTGTGGATAGTCGCCGATCGGCAGTCCCAGCAAGGAGGCCGCGTACTTGAAGTTGCTGCACCAGTGGGTGAAGTAGCCCGGGCGACCCGGATAGACGGTCTTCCAGGGGCCCCAGTCCAGGTCGAACTGATCCAGACCGGATTCGCGGCCGTAGTCCATCGCCTCGAGGAGTTTGTCGTTCCAGATGAGATCCCAGTAGAGGGAGAAGATCCGCTTCTCTGGCGTCTCGAACAGATAGCCGTCAATGCCCAGTTGCGACGGGACGACGATTCCGGCACGCAACCATCCGGCGCGGTAGACGGTCCTGTCGCATTCCCAGACCTGCAGATCGGGCGCCAACGCCTTCAGGCGCCGACTCGCCTCCGGGCGGAAGACGCCCTCCTTGGTCGCGCACACCGCCGGTACTTCGTCGTAGATCCGCGCGCTTTCCTCGGGTGTCATCACAAAGCCCGACGACGCCGAATTGAACCGGCCCAACGCGAGGTCCGTGCGATCAGCGATGTACTTGAAGAACAGCAGCACGCCCTCGCCGCCGTGCGCCTCCATCATCGGGGTCTGGATGTAGGCGATGTCCGCGCCGACCTCTTGGGCGTGCAGCGTCAGTTCCAGGCAGTCCTTCGGGCTCGTCGTCGCGGTGCAAGCCTGGATCACAACCTGGGGATTCGCTTTGCGCCCCTCCTCGATTGCTACCTCCAGCAAGCGTTTTCGCTCCTCGAGTGTCAGCGCCCAGAACTCGGCGAGACCGCCGGTACTCCACAACATCGAATGCCCGAGGTCGCCGACGCAGTAGCGCACCAGTGTCCGGTAGGCGTCCCAGTCGATCTCCTCGCCATCGCGGCCGCAGAATGGCGTGTACAGCGAATCCCCGATTCCCCGCAACGCGCCACGCGCCCAGTTGCGCGCCTCAGTGGCAGTTGCCATAACCCACTCCTTCTGTCGGCGGCCAGAACCATGCCGCCACCGCGGTGGCGTTTGACGGGCCCAGATCCATGCTTATGGGGCCCGCCCAGCCGGATTTACCGAAAACCCTACAATGGTTATCATAGTAACCGACGGGCAGCCGCAGCAAGAAGCTTTGGGTGGTCGATCGGCGCTAGCTGGCGGCGAATGCGTGGGCGCAGAAGTCCCAGAGTTACTCTGCGGTGATGGGGTGCGACGCAGCCTCGGCAGAGTCCTCGGCGGTGGACTGCGCCGCGTCGAACATCACCGTCTGCATCGTCATGGCCGCGATCCGCTTCGGGCTGATGCCTTCCCGCAGCTGACCTGCGGTGCCTCCTTCTTCGATGAGCTCGGTCAGCAGCGCCAGGAGCGGTGCGTGAGCGATCTTCACCTCGGACGGATGAGAGACCAGAAGTCGTGGAGCGAAGTCGGTGAACAGGGGCCGCTTGGCGGCGGGGTCTGGTCGCGACGACTCGAACAGCAGCTGAAGGGCGACCTTCAGGCGCTCGATCGGGTCACCCAGTCCGCTGGTGGCCGCGCGGATCTGGTCGGCGGAGCGGGCCAGTGCTTCTTAGAACAGTGCCAGCAGCAACTCGTGTTTACCGCCGAACTGCAGGTAGAAAATTCGCATCGACTGACGCGAGCGGTCGACGACCTCTTGGACGGTGAAGTCGGTGCTGCCCTTTTCGATGATGATCGCCTGAGCGGCATCAAGGAATCTCTGGACGCGTTGCGCGGCCTGGAGCTTAGCGGTTGAGATCGCCGCGACGTGTTGATGCCGTTCGCGGCATCCCCACTATGCCGGTACGTGTTGATGCCATCAACACCACTCGCATTTCCACAGGTCGCTCGCCGCAATCTCACGTCGTTTCGCGTACTAGATTGTTCAATTATGCAGGTCAAGTCTATTTCTGGGGCGGGTTCGATTCCCGGCAGCTCCACTGCGAGAAGTGGGTCAGAGCAAAGCTCTGGCCCATTTCTCATTTCAGTTCCACTGATCGCGTATTCGCCCTACTCAACCGTGCCCGTGTACTTACCGTTCTTGTACTGGTCGATGTGCAGCACGCCGCTGGAGTCTGTGTAGGTGCAATCCGAGTACCTGTTGCCGTCCGGTCCTACGCCCGTCTCGTACTTGCCTCCCGCGGACTTGCATTCGGACCTGACGGTGCCCTCGGGAAGTGCGCTGGCAACCGGACTTGCGCCGAACGCGATGCCCGTCACGAACGCGGCTGCAGCAACGCCGAGACCGATTCGAGTCACGATGATGGAAGTCATGGGATTCTCCTTGTCTCGGCCCTGAAAGTGAGCCGGTTGCCGGAGATCGTATGAAGGCTGCCGTATCGCCTGATATGCCTATGCAAGCCACAGTTTTCCGCCCACTTGGATAGGTCAGTCTTGCCCCGAGGTAAGGGGCCGCGGCGAGGATTCCGACCTCCCGATTGGCGCGACACGGTGATTCGGTGAATGAACTGTGTCTGACGTAGACTTGACGCCATGGCTTTGAAGCGCGAGTACGACAACGAGCTATGTCCCGTTGCACGGACACTGGAGGTAGTCGGCGAGCGATGGACGCTTCTCATCATCCGTGATGCGTTCTACGGCGTCGTACGATTCAGCGACTTCCGCGCCCACCTCGATATTCCACCGGCTGTTTTGACCGAACGTTTGAGATTGCTCGTCGAGCACGACATCTTGGCGACGTCGATCGGAGCGAGCGGCAGAGACGAGTATTTCCTGACATCCAAGGGTGAGCAGCTGTGGCCGGTGGTGTGGTCCATGATGCACTGGGGCAACGAGTATTACGTGACCGAGGGGCTGCGTCGGCCCATTGTTCATCACGGTTGCGATGGTCAGCTCACCCCTCTTGGGAATTGTGGTCGCTGTGGCAGCGTGCCAAAGCCCCGCGACCTCGAGGTGCACCCTCGAGCTTCCAAGTCTGGGGATTCCAAGCGCGACGATCGGATAAGCAGGCTCCTGATGCGTCCACATCGGATGCTCGAGCCGTTTACCGACGCGGCTTGATGATGCCCTGATCAGGCGAGTCCGTCACCGCCGCTGTCGGCCCGAACCCTGGCTGATCGATCGCAGCGAGTTGACAGGAAATTCCCCTGGAAGTTCATTCACTGAACTTGTACGGTGGGGATTGCAGGTCGCCACATGAATGGTTGCCTCTGAAAGGAGCGCACTCGCATGACGCAGGGAAACTTCACAGAACATCTGATACGCCGATGGAGCGTGCCACTCGGTCGAAGCTACGGCGACGCTGTTGCCGACTTCGAGCGTGTGGTACCGCCGATCGACCCGCAACGGTTTCACTCCCTTCAGAGTTGGCAGGAGAACTTGGCACTGTCAGACACCGTTGCGCCGTTGGGACTGATGCGGTTCGGCTCGATCGATGCGTTGGCGTACTTCCGCACGTCGGGAACCGACCGCCCGAGTATCGAGTACCTCGTAGGCAACCACACGATCGCCGAACGCATGTATCGCCATGAGCCCGCCACGATGCTGTACGCGCCTCTACGACTGTTGATCTACGCCGACGATGACGGCCAGGCCGTATTGGTCATCGACCAGCCGAGCACGCTGTTCGGCAGTCTGGGGGACAGGGCCGACGTGGCAGCCGTCGGACGAGAACTCGACCAGAAGGTCGCCGCAGTGCTCTCGGCGATGGGCGTCGATGTACCTGCTGGCCTGACGAAGATGGAGGCGTCATAGTCATGCATCCGCTACGTGCACTCCGTGAACGCGGAAACAACACGGCTGAGGAGGTCGCGGCCCTTCTGGCCGACGACATCGAGTTCCACACACCGATTTTGACGAAAGTGGTGACCGGACGAGACGTCATCAGCCGGATCTGGGCGCTGTCCTCACACGTGCGCTCCGGCCGATACGTGCGTGAAGAGAAGCTAGACGACCACACCACCTTTTTGCAATGGCAGGGCCAGATCGACGGCCGGGACCTCGAGATCCTCGAACTCATCGAAGACGACGAAAACGGCTTGATCACCAAACGCACGGCCGCATATCGACCGCTGCCTGCCGTGGAGTTGTTCAGGTCCGCGATGTATCCGAGTGTCAGGAATTGGCTTGGCCCGGAGTACTTCGACTATGCGCGTCAACCCGAGAAGCACTGATGACCACCAGCCGTCGGATAGAGCAACTCCTAGCGGTCACGTGAGCCCGTGCGGCACGACGCCGACATTGCGCTTGAACCGCCAATGCACCTGGAGGCCCAAACTCAATGACACCCAAGGGTTATCCACGCGACATGAACAAATGGCGGGCGACGTTGCGTGATCCGAATATTACATTTCCCGGTGAGTCAGACGATTACCGGCGTGCGCGCAATGAGCTGTTGGACGCAGAGGAGGCGCTTCGGCGGATGACCGAGCGCGTCGCTTCTCAGCGCAGGGCGCTTCCGGCGGGCGGGCTTGTACTGAAGGACTACATCTTCGAGTCCGCGGCCGACGGCAGCGAAGTGAAGTTCTCGGAACTGTTCGCGCCTGGCAAGGACACACTTGTCGTCTACCACATGATGTTTCCTCGATGGTCGCAAGACCAGCGAGCGGGTGCCGCCAGTGGCAGGACAGCCGCGTTGCCGCTGGCCGAGCAACCCTGCCCGTCATGCACCTCAGTCGTCGACGGGCTCAACGGCCCTGCCACGCATCTGTCCGACCGTGTCAACCTCGTCGTGGTTGCCGCGACCGACCCCGCACGGTTGGGCAACTACGCAGTCGAACGCGGCTGGGGCAACGTGCGGCTACTATCCTCGCGGAATAACACTTTCAACCGCGATTACCACGGGGAAACGCGTGAGGGCGAGCAGCTTCCGGTCCTCAACGTCTTCTCCCGCGACGGGGACGGGATGCACCACAGATGGGCCAGCGAGCTGACTTTCGTCCGCGGCGACAGCAGCCCCCTCGACGCGATCTGGCCGATGTGGGGTGTGCTCGACCTGACGCCGGACGGTCGCGGGGAAACGGCGGGCTATCCCTCACTGCAGTATGAATAGAGGGCGCGATCCGCGTACGGCGGAGTGCACGCGACCGGTCGTCTCTTCAGCCCCGAAGGATATGAGTGTTGTACTGACCGGTTTGCTGCCCTGCCTGACGCAGCTGTCAATTTGCAGGTGATCTTCGACGGTCGAACTCTGTAAGCGTTGCTATCGATCCCAACTTCGCAGTAAATTCAGGCGCATGTCTCGCTGGGCTCGGGTGGGTGCTGCGGCGCTGCTCGGTGTCGCGGCGCTGAATGTCCTGTCGAACGCCACGCCTGCCGCGTCTGCCGCCGACTGCGCCGACGCCGAGGTCGTCTTCGCCAGGGGCACCGACGAACCCAAAGGCATGGGCCAGGTCGGCAGTGCCTTCGTCGGCTCGCTGCGCGAGCAAGCTGTCGGCATGAACATCGCGACCTACCCGGTGGACTATGACGCGGGCAAGCTGCAGCTGGGCACTGGTGACGGCGCCAAGGACGCGATATCGCACATCAAATCAACGGTGGCCTCGTGCCCTGACACCAAGATCGTGTTGGGCGGATACTCCCAAGGCGCCAACGTCGTCAACATCGTCGTCGGCAATCCCATCGTCGGGATCGCGTGGGGTGAGTCCATGCCGTCCTCATTGGCGGAGAATGTCGCTGCGATCGCCACCTTCGGTAACGTCGCGAACCGCGCAGGTACCAAGTTGCCCTCCCAGAGCGCGCTGTTCGCCGGGAAGGGGATCGACCTCTGCAACCCGGCCGATCCGATCTGTCACGCGGGCGAAGGCAACGCATGGAGCGGGCACACCGAGGGCTACGTTCCCGCGTACACGACGCAGGCCGCGACCTTCGTTGCGTCCAAGTTATTGGCCGGAATCGACCACATGGCACCCGGATTCAGCCAGGTGCCGGGATATGGGCAGTTTCCGGGTTATGCGTCACCGCCATCGGGGACAGCGCACATGCCGCCTGGATATGGCACGCGGCCGCCCGCATCCGATCCGTCGCTGTCGGCGTTCAACCCATCCGCGATTGCGGGCCTGCCCTGACTTCAGGAGTACGAACGGCTAACCCAGCCGCCCGGCGCCGATCAGCCGAATGACCGCCGTGCCTTCGTCGTCGGACGCCTTCAGGTCCACTTCGACGTCGAAGCCCCAGTCGTGATCACCCGCCGGGTCGTCGAGAATCTGCCGAACCCGCCACACGTCGGGCTGTTTGTCGAAGATCAACAGCGCCGGGCCCCGGGCATCGGCACCGATGCCCACATCGGGGTGCTCAGCGAAGTACGCGTCGATGACCTCCTCCCAGCGCTGCGCCGTCCACCCGGAGTCTGCGTCCAGCCGGGCGAGGTCGTCCGCGCGGCCGCGGGCGAACAGCTCCACCCGTCGAAACAGCGCATTGCGGACCATGGCGGTGAACGCCCGCTCGTTACCGGTCAACGGACGTGGGCGAGTCGGCACCGCCACCGGCGTATCCGGGGCGCGGTCCGGGCTGGTGAGCTGTTCCCACTCGTCCAGCAGACTCGAATCCACCTGTCGGACAAGCTCGCCCAGCCATTCGACGATGTCGGCGAGCTCATCTGTTCGCGCGGTTGCCGGCACTCCTGATCGCAGCGCCTTGAAGGCATCGGAGAGGTAGCGCAGTACGGCCCCTTCGGAACGGGTGAGGCCGTAGACGCTGATGTACTCGCGGAAGGTGAATGCCCCCTCCCACATTTCGCGCACAACGGACTTCGGTGACAGCGCTGCGTCGGCGGCCCACGGATTGCTCTGCAGATACACCTCGAAGACGTGCTCGAGCAGTTCGGAGAGCGGCTTTGGATAGGTGACCTCGTCGAGCAGTTCGATACGCTCGTCGTACTCGATACCCTCGGCCTTCATTGCCGCCACCGCTTCGCCTCTTGCCTTCTTCAGCTGCGCAGCCAGGATCTGCCGAGGGTCCTCCAGGGTCGCCTCGATCACCGAGACCACGTCCAGTGCGTACGTGTCGGACGCCGCATCGAGCACCTGCATCGCAGCCAGAGCGAACGTTGAAAGCGGTTGGTACAAGGCGAAATCGGGTGGCAGGTCGACCGTCAGACGGTACCGTCGCCCGTCGGTTCCGGGTACGGCGAGACGCTCCACCACACCTGCCTGCAGCAGCGAGCGGGCAATCCCGATCGCGTCGCGGACGTGCTGGAGTTGCCGCTTGCGCGGCTCGTGGTTCTCGAGGAGGAGCCTGCGCATAGCGGCGAACGGGTCGCCCGGCCGGTCGACGACGTCGAGGATCATCGCCGTCGACACCCGCATGTTGCTCGTCAACGCTTCCGGCGAGGCGTCGACCAACCGTTTCATCGTCGACTCACTCCACGGCACCATGCCCTCGGGTACCTTGCGGCGCACCAACTTTCGACGCTTCTTCGGGTGGTCGGCCACCTTCGCGAACTGCTTGAGGTTTTCCACCTCGTGATCCGGCGCCTGGACGACGACCGTACCCGCGGTGTCGTATCCCGCCCGGCCGGCGCGCCCCGCGATCTGGTGAAACTCACGTGCACTGAGCAGCCGCGTGCGGGTGCCGTCGTACTTCGAGAGCGCCGAGAAGACGACGGTCCGGATCGGCACGTTGATGCCGACGCCGAGGGTGTCCGTGCCGCAGATCACCTTGAGCAGGCCCGCCTGGGCCAGCTGTTCCACCAGACGCCGATACTTGGGCAGCATCCCGGCGTGGTGGACACCGATCCCGTGCCGAACCAACCGCGACAACGTCGATCCGAACGCGGTTGAGAACCGGAACGCGCCGATGACGTCGGCGATCGCCGCCTTCTCCTCTTTGGTGCTCACGTTGACGCTCATCAGTGCCTGCGCCCGCTCCAGCGCCGAGGCCTGGGTGAAGTGGACGATGTAGATCGGCGCCTGCTTCGTGTAGAGCAGTTCGCCGATCGTCTCGTGCATCGGGGTGGTCGCGTTGTAGTGGTGCAGCGGAACCGGGCGCTCGGGGTTGGCCACCAACGCCGTCGGCCTGCCTGTGCGTCGGGTCAGGTCCTCGCGAAGAAAGGTGACGTCACCGAGTGTGGCCGACATCAGCAGGAATTGCGGCCGCCGAAGCTCGAGCAGGGGCACCTGCCAGGCCCAGCCGCGGTCGGGATCGCCGTAGAAATGGAACTCGTCCATCACGACAAGGCCGATGTCGGCGTCCGCACCTTCGCGCAGCGCGATGTTGGCCAGCACCTCCGCTGTGCACGTGATGATCGGCGCGCCTGCGTTCACCGTGGCGTCACCGGTCAGCATCCCGACGTTGGCCGCCCCGAACACCTCGCACAAGGCGAAGAACTTTTCACTGACGAGCGCCTTGATCGGAGCCGTGTAGTAACTGCGCCGGCCCGCGGCAAGGGCTGCGTACACCGCCCCGGTGGCCACCAGCGACTTGCCCGACCCGGTCGGCGTCGCCAACACGACGTTCGCGCCGCTGAGCAATTCGAGCACGGCATCTTCCTGCGCCGGGTAGAGCTTGGTGCCATTCGCCGAGGCCCATGCGTCGAAAGAGGCGTACAACGAGTCTGGATCGGCGCCGTTCGCCCGCAGGGCAGACAGGTCGCTCGGGTCGTCGAGCAGACGGGTGGCAGTCATCGTGGACCAGCGTGCCCGAACGCTTTCTCTCCGAACGATGTGGGTGTGTTCAGCCGATTGAGCGCCCTTCGATCAGTCGTGTTTCGTTTCGTACCGCAGCAGGACCGCGCCACCCGGAAAGGTGCGATTCTCCAACAGCCGCAACGAGATCCAAGACGGCAGCGTCGGGAAGAACGGGATACCACCGCCGACCGCGGTGGGCGCGACGACGATCCGATACTCGTCGACCAGCCCGGCCCGAACGATCGGTGCGGCCAGCGTTGCGCCCGCGACTTCCAGTCTGCCGTCGGTTTCGGCTTTGAGCTTGGTGACCACCTCGACCGGGTCTCCGCGTTCGAGGCGGGAATTCCAGTCGACGGACTCCAAGGTGTGTGAGAACACGACCTTGGGCATGTCGCGCCAGATGCGGGCGAAGTCGACGATCATCGGGGTGGCATCCGGGTCTTGGTCGGCGGTCGGCCAGTACGCCGACATCAGGTCGTAGAGCCGCCGCCCGTAGAACGCCACCGCGGTCTCCCGCTCGAAGTCGTTCCAGTACTGGTGCAGTTCTTCGCTTGGTTCCGACCAGTCGATGCTTCCTTCGGCATCAGCGATGTAACCGTCCACCGACACGTTGAAGCCATAGATGAGTCTGCCCATACAGACCAGACTGCACCGACCGGCAAAGCTCATCGCACCGCCTGGCGCGCATTCGTGGAGGGGCATCGGCGAGCAGTGCGCGTCAGTTAACGCCGTCGGACTCCGCGAGGAAAGGGTCGGTAATCGAACGCCGTGGCGCAAAGCAACCAGAAAGATCCTGAAATCCCATTGCGGCGTTTGACCATACTGTAAATTCATCCGCGTTCCGGCCGGACCGTACCGACTATCGAGCCTGGACAACGGTGCCGGCGTTGTCGTCGCCGCACGACGACAGATCGGATCCGGCATGGCTGGACGTTCACTGCAGGCCACAGGTCAGCAACCACCTGACTGCCGTGGCGGCTCGCCCGTCGGATCCGCAGGCATCTGTGCGCAGCGAACGGAACCGACGCCATGACGTCGGTTGACGCGGCGACGTTGACCGGTCGCGTTGTTCGTTCGGGTGACACCGACTACGCCGAGGCGTGTGCCGGGTGGAACGGCCTGTTCTCCCATCGGCCTGCGGCGGTCGTCTTCGCGCGCGATGCCGCGGACGTCGTCAACGCGCTCGTCTGGGCGCGGGCGCATGACGTGCCCGTGCGTGCCCGCAGCGGGCGTCACGCGTTGGAGGGCTGGAGCACCGTCGACGACGGCGTCGTCATCGACGTCAGCGAGATGAAGTCCGTGACGATCGACGCGGCGGCGGGCACCGCCACCGTCGGCGCAGGGCTCAACCAGTTGGAGGCGGTGACGGGCCTCGGCGCCGCGGGCTTCGCAGCGCCCACCGGCACGGAGGGCTCGGTCGGATTGGCGGGGGCCACGCTCGGTGGTGGCTTCGGCCTGCTCACCCGCCGATACGGCATGGCATCGGACAACCTCCTGGCCGCCGAGATCGTCGTCGCACCGTCCGAGGGGCGAGCCGAGGTGATCGTGGCCGACGAGCAGCACCACGCCGACCTGCTCTGGGCGCTGCGCGGCGCGGGTAACGGCAACTTCGGCGTCGTCACAGCGCTGACGTACCGAACCCATCCGCTGAACCAAGCGATCCACGTCGTCGCGACGTGGCGGGGCCTCGACGACCTGCCCGCCGTATTCGACACCTGGCAGCGCTGGGCCCCCCACACCGACGACAGGCTGACCAGTCAGCTCGAGCTGACCTGCGAAGCGATTGTGCTGTCTGGAGTCCTTGCCGGCGGATCTGAGACCGAGGCCATGAAGCTGCTCGAACCCGTCTTGGCAATCGGCCGCCCCGAGGTCGTCAACGCCGACGGCAGTTGGGCCGACACCTACACGGCGTTCCAGATCCCGATCACCGAGGAACCGGCGAACTGGAAGTTCAATTCGCAGTTCGTCTCCGAGCCCTACCCGGCCGAGGCGATCGATCTGCTGTGCTCCGCCCTGTCGGCAGCCCCACCCGAATGCAACTTCTTCACCAATGCGCTCGGTGGTGTCGTCCCGACGGGCGAACCGGCAGGCGGTTCGGCGTTCGCGCACCGTAACGCCCTGTTCTACGCCGAACCCGGGGCCGGGTGGGGCATCCGGGGCGGGCCGCCGCCCGACGAGAGTCTCACGGCGACGTGCCTGCGCTGGGTTGCCGATCTGTCAGAGGCGATGCACCCGTACGTGAACGGCGCCTACGTCAATGTCCCCAACGCGGGTATCGACGACTGGGAGACCGCGTACTGGGGCGACAACGTCGATCGCCTGCGGGCCGTCAAGGCCGACTACGACCCGTGCGACGTCTTCCACTTCGAACAGGGCATCACCGCAGACCGACAGAAAGGTCTTTGACCAATGACGCAAACCGCCGCCGGAGACGAGACCGCCGACGAACTCTGTCGGGACTGCGGCTACGAGCCGGAGCTGAAACGCTCGCTCAACGGCTTCCAGATGTTCGCCATCGCGTTCGCGTCCATGTCGGTCGTGATGGGCATCTTCGCCACCTACGACGATCTGCTGAAGAATTCGGGGCCCGTAGGGATTTGGCTCTTTCCCCTCATCGGCGTCGGGCAACTCCTGGTGGCACTGGTCTACGCGCAGTTCGCCGCGCGGATCCCGCTGAGCGGTGGCAGTTATGCGTGGGCATCGCGACTGGCCAACCCGCGCGTCGGCTGGGCCTTCGGATGGATGGCATTCCTGGCTGCGGTGACCGCGCCGGTGGCGATCGACGACGCACTGGCGACCCAGTGCCTGATGCCGCTGTTCGGCATGGCACCCGACGAGACGACCGGGCGTTTGATCACGGTGGGGTTGTTGGTGAGTCAGGCCGCGCTGGCGATCGCGGCCACCCGCATCGTCGGCTGGGTCAACTCGCTGTCGGTGACGGTCGAACTGGCCATCCTGTTCGTGCTCGGTATCGCGTTCGCGCTGGTCGTCATGGTGACCGGTGACGGTCAGACCGAGAACCTGTTCTCCCGCGGAATCGCCGAGGGTAACGCCCACTACTTCGCCCTCGGCGGAGGCCTGATGGCCGCCACCCTGATGGGCTTCAACACTCTCGTCGGATTCGAGACCGCGGCGAACATGTCCGAGGAAGCGGCCGACGCCACCCGCACCGTTCCGCGAGCGATCATCGGTTCGGTAATCGCCTCGGCCGTACTGGGATTCGTCTTCCTCATCGTCTTGACGATCGCCGTTAAGGACGTGCCCGCGGCGTCGGCCAGTGAGTCCCCGGTGGCCGAGGTCATGCGCCAGCAGTTCGGACCCGCATGGGAGCGGCCGTTCCTCGCGGTCATCGCCGTGGCGTTCTACGGAGCCGCGCTGGTCGCAGTCGCGTCGACGTCGCGCTACATCTTCGCGATGGCGCGCGACGGTCGCTTCCCCGCGCACCGGATCATGGAACGCGTCAATCCGCGTACGCACACTCCGGTCCCGGCGACTCTGCTGGTGTTGGCCATCGGCGTGATACTGATGATCGTGCTGCCGGGCGCGGCCCTGCTCCAGTTGATTGCGACGAGCACCATCCTCGGCATCGCGCTGTACGGCATGACGGTCTTGCTGTATTTGGGAGTGCGCCGAAAGCTGGTACGCAACAACGGCGGTTTCGACCTCGGGCGCTTCGACGGTCCGGTCGCGATCGCCGCCCTCGTGTGGATGCTCGCCGCGCTGGTGGTGGTGCTGTCATCGGCCGCGACGTTGGCGTCGATACTGATCGTCGTGGGCCTGCTCGCGGCGGGTCTCGCATACTTCCTCTACATGTGGAAGTTCGACCGCGAGGTGCTCGAGAACGAACCCGGCGATCCGGAGGTGTTCGTCGAACACTCCTCGTGATCGGGCCATCCGATCCGTCGCGGATCCGTCACCCCTTCTGCCACAAACAGTTACCGCTCAGTGCGATCGTGAACATCGTCGGCGAGACGTTGAACTCCAAAGTTCTGCCCGGCTCGCCGGTCACGGTCTCCGGTGGTGACACGTGGCCGGGGCCCAACACCGTCACCTGCTCGGCGTTGCAGACACTGTTGCGGTCCTGCGGGTCACCCGTCCAGTCTCCCGACAACATCTCCGGGTTGCGCATGCCCTGCCCATGAAGCGTCAGAACAGGCCCGTAGGTCAGCCAGCGGTCACTCAGCGGATAGGGATAGTTGTGCTGCGACCACTGGTACCCGCCGCCCTGATCGCTGCACACCAGGTTCGTCTTGCCATCCGCAAGCCGCGCCATCGCGCCTGCGAAGGTGTCCGAACACGGCGCATCCGGCGCCGGCGGGACCGGCTGCGGCGGCTGCGCGTGGGCGCAGGCCGTGGCGTGGCACACGGCGAGGACCGCGGCGCCGCAAGCCGCTGCAGCCGTCGCCAACCGATGTGTCATGGCGTTGTTTCTACACCTGGATCGTGGACAGATCCGTTCGCATCAGCCGCACGTTGTACTGGTCCCACTGCGACAGATTCCAATACAGGTACTTCGGATCTTCCGGGTTTCCGTTGTCGTCCAGGAGATAACCCGTCGACGACCACGGGTGGATCATCGGCGCGTACAGACCGGGATATTCGGTGGACGTCGCCAGGACCACCGGGTCCGACCACGGCCCCTCTGGTCTCGAGGCGGTCCGCATGACGACGTTGGCGTTGCCGTCGCTGTAGAGCACGACGTACTGGTCGAGGTACTCGTTGTACTGGACAGACATCTCGCTGGCGTCTCCGCTGGGGATGATGACCGGTATCCCGAACAAGCCGAGCAGGTTGTTGGCCAGGCTGATCAGGCCGCTGAACGGGGTCTTCTCCCCGGCGAACACGGGGACGGCGGCGGACGGGTCGCCCTGGACCCACCCTTCTCCGTCCCAGTACTCATAGGCCGAGAGATCTTGGATCTCATTCTCGTTCACACGAGACACATACGCCGGACCGAAGCGCCCCGCAGGCGTGCCGAACGAATACACATAGCCGGCTTCGGCGTCCGGCGAGCCCTCCGGTGGGCGGACGAACGCGCCCATCTGGAAATTCTCGTTGCCGAATTCGTACGGATGACCGAAGGTGCGCAGGAAGCCTGCGGAGCGGATCGTGTTCTCGTCGATGGTCCAGGTCTCGCCGTTGTCGTCGGAGTACGCGATGGCCGAGTAGTTCGTCGTCCACATACCCGCGGGGCCCCAGTTCCGGACCGACATGACGTTCATGTACTGCCGCGTCGCGCCGCCCACACCCGCGCCTGGCACCGAGATGCCTGCGGTCGGGATCATCGTGACCTCGCTGCCGAAGAGCTGTGGGATGCCGAACAACCCAATCGTTCCCGGTATGCCGTACACGAGTTGCCTGGAGAAGTTCGGCCGGTCTACCAGAACGGGGGAACCGGCGAAGATGTCTCCGAACTGCGGATCGGCAACGTACAGCCCGTTCGTGTCGGACAGTATGCGGTCGGCGCTTCGGAACAGGATGTTCGACCGCCATTCTCCCGTCATCCCGGGTTGGCTGAAGGTGTCGCCGAACGCGATGAGCACCTGCCGTGCCGGGCCCGTCTCTCCGTTGTCCCACATGATCCCGAGGTCGGTCCCCGCGACGGAGAAGCGACCAGGGGTGGCGTTCGGGCTGACCGGTCCCGTTACCCAGTTGATGAACGTGGTCGACGGAGCCGCGGCCACCGCCGCCTGTGAGACATCGGTGGTCGTCAGCGGCGCCGCTGTCCTGGCCCCGCGCGTGGCGGCGGTATTGCCGAGGATCCCGAACTCGCGGCGGGCGACCGCCAACATCACCCATGAGAGCGGCGACGAGTCGGGAGCCGTCGGCGACGTGCCTGCGATCGGCGTCAACCCGACCGCGGCAAGCAGGTTGTTCACCACAGATGTCACCGAGAACGGCGGCACGGCAGGGGACTCGGTGGCAGCCCCGCGCACCGCCACCTTCTCGGCGGGGGCCGTAGGCCCCTCAGATGGTCCCGGCATCGTGACGGTCGTCGTGTTCACCGCCGCTTTGCTCACGAGGTTCGCGTCGACGACCGGGCTGGTTTGCGGCCGAGGCACCGTGAACGTGTGAACGGTTCGCTGATCGTTGAGCTTCACGGTCGAGGGAGGCGCGACGGTCTCGGCGATCGAGGGCAACGGCGTCGATGTCCTGCTGCGTTGATGACGTCTCGAATCGTTGGCGGATGTGTCGGCGGTCGCGGGCGGTTCTTCGACTGTCGCCGGATCGGCCCCGGTCGTCGCTTTACGTCCACTCCCGGCAGCGCGGCGCGGTGGGTTGAAGAGTTTGTCCAATCCGTCGCGCACTGTGGCGCGAAGAGTCGACCGACCGTTGCCGATGGTTGTCCTGATCCCCGAGGGTTTCGTCGCCGGCGACGCCTCGCTCGGCTGTGAGTTCTCCTTTGGCTTGTCCGCGTCGCCGGGGGCAGCCGATTCCTGAGACGTCGGTTTTGCCGGATCAGTGGTGGTGTCGGCGGACGCGACCCCATGTCCGGTAGCCACCGCCGCGCCGACCCCCAACGCGACTGCCAGTGCACCAACCCGACCGACATACGTCGAAGCGCGCATGACCCTCCCCTGTTCATTCGCCCCCGACGTGAACCACGATTGCCGCCGGACATGCACCGACCGGCGAACAGCGACCATATTCCATCCGCGGCGGTCTTCGTTGCGAAATTTATTTAATTTGTCAATTACGTGTGCGTGACCGGCGGCGGAACCGCAGCGTCTGCGCGACGTAGCGGGGGAGTGCCGCGTACGGAACTCGCGCGGGCCAGTCGTCGGCCCGGAAGTACGCGTCGGAACCGCCGTCGACGAAGATCACGCTCCCGCAGAGAAAGTCGGCAGACTCAGACAGCATGAACAGCATCCAGTCGGCCAGATGACCCGGATCTCCGTAGTCACCGACGGGTACGGGGAAGGAGCGAATGGCCCTCGCCTCGGTGGGAGTGGCGAGTTGCTTCTCCAGCAGGGGCGTGCGGATCGCCCCGGGGGCGATCGCGTTGAGCCGGATCCCGGCGCCCGCCCACTCCGTCGTCACCGCGTGCCGACGGACCCAGCGTGACACGGCGATCTTGGATGCCCCGTACGCCATCGAGGGTGCGGCCTTGCCGAAGAGGCGCAGGGCGGCGACCGCCTTGTCGCCGTCACCGGCCAGCAGGGCCCGCACCGCCCGCTTGGGCACCGCGGGCATGGTCGTGGTGGAGTTGCTCGCCACGACGACGACTTTCGCGTGGCCGTGTGCGGCGAACGCCGGTCGCCAGCTCTGGAGCAGGTCCACCACACCGAAGTAGTTGACCTGGCAGATCAACCGCGGTCGATCGGCGCCGGGGGTGGGACCGAGACCGGCAGCAAGCACCGCACCGTCGAGTCCGCCGTCTGCGGCGTCCAGGACCGCCCTGACCGCGTTCTGCCTGCCGTCGTCGGTGGACAGATCGGCGACGACCGTGGCGTCCCTCAGATCGACGCCGATCACAGTGTGTCCGGCATCCCGCAGCTTGTCTGCCGCGGCACGCCCCATGCCGGATGCCGACCCGGTGATCGCATAGGTGCCCATGTGCTGTTCTCCTTCGTGGCCGTAGTAGAACATGGGCGGCAGGCACGAGCGACGAGTGGTGCCGCGCTGCGCACGGGGTACCCCGTCTAGGACGCAGAGCGGCGCCGAGAACGTTGCGGCACCGCGACTTTGCTGACCGACTCCATCGCTCCGGCGAATCGCGGATAGATGACGGCCGGGCCGACCCAACGCGCGAGGAAGGTGCGCAACTCTGCGCCGTGACGCGGGTTCTGGTCGCTGTCGACGAGGTATGAGTACAGGATGCGGAGCAGGAACTCCGACAGGTCACCCAGAGCGCCCTCGTCGAAACCGTTGGCCTCCCAGTCGACGTTGTAGCGGTGAAGCATCGATCGACTGAAGGCCAACGCGGTATCGGAAGCGAGTGAGGGTGCGACTCCGCCACCCGAGCGCGTGCTCAGCATGTACACGATTCGATCGTCCTTCGACAGGTGCTCGATCGCGAAGGCCAGGCCTTCGATCACCGCGGTGACCGCATCGGTCTCGGCGCCGACGTGGTTGGCGAGTTGATCGAGGAATCCGTCGCCGGATCGCATGACCGTCGCGAGCAGAAGCGCCTCGGTTCCCGGAAAGTAGCGGTAGACGGTCTGACGGGTGACGCCGAGCGAACGTGCGACATCGGCGATGCGCATCGCGGAGCCGCGCTCGGCGATGATCGCGTAGGCGGCGTCGAGGATTCGGGTGATCGCCTCCTCGTCAGTGGCAGGGGTATTGCCCGACCAACCGTGGCGCCGTGCCACTATCCGCCCATCCCTGCCATCACGTGACGATCATATCGGTGGCGCCGTTGACGTTTGCGCTGTTAGCGGCCTGCGCCGACCGAGTACCACCGGGCGGCGCTCTTCGGTTCTTGCCGGTATCTGTCGAACCATCGACCCGCGAACGACGGGAGCTTTTCGTCGGCCGGGTCGTGGCCGGGTCCCTGCGATCGGACCAATCCGGCCAGCATCGCGAACATCTCCCATCTCGGGACCCCGGCGTAGGTCTCCTGGCCGCGTTCGGTCATGCGCCGGGCCGCCCTGGCGGCGGCAAGCAT
>JAEZKH010000328.1 GCA_023415515.1 Actinomycetes bacterium
TCGGACGCTGACCGTAGATGTTCATCCACTGCCACGCTGACATGTGCCACGCGGCGGGGTCGGGGTTGTGCCCCCAGGCCGGGGAAATCGCGTTGAAGTACCAGAACGGCTGAATGTGGAACACCAGCGTGCAGCCGGCCTCCTGCAGCCGGGCATAGATGGGATCGAAGTACGGATCGCCCGGTGACCGACCATGCGCCGGACCCGTCGGCAGCAGCACCATCTTCGCGCCCTGGGCGATGATGGCCTCTGTTTCGGCGATCGACGATTCCAGATCTCTCAGGGACAGCAGGGCCGTCGCGTAGATCCTGTCCTCGAAGTTGAAGCCCCATGTGTCGTCGAACCACCGATTGAACGACCGCAGATTGGCGTAGAGCGCCTCGGTGTCGTCGACGTAGTGTTCGGCCGCCAGGGCCATGCCCGCCGGGAAGATCACCGCCCGTTCGACGTTCTGCTCCGCCATCACGTTCAGTCGCGCATCGCGCTCGAGCCACTCGGGCTGCATCGGCTGCGGCTCGTAGGTCTCATCCGGGTTGCCCGAACCCATTTGTTTGAGCATCTCCTTCAACGAGCCGGGCCGGTAGGCCAGATCGAAACCCAGGCCCGCCTCGCTGTTGAACGTGGCGATGCGGTGGCCGGCGAGGATGACCTCCTTGCCGTCCGCGGACCGGACCGGCGCGATGGCCCGATCGTGAAATTCTTTGGGCAGATAGCGGGTAAACGCGTCGCGCGTCTCGTAGCAGTGCGTATCGCAGTCGAAAATCCCGTAGTCGAGCTTCGTCGTCACCGCGCGGCTCCTTCGTGCGAGAATGGGCATTCTCCTATTTCAGAAAAGATACTATCCTCTCCCGGGAATGCCTATCCCAGGTCGGGCCGGGCCCATCGCTGGAGGCGCCGCAATCGATGACTGAAGCCGACGACCTACGGCTGGCCGTGCGGGAGTTCCTCCAGGTCACGTCACCCCCGGAACGCGTGCGTGACCTCATGGACACCGACGACGGCTACGACCGGACGGTATGGAAACAGATGGCAGGCCAGCTCGGGCTGCACGGGATCGCCGTCGACGAACAGTTCGGCGGAGCGGGCGCCACCATGAGTGAACTGGCTGTGGTGTTCGAGGAGATGGGCGCCGCGCTCCTGTGCGCGCCGTTCTTCAGTACCGTCGCGCTCGCCGCCAACGCCCTGCAGTTCAGTGGCGACTCCGACGCGATCGAGAGATACCTGCCTGCCCTCGTCGACGGATCGACCACCGCGACGGTGATCCTCAACGGGCGACTCGATCCGTGGGACCCCTCCGCGTTGACGCTTGCGGCACGTCGCGACGGGGCAGACCACAGGCTCAGTGGCACCGCCGATTACGTGATCGACGGGCACACCGCGAACCTTGTTCTGGCAGCGGCACAGACACCGGCGGGCCCCTCCCTTTTCGCGGTCTCCGACGGTGCTGACGGCCTGACGCGTGAGCCGTTGGCCACCCTCGATCGCACGCGCAAGGTGGCACGCCTGCGCTTCGACGACGTGTCCGCGCAACTGATCGGGACCGAGGGCGACGCTGCGTCCGGTCTGGCCCGAACCTCTGACATCGCGTTGATCGCACTGGCGGCCGAGCAGACCGGCGCCGCCCAGCGTTGCCTCGACATGGCCGTCGGCTATGCCAGGGAGAGGATCCAGTTCGGGCGGGCCATCGGCAGCTTCCAAGCCGTCAAGCATCGCTGCGCGGACATGCTGGTGGCCGTCGAAGGCGCCAAGTCAGCCGTCTCCCACGCCGCCGACATCGGCCATGACCTGTCGGTTGCCGCGTCGGTGGCAAAGATGGTCTGCTCCGAGACATTCCTGCAGGTCGCACTGGACAACATGCGGATCCACGGCGGCATCGGTTTCACCTGGGAACACGACGCACACCTCTACGTCCGGCGCGCGAAGGCAACCAGCCTGATCTTCGGTACCCCCGACTACCACGCGCAACGCTTGGCAGCCCTCGTCACCACATGAAAGGACGGCAGTGACCATCTCCTACTCCCTGGAACTACCCACCCACCGGGTCGACGCGCTCTCGGAGTTCGTCAGCGCCGAGGCCATCTTCGACATCGCACGTGCCGCAGAGGCCGGCGGATTCGCCGCCGTCCACGTCACCGACCACCCCGCGCCCGACGCCAAATGGCTCGACCACGGAGGCCACCACGCATTGGACCCGTTCGTAGCGCTGTCGTTCGCGGCGGCGGCCACCACCGACGTGAAGCTGTTGACCAATGTGTACATCGCCGCGTACCGCAATCCGTTCCTCGGCGCAAAGTCGATCCAGAGCCTCGCCGTCCTCTCCCGCGGACGGCTCATCCTCGGCACCGCCGCGGGCTACCTCAAGCCCGAATTCAGAGCGCTCGGAATTGATTTCGACAATCGCGGCGCGCTGCTCGACGAGGCTCTCGATGTCCTCGGCAAGGCGTTGACCGGTGACGACGTGGCTTACGCAGGTACGTCGTTCGCCGCGCGCGGGGTGCGGTTGTATCCCGTGCCTGCCACGCCGCCGCCGGTCTGGGTGGGCGGCAACAGCAAGCCGGCAGTCCGGCGGGCGGTGTCACGCGCACAGGGTTGGGCCCCGTTCAACACGTTCGGCTACGCGACGGCGTCACGGACCGCGGAGATCTCCACGCTCGAGGAACTGGAGTCGGCGATCGCCTGGGCGAAGAAGTACGCAGCCGAGATCGGCAGGACCGAGCCGCTGGACATCTGCTTCTCGGCCGGCAATCTCCTCGGTGACAGCGTCTCGGTCGACCAGCGCCACGCGACGATCGCCGCGCTGGAGGGCATGGGCGTGACGTGGCTGACCATCGCGCCGCAGGGCGCCACCCGCGCAGAGGTCATCGATCGCGCGCAGGCCTTCGCCCAAGAGTTCATCGCGACCTGAACGGACTCAGCCCATCAGGCTGTCGGGCGCGAAACCGTCCACCCTGATCCGACGGTGCGCGAACAGCCATCGGTCGTCGATGGGCACCAGTACATCGCGATACCGCCCCCAGTGGTCGAGTCCGACGTCGGTGTGCACGGCGAAGTAGCTGCTCACCTCGACCCGATCGGGCGCCACCGACTCGAACCGAATGCTCGAGACGTGATGGCCCACGTGGGTCGGCGCCGTGCTCGGTGTCGGCCCCGCCATGGCCGCGGCGAGTCCCGACTCGATGGCAGCCGGCCCGGCGAGCGGTTCGGAGCCGCCGGTGAACTCGAGGACGCCGTCGGGGCCGAAACATGCGGCGAGCGCTCCGAGGTCGAACCGATCGGTGGCGGCGGTGTAGTCCGCGAGAGTCTGACGCACCGACTCCCGGACGGCGAGTTCCCAGGTCTGCATCGAGTCTCCTGACTTTGCGCGGAAATCTGTAATCCGGTTCGCGACACACGATAACGTCTGTTCTCATGCCGCAACCCACGTTGTCCGACCTGCTCGATCCGGCCACCACAGCACTGGTCACACAAGAGTGTCAGGGCGGGGTGATCGGCCCTCAGGCCGGCCTGCCCATGCTCGCCGATGAGACGAGACGGGAGGCCATCCCGAACATCGAGAAGCTTCTCGCCGCCGCAAGGGCGGCGCGGGTGACGGTGGTGCACTGCTTGATCCACCGGCGTCCGGATGGACGCGGGTCCAACACCAACGCCCGACTCTTCGCAGCAGGGAAATCGTTCTCTGCGAATCTCACACCCGGCAGCGCCGGCGGGTCCGTACTGCCGGAATTCGGGCCGGAGCCAGAGGATCTCGTGCTCACACGCACACACGGTGTGGGGCCGATGACCGGCACCGACCTGGACTCGGTGCTGCGCAACCTCGAGATCAGGACCATCGTCGGAGTCGGGGTCTCCGTCAACGTGGCGATCACGAACTTCGTGATGGACGCGGTCAACCGCGGCTATCAGTTCGTACTCCCCCGTGACGCGGTGAGCGGATTCCCGCGCGAGTACGCAGAGTCGGTGATCGACAACACGCTGTCGCTGCTCGCCACGGTGACGACCACGGACGCCGTGCTCGAGACGTGGTCGACCCGCTGAGCCGGTAGCCGCGTATAGATGTGGCCAACATCAGGTGATAACGTCGTTCTCACATGGCGTAAACGGTCATATCCGCTGCTCTGACGAAGGGATCAGCCACATGTCTACCCGGTCCTTGCCCTATCCGGTCTTCGACATCGACAACCATATGTACGAGACCAAGGACGCCTTGCTCAAGTACCTGCCCAAGGAGCACAAGGGCAAGGTGGGTTATGTCGAGGTGAACGGACGGCCGAAGCTCGTGGTGAAAGACCACATCAGCCACATGATCCCCAACCCGACCTTCGAACGCGTGGCACGACCCGGTAGCGCCGAGGACTACTTCCTCGGCAACAACCCCGAAGGCCTCAACTTCCGCGAGTTCATCGGCGAGGCAATGGACGTCATCCCGGCCTATCAGTACCCCGCGCCGCGACTGGAGCTCATGGACGAGCTCGGTATCGACCAGTGCGTGATGTACCCCACCCTGGCCAGCCTCATCGAGGAGCGCACCACCGATGATGTCGTGTTGACTCACGCGATCATCCACGCGCTGAACGAGTGGATGCACGAACACTGGACCTTCAACTACCACGACCGTATCTTCGCGACCCCGGTGATCTGCCTCCCGCTCGTCGACGAGGCGATCAAAGAGTTCCGCTGGTGCCTCGAGCGCGGCATGAAGACGTTCCTGGTGCGCCCTGCACCAGTGCCCAGCCGGTTCGGCGGCTCGCGATCCATGGGCCTGCCGGAGTTCGATCCCTTCTGGCAGGAGGTCGTCGACGCCAACATCCCGGTGACCTTCCACGCCTCCGACAGCGGCTATCAGAAGCACCTGATGGAATGGGAGGGCGGTGACGAATACCTGTCCTTCAAGACGAGCACCCTGCGCGAGGTGGTGATGGGGTTCCGCGCCATGGAGGACACGCTGGCGGCCCTGATCTGCCACGGGGCGCTGTCCCGGTTCCCCGATCTCAAGGTCCTGGTGGTGGAGAACGGCAGTGGTTGGGTGCGAAACCTGCTGCGGTTGCTCGACAAGGCCTACCGGACCATGCCCAAGGAATTCGACGAGCACCCGGTCGAGGTCTTCAAACGCAACGTCTACATCCACCCGTTCCTGGAGGACGACGTCAAGGGGATCGTCGACATCATGGGTGAAGACCACGTCATGTTCGGTTCCGACTTTCCGCATCCCGAGGGCATCGGCGATCCCCTCAGCTTCGTCGACCGATTGGACGGCCTGTCCGACACCGCGAAGGCGAAGATCATGGGCGGCAACGCGATCAAGCAGTTGGGGCTCAACAAGGTCCCGGCATGACGCAGGCGCCCACCGCACCGAAACTCTACGATGGAATCGCCGCATTCGAGGCGCACACCGGCGAGCACCTCGGTTACAGCGATTGGCGTCAGGTGACCCAAAGAGAGATCGACCTGTTCGCCGAGGCGACCGGCGACCACCAGTGGATCCACGTCGACGCCGAGAAGGCCGCGGCAGGTCCATATGGGAAGACCATCGCGCACGGCTATCTCACGCTGTCACTGGTTCCGCTTCTGGTGCAGCAGATCTACCGCGTCACAGGGTTGTCGATGCAGGTGAATTACGGCGTCGACAAGCTCCGGTTTCCCGCCCCCGTCCCGGTTGACTCGCGTATCCGGGCGGGCGCTGAGCTGATCAACGTCGACCGAAACGACAAGGCCGTTCGCGCGACCGTCAGGGTCACAGTCGAGGTCGAGGGGTCCGACCGCCCGGCGTGCGTGGTCGACACGATTGCCGCGATGATGGAGTAACTCCCTCGGGAGCACCAACCGTCGAATGTGAAACCAGCGTCGATATTCGCCCTGCTCGTGTCGACGGTTTCACGCTCGGCGAAGGCTGTCAGCGCTTATGCGTTGAGCAGCCGGTCGCCGATCACTTTCTGCTGGCGTAGCTGGTCGATGTCGTTGTCCGACAGCCCGAGTGCGCTCAGCACCTCGTTGTTGTGCTGTCCGAGTGTCGGAGAAGGGGTTCGGTGATGGTCGGCCGGTCCCGGAGTGATCCGGAACGGCCAGCCCGGGTATCTCTGTCGACCAGAAAGCGGGTGTTCGAGTTCTGTGTAGAAGCCGCGTGCGTCGAGCTGATCGACGTCGTACATCCGGTCGCCGGTGAGGAGGCGCTCCGCGGGCACCCCGCGGCGACGCAATGCATCGGCTGCCTCGTCCGGGTCTTGCGACGCTGTCCAGTGTCGCAGCACCTCGTCGAACGCATCGTGATTGTCCTGACGCGCCCCTGCCGTGTGGAACCTCGGGTCCTCCGCGAGTTCCGGTCTACCCATCACGTCGACGGCGGCCCTCCAGTCGGCGTCGTCACGCACGGAGACCGCAAGCCATTCGTCTTCACCGGCCGCCGGGTACACACCCTGTGCGTAGGCGCGGTGCCGGTTTCCCTCCCGTTGAGGCACTCGGCCGGTGAGCGAGCATTCGATGACCGGTTCCGCCGTCACCGCGGCGCCGACCTCGATCTGCGCGACCTCGATGAGTTGGCCCTCACCGGTTCTCCGGCGGTGGTCCAGCGCGGCCAACAAAGCGACGGTGGCGTGCGTACCCACGACCGGGTCCGCGGGCCCCTGCAGATTGCAGGGCGGACCGTCGGGGTAGCCGGTCGCCGCCGACATACCTGACACCTGCTCGAAATTCAGTGCCCAACCGACGTAGTCGCGCCACGGTCCCTCGAGGCCGAGGCCGGGCATGCGCACCATGATCACGTCCGGGTTGATCTTGATCAACGAGTCGTAATCGAGACTGAACTGCTCGACGACGCGTGGGGAGAAGTTCTCCACCACCACGTCGGCCTCGGCCGCCAGTCGCAGAGCCAGTTCGCGGCCGGCCGCCGACGTGAGGTCGAGGGTGATGTCACGCTTGTCCAGGTTGGTGGCCTGCCACATGGGACCGATCTCGTACCAGTCATCACTGCTGCGGAGCAGCGAACCGGAGTACCGGTGTCCGTCTGGACGTTGAATCGACTCGACCTTGACCACATCGGCGCCGAATGCGCCCAGGTACATGGTGAGATAGGCACCCGACCAGAACGTGCTCAGGTCAAACACTTTCAGCCCGGAAAAGGGTGCGTCGACCCGCACAGCAGATGGTTGCGACGCCTCACCGCGCTCGTCCCAGTCGACGTCGGCATCATCGCCAAGACGGGGCGCAGGCCGCGGATCGCCGACCGGCGTCCTGGCCAACCGGAAGGGCGCACCGGGCCGTTTGAAGCGTGCGCCCGCCGTGTCGCACTCGACGAAGAACCCGCGGTCGCGGTACTGCGGGCAGTCCAGGATCGTCGAACCGTCATTGATGGGCGCCGCCGGTATCCGCATCGCCTGACTCAACTCGACGAGGTCGGCGACCCGCATCGAGTCGAGCCAGGGCTGCGCTTTGTCGAAGAACTCGTCGCGTTCCGGCCCGCCAAGCATGATCGCGATCTGATGCTCGCCGAATTCCGGCAGCCCGACCATGGCGCAGACGTCGAGCCAGTGCTGACCGGTCAGACAGTTGATCCCGATCCAACCGTCGGCGGCGCGCACTATTCCCAGCATCGGAGCCGCCTTCGAATTAGTGGGCAGCCCAAGGCTTTTCAAACGCTCAGCCATCAGCATCGGGTACGGCAACGTGGACAGCAGCGACTCGAACATCGACACGTCGACCTCGACCACGCGATCCGTGTCCCCTGCGGCGATGCGCAGTGCGGTCAGCGCTCCCAGCGCGGCGTAGCCACCGGCGATGTATTCGGGAATGCGCGCGCCGGCTTGAACCGGTGGACGCCCCGGTTGACGCGTATTCACCCAACCCGACGCGGCCTGGATGGTCAGCGGAGTCGACGGGTGTCCACGCCGGGGACCGTCCTGTCCGTAGTCGGAGATGCGGACGACGGCGAGTTTCCGGTTGATCCTGTCGAGCCGTTCGCGGTCGAGCCCCCAGTCGGCGCGTGCCGATGTGCCTGCAGGCAGGTTCTCCACGAGCAGGTCCGTCTCGGCGATCAGTTCGTGAAACGCCGACAAGTCGGCAGGTGAGTCGACATCCACTGTGAGTGCGCGCTTTCCAGCGTTGAGGTACTCGAACAGACCGCCCGCGGTTCCCCAGCTCCGGAGCGGGTCACCGGATGGTGTTTCGACTTTGACGACGTCGGCGCCGAGGTCGACGAGCAGCTTGGCACAGTACGGCGCCGCGATGTCGGTGCCCAATTCGACAACACGCAGGCCGGCAAGCGCTGCGCTCACGCTGGGACTCCGATCGCCTTGGGTTCCATGTAGGCACGCAGCCCCATCATGCCGTTCTCCCGGCCGATGCCGCTCTGGTTGAATCCGCCGAACGGGGCATCGCCTGCAATCGTCCCGTTGATCGAGACCTGGCCGGTTCTCATCTGACGCGCGAGGGCGAGCGCGCGGTCGACGTCGCTGCCCCATACCGCGCCGCCCAGTCCGTATGACGAGTTGTTGGCGATCGCCACTGCGTCGGCGTCGTCCTGGTAACGCAGCACGGTCATGACCGGTCCGAACACCTCCTCTTGCGCGATGAAGGACGCAGGGGACACGTCGGTCAGAATCGTCGGTTCGAAATAGAAACCCTTGTCGTGGTTTTGAGCTCGGCTCCCGCCGGCGACGACTGTGGCACCGTCGGATACGGCCCGTTCGACGAACTCCTCGACGCGGTCACGGTGCTGGCCGCTGATCAGCGGGCCCATACCGACGGCATCGTCGCGCGGATCACCCACCGTGACCTTGCCCGCGAGCGCCACCAGCCTGTCGACGACCTCGTCGTGCAGACCGTCGGGAACGACCAACCGGCTGTTGAGGATGCAGGCCTGGCCGGCGTGCAGTGTGCAACCTTCGAACAGCAGACGCTCCAGCAGTTCGTCGGTCAGATCGACGTCGTCGAGCAGAACGCACGCCGACTTGCCTCCGCACTCGAGCAGAATCCGCTTCATCGTGGCGGCCGCGCCCGCCATCACATCTCGTCCGACCGCCGAACTCCCGGTGAAGCTGACCATGTCGATGCGTGGGTCGAGGGTCAGCAGCTTGCTGCCCTCGAGACCGCTCGGTGTCACGACGTTGACGACGCCTGGCGGAATGTCGGTCTCCTCGTCGATGATTCGTGCCAGCGCGAGCCCGGCCAGCGGCGTCAACGGCGAGGGCTTGAGCACGACCGTGTTGCCTGCCGCAAGCGCGGCGCGCAGCTTCATCACGTTGAGGGTGTGCGGAAAATTCCACGGTGTCATCACCCCGACGACGCCGAGCGGTTCGTAGCGCAGCAGTGTGGTACCCGCGGCACCCCAGGCATCGATCGGTGCCTCGACAGGTTCGAGCGCCAGTTCCGCGGCACGGCCGACCATGAACGCCGGGCCTTCGATCTGGATCAGACGCTCGTTTGCTGTGCATCCCCATTCCGTCTGCGCGAGCGCGTAGAAATCGTCAGCACGGGCGAGTAGCGCCTCACTCAGCTGCTGCAGGCAGCGCGACCGTTCGGACGGATCCGCGCCGGCCCACGGACCCGAGTCGAATGCGGTTCTCGCCGCGGCGATGGCCTGTTCGACCTGTGCCACGCTCGCATCGGGGGCAGCCGCGATCACGTCTTCGGTCGCGGGATCGACGACGTCGTACCGCCCGCCGTCGGGATCGACCCACGTGCCGTCGATGTAGATCCCGTAGCTGTCGACGAGGCTGGACTCGGCCATCACTTCACTTCGCTTCCCGTCGTCCACCACACCGTGCACGGCGATGGGTGTCCGCGCGATTTCGTCCGACAATATGAATCTTTGTGTACACCCATGGTAATGACACCGTCAATGCCTCACCCTTTTCACCAGCGGTAACACACGTTGACACGAGCAACGTACGTGAGGTAGACAGAACACTACCGGACATTTCCGCAGAATATGTCCGATCAGCCCCGTGCGTCGAGGAAGGCCTGCATTGCCCACAGAATCCACCTCACGACCTACCTCAACGGCACCGCTGCATTCCCCGGACTTCTATGCGGGCGACCCGTATCCGACCTACCGGGAGTTACGCGCGAGCACTCCCGTGGTCTGGAACGACGTCACGAATTTCTGGGCGCTGACCAAGTACGAGGACATCCGCTACGTTTCGGGGCATCCGCTCACCTTCACCTCGACCAAGGGGATCACGATCCCCGACCCGAGCCAGCCGGAGCCGGTCCAGGAAGGCAACCTGATCTTCACCGATCCCCCGCGGCACCGACAGCTGCGCAAGCTCATCAACGCCGGCTTCACACGGCGCCAGGTGTCGTTGCTGGAGCCGAAGGTGCGAGAGATCGTGAAAGGCATCCTCGACGACGTCGATCCCTCCCGCGAGTACGAGTTCGCCGAGGAGATCGCAGCACCGCTACCGACACGGCTGATCGCCGAGATGCTGGGTGCGCCGCCCGAGGACTGGGAACAGTTCAGGACCTGGTCCGATGCCGCGGTGGGCACAGCCGATCCGGACATCGAATTGGACCACCTGGTCGCCCTCGGAGAGTTGTACGAATACTTCACCGCGTTGATCTCTGCACGGCGCTCGGGCGAGGTGAGTGGCCAACACGATCTGCTGTCGATTCTGGCCGCCGCAGAAGTCGACGGTGAGCGGCTGACCGATGAGGACCTGCTCAACTTCTCCTTCCTGCTTCTGGTCGCGGGCAACGAAACCACGCGCAACCTCATCGCACTCGGAACGCAGGCCCTGCTCGCCCACCCCGACCAGTTCGCACTGCTGCGCGCGAACCCTGACCTTCTCACCTGCGCCGTCGAGGAGATGCTGCGCTACACCAGCCCGGTCACCCACATGGCGAGAGAGGCGACCGAGGACGTGGAGATCCGCGGCCAACAAATCAAGGCCGGTGAGAAAGTCGTCATGCTCTACGGTGCGGCAAACCGCGACGAAGAGATCTTCGGCCCGAACAGCGAACAATTCGACATCACACGAAATCCGAATCCGCACATCGCATTCGGTGCAGGCGAGCATGCCTGCCTTGGTGCACAGCTGGCGCGGCTGGAAGCCAGGGTGATGTTCGAGGTGCTCTTGGGGGCTTATCCGTCGATGGAGCTGACCGGCGACGTGACGCGGCTGCGCGCCACGATGGTGCCCGGCGTCAAACGCATGCCGGTGCGATTGGGAGCGAGCGTTTAGATGGATTTCGATTACACGCCTGAGCAGGAGCAGCTCCGCAAGGACTACCGTGAGCGCCTCGAAGCCGTGATGACGCCCGAGCGGCGGAAAGCTGTGGCCGGTCTGAAGGAAGGCGGCGCGGCGATGACCGAGTGCCGGAAGGCACTCGGCGACGCAGGGCTTCTTGGCGTCGCGTGGCCCAAGGAGTACGGGGGCCACGGGCTGACGGCACTCGAGCAGTACATCTTCGGCGAAGAGGCGCGCAGGGTAAACGCACCACTGCCGATGATCACGCTGAACACGGTCGGGCCGACCCTCATCCAGTACGGCACCGAGGAGCAGAAGCAGAGATTCCTGCCTGCGATCCTGCGGGGTGAGGTGGACTTCGCGATCGGCTACTCCGAACCCGGCGCGGGCAGCGACCTCGCATCACTGCGAACGACCGCCGTGCGCGACGGGAACGAGTTCGTGATCAACGGCGCCAAGATGTTCACCAGTGGCGCCGAGTTCGCCGACTACATCTGGCTGGCGGCCCGCACCGACCCGGAAGCCAAGAAGCACAAGGGCATAACGCTGTTCATAGTTCCCACGGACTCGCCTGGATACTCGTGGAAGCCGCTGAAGACCATGCCGGGCGTGCAGACGTACTACACCTTCTATGACGACGTGCGGGTGCCCGAGAGTGCGATTGTCCTCGGCGAGAACGAGGGCTGGAAGCTGGTGACCAACCAGCTCAACCTGGAACGTGCTGCGCTGGGCAACCTCGGCGCGCTCGAACCCCTGTTCACCAAGACGCTCGAATGGGCCAGGACGACACCTCTCGACGACGGAGTCGTGCTCGACCAGCCCTGGGTTCAGCAGGCATTGGCCCGGGTAGAGGCGCAGGTGGCGGCGTATCGGCTGCTCAACCTCCGGGTCAACACGAACATGGGGTCCGGCGCGCTGGGGATGGGCGAAGCCTCCGCCGCCAAGGTGTTCGGCACCGAACTCACCCAACAGGTCGCCCGCGAACTGCTGGACATCGTCGGGCAGGCCGGCACCGTGAAGGGGCCGACCGCGCCGCTCAAGGGTGAACTGGAAAGCGCCTACCGACTGGCCGTCATCAACACCTTCGGCGGCGGCGCCAACGAACTGCAACGCGACATCATCGCCATGGCCGGGCTGTTGATGCCCCGTGCGCCCCGCGACATGCGAGCCTCGTGAAAGGACCGGAGATCACGTGACCGAAACGACGAAAGACGAACTACGCCAGCGGCTCGACGCACTGGTGGGCACCCCGACCGACGGTGTCGGAAAGCCCTCGCGCGCGCCTGACCCCGTCAACGCCGCGATGATTCGGCACTGGGCGTACGCGCTGGATGACATGAATCCGGCCTACCTCGACCCGGAGTTCGCGAAGGCTTCACGCTACGGAGACATCGTGTCGCCGCCGGTCATGCTGCAGAGCTGGACCATGCCGCCACCGAAATTGGCCGGCATCCACGACCGCGGCGGTGTACCGATCGAGATCAAGACCAACCCGTTGCAGTTCCTCGCCGATGCCGGTTACACCGGGATCATCGCCACGAACTCGGAGTTCGAAATCGAGCGCTACCCGCGGGTGGGTGACCAGATCACTGCCGAGACGGTCTTCGACTCCATCTCCGATGAGAAGAAGACGGCGATGGGCAACGGCTTCTTCGTCACATGGGTGACCACCTACCGCGACCAGAACGACGAGATCATCGGTCGCCAGTGGTTCCGTACCCTGCGATTCAAGACGGGCGGGTCCCCCGCCGGATCGGCTGGGGACTGATGGCGAGCAGACTCGCGCCCTCGATCAGCCCGGACACCGAATTCTTCTGGTCGGGCCTGAAGGATCAACAGCTGCGCATCCAGCGCTGCACCGACTGCGATTCCCTGCGGGTGCCACCTCGACCGATGTGCGGCAAGTGTCAATCGCTCGGCTGGGATTACGTGGTGTCGTCCGGACGAGGGACGGTGTACAGCTTCGTGATGCCGCAGTACCCGCCGCTCCCATTCCTTCAATACCCGTATGTCGTCGCGCTGATCGAGCTCGAGGAGGGTGTGCGCATCGTGTCGAATCTGTGCGAGATCGAGCCCGACGCGATCGAAGTCGGAATGCCCGTGGAAGTGTTCTACGAGACCTTCGAAGCCCTTCCCAGCGGTGACGAACTGGTCCTGCACCAGTTCCGACCCGCACGCTGACCAAAGGCAGACAATGGACTTCACGTTCACCGAAGAGCAAGAGACCGTCGCCAAGGTCGCCCGCCAGCTGTTCGAGAGTCGTGCGACACCCGATCACCTCAGCGAGCTGGAGGCCGGCGACATACGCCATGACGCCGCGCTGTGGCGGGAGCTGGCCACAGCCGACCTGCTGGGAATAGCCCTACCCGACTCTGTCGGCGGTTCAGGCGGCGGATTCCTCGAGCTGTCGGTCCTGCTGACTGAAGTCGGTTGGAGTGTCGCGCCGGTGCCCGTCTATGCGACGCTGGTGCTCGGCGCGGACACCATTGCCCGACATGGGGATTCCGAGTTGTGCCAGCGCTACCTGCCCGGTGTGGTGGACGGCGGCACGGTATTGACTGCGGCAATCACCGAACCGGGCAACTCCGATCCGACCGCGCCTCGCACGGCGGCCCGTCCCCACGGCGACACATGGCTATTGACCGGCACCAAAGAGCTGGTGCCCGCTGCGCAACTGGCCGCAGCCATCGTTGTATCGGCGACGACGGATGACGGACCGGCCCTGTTCGTCGTGGATGCCGTCGAACAG
>JAEZKH010000051.1 GCA_023415515.1 Actinomycetes bacterium
CGGGCGTCACACCGCGGCGGCCATCCTGCTCCTGCTGGGCTTCCCCGGCGAGGCGGTCATGAAGATCATGGGCTGGACCGACAGATCAATGCTGGCCCGCTACCAGCACGTCCTGCCGGAGCTCCTCGAACGGGCGTCACAGGCAGTGAGCGGTGTGCTGTACGGGAACGCTCCAGACGACCGTCCGCCGGGCAAGCCGAGGGGCCCAAAGAAGGCAAAGAAGGCCGATAACCAGCGGAAAAAGAAGAAGGCCGATGTTTCAGCTACGGGTTCTGCCACCACCGCCGCCGGTGGGACTTCCGCCGCCGCCCTAGTCGGCGCCCAGGGGTCGATCACACCCGACTCATCACAATGGCGCGCCCGAAGGGATTCGAACCCCTAACCTTCTGATCCGTAGTCAGATGCTCTATCCGTTGAGCTACGGGCGCAGTGCTATTCAGTTGTGCGTGGCTGCGTGAGCCGCGGCGGAGGCGAGAGGATTTGAACCTCCGGTCGCCTTTGAGGGCGACAACTCATTAGCAGTGAGCCCCATTCGGCCGCTCTGGCACGCCTCCCGACGGTGTACCGCCGATCCGACAGCGTACACATGCCCTCCCGCAGCAGGCAAAGCGCATGACGGTCACCCATAGACTGGGCGGGTGGCTGCCCGTCTACGCCCTGAACTGGCCGATCTTCCCGCCTACACGCCCGGCAGGACCGTGCCCGGTGCGATCAAGATCGCGAGCAACGAGACGGTGCACGGCCCGCTGCCGAGCGTGCGGGCTGCGATCGAGAAGTCGACCGACAACATCAACCGCTACCCCGACAACGGCTACGTCGAGCTCAAGGAACGCCTGGCCAAGCACGTCAACTTCGCTCCTGAGCACATCGCTGTCGGCTGCGGATCGGTCAGCCTCTGTCAGCAGCTGATCCAGATCACCTCGACCGTCGGCGACGAGGTCGTCTACGGCTGGCGCAGCTTCGAGATCTACCCGCTGCAGACCCGCACCGCGGGGGCCACACCTGTCCAGGTGCCGCTGACCGACCACACCTACGATCTCGACGCGATGGCCGCTGCCGTCACCGACCGCACCCGGCTGATCTTCGTGTGCAATCCGAACAACCCGACCAGCACGGTCGTCGACCCCGACGCGCTTGCGCGCTTCATCGAGGCGGTGCCGTCGGACATCCTGGTCGCGCTCGACGAGGCATACGTCGAGTACATCACCGACGACATGGTGCCCGACAGCTTCGGACTGGTCCGCGCGCACAGCAATGTGGTTGTGCTGCGCACCTTTTCGAAGGCTTACGGCCTTGCCGGGCTGCGTGTCGGCTACGCCGTCGGCGATCCCGACGTCATCACCGCGCTCGGCAAGGTCTACGTGCCGTTCAGCGCGACGAGCATCTCGCAGGCCGCTGCCATCGCATCGCTGGACGCCGCCGACGAACTGCTCGCGCGCACCGACGCCGTCATTGCCGAACGGGCGAGGGTGACCGCGGCACTGCGCGACGCCGGCTACACCGTGCCGCCGTCTCAGGCCAACTTCGTCTGGCTGCCGCTGCCAGGCCGGGCCCAGCAGTTCGCCGCCGACTCGGCCAACAGCCGCATCATCGTGCGGCCCTACGGTGAGGACGGCGTGCGCGTCACCGTCGCCTCCGAGCAGGAGAACGACATGTTCCTGGAATTCGCGCGCGAATGGATCACCGGCGCATGACCGGCCCCCGCCAACGGTTCGACGAGTTGAGACGCATGCCGCGCATCCCCCACGACGACATCGAGGACCTGTGGCGCACGCTCGAACCGGTCACGGTCGACTTCATGATCGGCGAGTGGAAGGGCGGCGACATGCCCACCGGGCATCGGGCCGACGGCTTCCTCGGCCAGAGCTGGTTCGGCACCACGTTCGTGTCAGCGACCGAGGTTCATCCCATCATCTGTGTGGACGCCGACGGCAACACGTTCGAAGACACCTCGCTCATGAAGGGCGGAGCCAGCCTCTGGATGGAGGAGTTCCGCGGTGAGGTGACCGCGACGATGGTGTACGACGCCATGCCCATTCACGACCACTTCAAGAAGGTCGACGACAACACGGTGTTGGCGATCACCAACGGCAAGGGCGCGCTCGACAAGGGCCGCTACATGTACTTCTTCCTCGAGCGGCTCTAGTCGATGCCCGGGTTTCGGCCGGTGTAGGCCACCAGCTTGTCGAGCGACCTGGCGTCGGCGGCGACGTCGACCGGGTCGTCGAAGCCGGCCGTGGTCCTGCCCTGCGGGGTGATGACCTTCTGCGCCACCCCCATCACGTAGTCCGACAGCGAGTCGGGCACATCGAGTGTGCGCCCCACCGCCGTCGCGTAATCCCACGCGTGCACGAGGAATTCGAGCGCCAGAATCCCCGCCATCACCCGCGCGGGCGCTTCGTTGTCACCGATCTGCACCGAACCGTCCAGCCCCCGCCGGTGCCAGGCGTCGAGTGCAGGCCGGGCCGCGGCGACGACCTGGCGCTCGACGGAGTCGGTCGAGTCCCGCTCGGGAAGCTGCGCTCCCGCGGCCTCGCCGATGAGGGTGATGGACCTCATCAGGTGATCGGTCAGCCCCGCGAGATCGAACTCGCGGCACGGCGTCGGCTTCGACCAGTCGTCGTTGGCGATCGGATGCAACACGCTCTGCAACACCCGCAGTCCGGCCTCTGCACTGTCGAGCTCGTCGGTCGGTGGCGAATCGGGTCCCTGGCGCAAATCGGATGACATGGTGCCCACGCTACGACCCGGGTACGCCTATCGTTGCGCAGATGAGATCCCATCTGCGGGTGACGGCCGCGGCACTGGTCTTCGTCGGCCTCGCCACCGGGTGTTCGCGCACCACGGAGGGCACCGTCGCGATGACCACAGAGCCAGGGCCGCCGATCTCGGCGCCGACGCGCACACCCTCGACCTCCGACCCCGGCATTCCCGGCCTCCCGGGTCTCCCCGGTCTCCCCGGCCTGCCGAGCATCCCCGGGCTGCCCCAGATCCCCGGCTTCCCGACGCCGGGCAACACGAACGTTCCCGAGGTGCCCGCGCCTGCCAACTCCGAGACGATGAAGTGCAGCGAGTTCGTCAAGCTCGACGAGGCCACCCAGCGCGCGGTCATCAAGGCCATCATCGAAAAGCAGGGGCCGACGCAGGGCCGGGGACCCGAAGCGGAGATGATCGCCGCGATCATGGCATCGGCGATGTGTTCGTTCCTGCCGAGCGCGGTGGTCAAAGAGGTGGTGCTCGGCGGCTCTCCGCCGTGAGTGGCTAGCCTTCCGGTCATGGGCCAGACCTACGAATCCCTCACCGTCGACATCTCCGACCATGTCGCACAGGTGACGCTGACCGGTCCCGGCA
>JAEZKH010000339.1 GCA_023415515.1 Actinomycetes bacterium
CCCCCGACACGCCGCAATTCCGGGCACGTTTGCGTCTGCTCGCCGAACAAGTGGGTCAGCGCGCGAACATCAGCGCGCGCTTGACCTCCTGGATCGCCTTGGTCACCTCGATGCCGCGGGGGCAGGCATCGGTGCAGTTGAACGTCGTGCGACAGCGCCACACCCCGTCGACATCGTTGAGGATGTCGAGGCGCTCGGCGGCGCCCTCGTCGCGGCTGTCGAAGATGAACCGGTGGGCGTTGACGATCGCGGCCGGGCCGAAGTACGACCCCTCCCTCCAGTACACCGGGCAGCTGGTGGTGCAGCAGGCGCACAGGATGCACTTGGTGGTGTCGTCGTAGCGGGCCCGGTCGGTGGGGCTCTGGATGCGTTCCCGGGTGGGTGCGTTGCCGGAGGTGATCAGATACGGCTTCACCGCGCGATAGGCGTCGAAGAACGGCTCCATGTTGACCACGAGGTCCTTTTCCACGGCCAGGCCGCGGATCGGTTCGATGGTGATGGTGAGCGGTTTGTCCTTAGGAGCTGAGCCTGCGGAGCGACCACGGGCCGGAGCGGGGAGCAGGTCGCGCATCAGCACCTTGCACGCCAACCGGTTGACGCCGTTGATGCGCATCGCGTCCGACCCGCAGACGCCGTGCGCGCAGGATCGGCGGAAGGTCAGCGTGCCGTCCAGGTAACTCTTGACATAGATCAGCAGGTTCAGCAGGCGATCGCTCGGCAGGCAGGGCACCCGGAAGCTCTGGTAGCCGGCACTGTCGGGATCTTCCGGATTGAACCGTGCGATCTTCAGCGTCACCATCACCGCGCCGTCCGGAATCGGCGGCAGCGCTGGCTCTTTCAATTCTGGTGCGATGGTCATGTCAGTACTTGCGCTCCATCGGCTCGTAACGGGTCTGCACGACGGGCTTGTAGTCCAGCCGGATGTCGCTGAGCAGATCCGAACCTTCCTTGTACGCCATCGTGTGGCGCATATAGTTCGTGTCGTCGCGGTTGGGGTAATCCTCGCGGGCATGGCCGCCGCGAGATTCCTTGCGGTTCAACGCACCGACGACGGTGACTTCGGCCAGCTCCAGCAGGAAGCCCAGCTCGATGGCCTCCAGCAGATCACTGTTGTAGCGCTTTCCCTTGTCGTGCACGGTGATTCGGGCGTAGCGCTCCTTGAGCGCGTGGATGTCGGTCAAGGCCTGCTTGAGCGTCTCCTCGGTGCGGAACACCGCGGCGTTGTTGTCCATCGTCTGCTGGAGTGCACCGCGGATGTCGGCGACGCGCTCGTTGCCGTGTTCGGAGAGGATGTCGGCCACCCAGTTCACCACCATGCCTGCCGGCTCGTCGGGCAGGTCGACGAAGTCGTGACCGAGGGCGTAGTTCGCGGCGGAGATGCCAGCACGACGGCCGAACCCGTTGATGTCGAGCAGCGAGTTGGTGCCCAGCCGGTTGGCACCATGCACCGACACGCACGCGCACTCACCGGCGGCGTACAGGCCCGGCACCGTTGTGGTGTTGTCCCGCAACACCTGTCCGGTGACCGTGGTCGGGATACCACCCATCACGTAATGGCAGGTGGGGTAGACCGGCACCAACTCCTTGACCGGGTCCACGCCGAGGTAGGTGCGGGCGAATTCGGTGATGTCGGGCAGCTTGGCTTCCAGCACGTCCTCGCCGAGGTGGCGCACGTCGATGTAGACGTAATCCTTGTGCGGACCTGCGCCGCGGCCTTCCAGCACCTCGAGCACCATCGAGCGGGCGACGATGTCGCGCGGCGCGAGGTCGACGATCGTGGGGGCGTAGCGCTCCATGAACCGCTCGCCCTCGCCGTTGAGCAGCCGGCCGCCCTCACCGCGCACGGCCTCGGAGATCAGGATGCCCAGGCCGGCAAGGCCGGTCGGATGGAACTGGTGGAACTCCATGTCCTCCAGGGGAAGTCCCTTGCGGAAGACGATGCCCAGACCGTCGCCGGTCAGCGTGTGGGCGTTGGAGGTGGTCTTGTACATCCGGCCCGAGCCGCCGGTGGCGAACACGACCGCCTTGGCGTGGAAGACGTGAATATCGCCGGTGGCGAGCTCGTAGGCGACCACCCCGCTGGCCACCGGGCCACTGGGCGTCTCGGTCAGCACCAGGTCAAGCGCATAGAACTCGTTGAAGAACTCCACGTCGTGCTTGACGCAGTTTTGGTACAGCGTCTGCAGGATCATGTGGCCGGTGCGGTCCGCGGCGTAGCAGGCCCGGCGCACCGGTGCCTTGCCGTGGTCGCGGGTGTGCCCACCGAACCGGCGCTGGTCGATGCGGCCCTCGGGGGTGCGGTTGAACGGCATCCCCATCTTTTCCAGGTCGAGCACCGCATCGATGGCTTCCTTGCACATGATCTCGACGGCATCCTGGTCGGCGAGGTAATCGCCGCCCTTGACGGTGTCGAAGGTGTGCCACTCCCAGTTGTCCTCTTCGACATTGGCCAGCGCCGCGCACATGCCGCCCTGGGCGGCGCCGGTGTGGGAGCGGGTCGGGTACAGCTTGGTCAGCACCGCGGTGCGCACCCGTGGGCCCGCCTCGACCGCGGCGCGCATGCCCGCTCCGCCTGCGCCGACGATGA
>JAEZKH010000198.1 GCA_023415515.1 Actinomycetes bacterium
GTCGCGGGCGGCGTCGACGGTGGCCGACGCCGCCGACGCGGCCGACGAGGCGCCGCGGGCGTCGATGATCGCCGCACCGCGCTTGGCGACGGTGGGGATGAAGTCGTTCTCGATCCAGCCCTGGTCGTTGACGACCTCGGCGGCGTTGCGTCCACCGACCTCGGCGTGGAACACGTCGGGGTACTGGGTGGCCGAGTGGTTGCCCCAGATCGTCATCTTCTTGATGTCGGTGACCTTGGCACCCGTCTTGCGGGCCAACTGGGAGATGGCCCTGTTGTGGTCGAGGCGGGTCAGCGCCGTGAACCGCTCCTTCGGGATGTCGGGGGCGTTGGACATCGCGATGAGCGCATTGGTGTTGGCGGGGTTCCCGGTCACGCCGATGCGGATGTCGTCGGCGGCCACCTCGTTGAGCGCCTTGCCCTGCGCGGTGAAGATCGCACCGTTGGCTTCGAGGAGGTCGCTGCGCTCCATGCCTGGACCGCGGGGCCGGGCGCCGACCAGCAGCGCGAGGTTCGCCCCGTCGAAGATCTTGTTGGCGTCGGCGCCGATCTCGACGCCCGAGAGCAACGGGAAGGCACAGTCGTCGAGTTCCATCACGACGCCCTCGAGCGCCTTGAGCGCGGGCTCGATTTCGAGCAGACGGAGTTCGATCGGGCGGTCAGGGCCGAGCAACGAGCCGCTGGCCAAGCGGAACAGAAGGCTGTAGCCGATCTGGCCGGCGGCTCCGGTCACCGCGACCTTGAGGGGAGAAGTGCTCACGTCGTCAGGCTCCTAAGGCAGAGAGGTATTCCGTGGTCGAAACTAGCGCACCGGCGACAGCGCGAAACCGGCGGTCCACAACCGCCTGCGCGTAGCATTATCCGGGCCGAATCGGCCCGCGCCGCGACAGGAGGTGCTGCGATGCCTTCGTTCCGCGGCGCGCTGCCACCCGCCCTTCGTCCCGTCCGCCCCAAGCACGCCCACCCCGGCGCCGACGCGAAGACGATCCACGTGCCCGTCGCGCGCGCCATGGTCGACTGCGGCATCTACGTCGACGGTAAACGGTTGCCCGGCAAGTACACCCACGCCGCAGCGCTGAACAAAGTGCACGAACTCGGGTCAGAGGGCCGCGACGCGTTCGTGTGGATCGGGTTGCACGAACCCGACGAACACCAGATGCAGGCCGTCGGTGACGTGTTCGGACTGCACGAACTCGCGGTCGAGGACGCCGTGCACGCCCACCAGCGGCCCAAGCTCGAGCGCTACGACAAGACGCTGTTCATGGTGCTCAAGACGGTGAACTACATCGAGCACGAATCGGTCGCCAACGCAAGAGAGATCGTCGAAACCGGCGAGATCATGGTGTTCGTCGGAGCCGACTTCGTCGTGACGGTCCGACACGGCGAGCACGGCGAGCTGGCCGGCGTACGACGCCACGTGGAGGCCTCGCCCGCGCTGCTCAAGCTGGGCCCGTACGCGATCATGCACGCGATCGCCGACCACGTCGTCGACAACTACCTCGACGTCACCGACCTGATCGAGACCGACATCGACGCGATGGAAGAGGACATCTTCTCGCCGCGCACGCACACCAACATCGAATGCATCTACCTGCTCAAGCGCGAGGTCGTCGAATTACGCCGCGCGGTAGGGCCTTTGACGCTTGCGCTACAACGACTCCACTCCGACCACAACGACCTCATCTCGGTCGAGGTCCGGCGCTACATGCGCGACGTGCTCGACCACAACATCCAGGCCTCCGACCGGATCACCAGTTACGACGAGATGCTCAGCTCGCTGGTGCAGGCCGCGCTCGGCAAGGTCGCCATGCAGCAGAACGTCGACATGCGCAAGATCTCGGCGTGGGTGGCGATCGCGGCCGTGCCGACCGCGCTGGCGGGCATCTACGGGATGAACTTCACGCACATGCCCGAACTGCAGTGGACCTTCGGCTACCCGGCGGTGCTGCTGGTGATGTTCTGCATCTGCTTCCTGCTGCACCGCACGTTCCGGCACAACCACTGGCTCTAGATTTCCCGCGAAACGACATTCCGGTACGCCCTTACTCGACATTTGTGTACCGGAATGTCGTTTCGGCGAGAAGTCAGCTGGGCGACGAGGCGCGTCGGTTCGGGTCGAGGACGTCGATGTTGTCGGTCCGCCACGCCTCGCGCATCGCCTCGGCTCCCTTCAGCCGCACCCACGCCGCCTCGGTCGGTGTGATCGGCGTCGCCGACAACACGACGACGGGCTCGGCGGGTGCAGGCAATTCGATGTCGCCGATCCCGCTGTCGCTCAACAGAAATGCGGTGAATGCTGCGCCGTCCCACAACGGTGTGCCGAGGTCGACGAGTGCATCGGGGGCGAGCACCAACCCTTCGACCGCAGGCGCTGCGGCCAACACCGCGACGTTGCGGGCCAGACCTTTCGGGGTGGGTCCGCGCAACGCGACCATCACCTCGGAGCGCGGACCGCGCACCGGATCCGCGGCGAACGCGGCGGGATCGATCATCGGCTCGCGCGAACACCCCAGCGACACATAATGAACGACGTCGCCATCGTCTGGCCCGAACCGCAGCACATCGAAGGACTGCGTGCCGAGGAAGGTCACACTGGCCGCATCGGGCTCCCGCGCGAAGTGGGCGCGCAGGTGAGCGCGCACCTCCGTCAGGACATCGGTCACTCGGCAGGCGGCGGTGACTGCTCCTCCTGCGAGGGCGGCGGTGGCGGTGGCGGTGGCGCAGTCTTCTCACGCGCGCCGGCAGGCGGGATGGACAGGTTGGCGCCCGAGTCGGCATCGAAGATCACCAGCTTCGTGGTGTCGAAGGCCAACTCGACCTTATTGCCCGCTACCACCTTCGACTCGGTGGAAACCCTTGCCACGAACTCGTTCTCGCCGACACCGGACTCAGCGGCCAGCTCCGCGAGCTGTGCCGCCTGCGCGCCTGCGCCCTCGGACTTGAAATGGACGTACTTATCGGCGCCGAGCGACTCGACGAACTCGACCGTCACCTCAGCGGTCAGCGCCCGGATACGCGCGTAGGTGTCGATCAGCGAGGCGTCCTCGATGTGCTCTGGCCGAATGCCGACGATGACGTTGTTCGGCCTGTCGTGCTCGGCGAGCACGTCGTGCACCTCTTGGGTGAGCGTCACCTCGCCGAACGGCAGTTTGACGCCGACGTCGGTCAAGGTCGCGGGGAAGAAGTTCATCGCGGGCGACCCGATGAAGCCGGCGACGAACAGGTTCGCCGGCCTGGAGTACAGCTCCTCCGGTGTGCCGATCTGTTGGGCCACACCGCCCCGCATGACGACCACGCGGTCCCCGAGCGTCATGGCCTCGGTCTGGTCGTGCGTGACGTAGACCGTCGTTGTGCCCAATCGGTTCTGAAGCCGGGCGATTTCCGATCGCATCTGGACGCGCAGCTTGGCGTCGAGGTTGGACAACGGCTCGTCCATCAGGAACGCCTTGGGGTTGCGCACGATCGCGCGTCCCATCGCCACCCGTTGCCGCTGACCGCCCGACAGCTGCGCGGGCTTGCGATCCAGAAGTGCGGTGAGGTCGAGGATCTTCGCGGTCTCTTCGACCTTGGCGGCGATGTCGGCCTTGTTCACCTTGGCCAGCGTCAGGGGAAATGCGATGTTCTGCCGGACCGTCATGTGCGGATAGAGCGCATATGACTGGAAGACCATCGCGATGTCGCGGTCCTTGGGTGCCTTGTCGTTGACCCGTTCGCCGCCGATGCGCAACTCGCCGGAGGTGATCTCCTCCAGCCCCGCGATCATGTTCAGCGTGGTCGACTTACCGCAGCCGGAGGGACCCACAAGGATGATGAACTCGCCGTCGGCGATCGTGACGGAGAGATCCTTCACGGCCGTGGCGCCGTCGGGGTAACTCTTGGTCACCCGGTCCAACACGATCTCGGCCATCGAACTACCCCTTCACCGCACCCGAAGTCAATCCAGCGACGATCCGCCGTTGGAAGATTAGAACAAAGATGATGATCGGAATCGTGATCACCATTGCGCCCGCCGCAATGGATCCGGTCGGCTCCTCGAACTGCGAACTGCCGGTGAAGTTTGCGATCGCCACCGGCGCGGTGATCGCGCGCTCGGTGGCCGTCAACGACAGCGCGAGCAAAAGATCGTTCCACGCGAAGATGAACACCAGGATCGCCGCGGTGACAATGCCGGGCGCCGCCAGCGGCGCGATCACCTTGCGAAACGCCTGCGCCGGCGTCGCACCGTCCATCTTGGCCGCCTTCTCCAGATCCCATGGGATCTCCCGGAAGAACGCCGAAAGCGTGTAGATGGCCAGCGGTAGCGCGAACGTGATGTACGGGATGATCAGGCCGGGCCAGGTGTCGAACAGGCCGAGGCTCCGCCACATGTTGAAAATCGGTGTCACCAACGAGATCTGCGGAAACATCGCAATCAGCAGCGCGACACCGACGAGCAGCCGCTTGCCTGGGAACTGAAGGCGCGCGACCGCGTAGGCCGCCATCCCGCCGACGACAACCGCGATCACGGTGGTGATCAATCCGATGCCGATCGAGTTGATCAGCGCCGAGCTGAACGCGCTCCCCGAGAAAATGCCCTTGTAGTTGTCGAACGTGATCTCGGTCGGAATGAGCTTGCCGTCCTTGACCGTTGACGTCGGCTTCAGCGACAGCGACAGAATCCACAGCACGGGGAACAGCGCATAGATCACCACCAGGATGTTGACGACGGCCCATCCCGTCGCCCGTCCCGCGCCGACCCGCTCAGACATGTCTGCTCGCTTCCTCATCGGGCCGCCGGCCCGCATCGTCAGCTTCGGACATCAGCGCCTCTCCTCGTCGGATCCTGGCGCCGATGCACCGAAGATCGTGATGTAGATGAACGCGATGATCGCGACCGACAGGAAGATCAACACGCTGATCGCCGAGCCGAGCCCGAGGTTGAACGCCTTGAACAGGTTGTCGTAGCCGAGGATCGACACCGATCCGGTGTTGTTGGCTCCGCCGGTGAGCACGTAGATGTTGTCGAAGATGCGGAACGCGTCGAGCGTGCGGAATAGCAGCGCCACCAAGATCGCCGGCTTGATAAGCGGCAGAATCACTTTGACCAACCGCTTCCAGGCACCCGCACCGTCGACCTGAGCGGCGTTCAGCAGATCCTGGGGCACCAGCGCCAGCCCGGCGAGCAGCAGCAGTGCCATGAACGGCGTGGTCTTCCACACCTCCGCGAGTACGACGATGGCAAGCGAGGGAAGCTGCTCGGTCAGCGGCGCGCTGCCCGCGGGCAGGAAGTTGGCCAGATACCCGGTTCCCGGTGTCCATGCGTAGTACCAGCTGTAGGACGCCGCGACGGTGACGATGCCGTACGGGATCAGGATCGCGGTGCGCACCACACCCTTGCCGAAGATGGTCCGGTGCATCACCAGGGCGAGCGCCATGCCGAGCACGAACTCGATCGCCACCGAGACGATCGTGATGGCCAGCGTCACGAGGAACGCGGTCCACCAGTACCGGTCGGTGAGAACGGTCTGATAGTTCGACAGGCCGACGAACGCGGTGTCGTCGGGCGCGGCCAGGTTGTAGCGCTGCAGGCTCAGCCATACCGCGTAGCCGATCGGGTAGGCGGTCACCGCCAACATCAGCACGACGGCGGGCGCGATCAGCAGGTACGCGAGCCTGCGGTCCGACTTCTTGTCGTCGCCGGCGCCGCCGGCCGCCCGGGCCGGCGCCTTCGGCGCGTCGTGGTTCTCCAGGGTGGCCGTCACGGGATCAGCCCCTTACCGTCGATGGCCTTCTGGACCGCCTCTGTCAGCTCGTCGGCCGTACTCTCCGGCTCGATGTCGGTGATGGGCGCCAGCGTCGCCGAAATGCGCGTGGACACGGCCTGATAGACGGGTGTGGCCGGGCGGACAGCTGCGTTGGTGAGCTGTTCGCGGATGATCGCGTACTGCGGATACTTCTTCTGGAACGCCGGGTCGTCGTACAGCGAGGTGCGCACGGCGGGCAATCCGCCCTCGACCGAGGTGTAGCGCTGGTTCTCGACGCTGCGCAGACACCGCATCGCCTCGAACGCCTCGGATCGGTGCTGGGTGGTGGGAGCCACCGCCACATTGAGGCCGCCCAGCGTCACCTTTGCCTGCTCCCCCGGCTGCACACCCGGATACGGCGCGAAGCCGAACACCTTCCTGCTGGCGTCGTAGGCGGCATCGAACTGTTCGTCCGTCGGCGAGAATGTTCCGACATCGTTGATGCTGCCCGACAGTGCCGGATCCTCGTTGAGCGGAAGGAAACTCACCCCGCCCTTGACGGCGTTCTCCAACATCGAGGGCAGTACGAAGGGCCAGTTCACCTCGAGCGCGGCTTTGCCCTGCTCGAGGGCGAGCCGCGCGGTGCCCTCGTCGGTCTGTGTGATCGACGGGTCGGCCCCTGGCGCGGTGGCAACAGACTTCATGATCTGCAACGCCTTCACCGTCGCCGCCCGATGCTCGGGGGTGTCGGTCAGCGTGACGGTTTTGCCGTCGTCGGACAGCACCTGGCCGCCCGCACTTTCCAACAATGTGTTGAACCAGACCACCAAACCCTCGTACTGCTTGGCCTGCAGCGCAATCCAACTCGGCTTTCCAGCGGCGTGCAGCCTGGTCGCCTCGGCCACCATCGCGTCCCATGTGTCCGGCGGCTTGTCCATCAAATCCGCTCGATACCAGAGCAACTGGGTGTTTGTCGTGATCGGTGCGGCATACAACTTGTCTTGCCACTTCGCCGTCTCGAGTGGTCCGGGCAGCGTATTCGTGGTGGCGTCGCGCTCGGCCTGCCCGGACGGGTCGTCGGACAGCGGCAACGCCCAGCCCGCTTCGGCGAATTCGGCCGTCCACACCACGTCGAGGGCCATCAGATCCAGCGTCTTGTCGTTGCCGGTGAGGCGTCTCGCCAGTTGCAGACGCTGGGCGTCGGCCTCCTTCGGCAAGCTGATCTGCTGGATCCTGAAGCGGCCTGCCAGTTCTTCGTTGCAGCGCTTGGCGACGGCGGTGAACGTCGCCATCTCGCTCGCCGGGGTGTAGTAGTTGATGACGATCCCGCCACCGCCGGAACTGCAGGCGGTGACCACCGATGCCGTCGTCACAGCCGCCAGTGCCGCTGCACACAGTCGACGTGCGTGCACGACCGGCCTCCTGTCCCGCATGTCGAAGTCGCCGCCGGAGCGCGGCTAGGCGGGGAACTCCCGCGGTCAGAACCGTAGAGCTAGCTGTGCGTGATTTGCAACACTGCACGGCGGCGCGTCGGTGACCGCAGCACGATCGTGACCTGCGCCTCTGCCAGTCGTCGACGCGGCGGCGGGGCGGAAGCCCGCGCTATATGGTCAAGCGCGCCAGCAGATCCCGACCCTTCTCGGCGCTCTGCGGGTCACAGAGCACGTCGTAGCGGCCCGCGACCAGCTGCATCGTCGAACTGAAATCTCTTGTGCCGCGAGCCATCGCGTAGGGGATCGCCGATGTGATCAAGCCGAAGAAAACGCCCGCGACCAGGCCGGTGATCAGCGAAGCCCACGGGTTCTCGCTGAAGAAGCCGAGGATCAGGCCGATGAACAGACCGAGCCACGCCCCGCTGATCACACCGCCGCCGAGCACCTTGGGCCAGGTCAGACGACCGGTGACCCGTTCGACCTGCATCAGGTCGACGCCGACGATCGTCACCTGCTGGACTGGAAACTCCTGATCGGAGAGGTAATCGACGGCGCGCTGCGCCTCGGCGTAGGTCGGGTACGAGCCGATCGGCCAACCCTTCGGCGGGGTCGGTAGGGCGGCGGGCCCCCTGGCCGGGGTCGTCGGCGCGCCCGGTGTCGCGCCGGGAGCTTGTCCGGGCTGGAGGGGGTTGGTCATGGATCCTCATTCTCCTTCATCCGAGTCGAGAAATCTCATCGCCTCGCACAATCAACGCTCCGGCGCCCGAGTTGGTGCCCAACGGCCACTCCGACCACGGGTACCAGCGCATACGCTAGGTTGAACAGCATGACGAATCCGGGCGAGGAATCCTCCGAAACGCCAGCATCCGACGCCACCTCGAGCTCGTCGGAGCCGTCGTCCGGAGGGTATGAGGCGCCATCGATCGAGCACTCGCAGCAGCAGGACGACCAGTCACCGCCGCAGCCCCCCACGCAGCAGTTCACGCCGCCCTCGGCAGCCACCGAGCAGTTCGTCCCGCCCGCACAGCCGCCGACCGAACAGTTCGTCCCGCCCGGGTACGCCGCGGGCCCCACCACCTTCGACACGCCCCCGCACGGCTACCAACCGCCGTCCACCGATTTCGGTCAGGCCGGCTTTCCGCCGCAGACCTACCCGCCCTACCCGCCGCCACCGCCCGGCTATCCGTCGGCAGGCGCGCAGCAATCCGGCTTCCCGCCGCCATACCCCGACCCGTCGGGGCTCAGCGGCCAGCCCGGATACGGCGCCCAGGCGTATCCCCCGCCGCCGCCGCCGTACGGCGCGACGCCCGGCGGCTATCCACCGCCGCCATCGGCCTATCCGGGGAAGGGCTATCCCGGTTACGGCGGTGCCTACGGGCAGCCGCAGCCGGAGACCAACCAGCTGGCGATCTGGTCGCTGGTGGCGTCGCTGATCGGAATTCTGTGCACCCTCGGCTCGCTCGTCGGGATCGGGCTCGGGGTGGTCGCACTCAACCAGATCAAGGAGAAGCGACAGGGTGGCCACGGTCTTGCCGTCGCAGGCATCGCCGTCGGCGTCGCGACGTTGATCATCAGCATCATCTGGACGGTGTTCGCGCTCAGCTCGTGACATGACCAACCCGTACGAGCAACCGTTCCGCGGCGGTGAATATCCGCCGCTGGAGCAGGCTGCCGAGCAGCGGGATCCGTATGCGCCCGTGGACTATCCGACGGGCTACCCGCCGTTGCCGCCGCCGGTGTACCCGCTGGGCGGCGGCTATCCGCCCCCGCCGCCGTATCCGGGCTATCCGCCATACGACCCGTACCGGCCGGGCAGACCGCCCGGCACCAACGGCAAGGCGATCGCGTCGTTGGTCACCGCGCTGGGCGGTTTGATGTTCTGTGGGCTGCCCTCGATCGCGGGACTGATCCTCGGCATCATCGCGATGCGCGAATGCAGGCGCACGGGCCAGGACGGTTACGGTCTCGCGCTGGCGGGAACGATCGTCGGCGGCGTGGTCGCCGCGCTGTTCCTGCTGTACTTCGTCTTCGTCGTCGGCATCGCCGCCAGTGGATGGAATTGGGCGCCATAGGGTTTCGCGGCTAGCTCGGCGGTTTGAAGGGCTCGGCCTCTCGGGTCATTCCCGCCGCACGGCCCTTGCCCGCGATCACCAATGCCATCTTGCGGCTGGCTTCGTCGATCATCTCGTCGCCGAGCATCACCGCACCGCGCGCCCCGCCTGCGCGTGAGGTGTGCCATTCGTAGGCCTCGAGGATCAGCTCGGCGTGGTCGTAGTCGGCCTGGCGCGGACTGAAAAGCTCGTTGCCCGCCGCGATCTGATCCGGATGCAGCACCCACTTGCCGTCATAGCCGAGCGCCGCCGAGCGGCCCGCAACTCTGCGGAACCCGTCGACGTCGCGCACCTTGAGATAGGGCCCGTCGATCGCCAGCACGCCGTGCGTGCGCGCGGCGATGAGGATCCGCATCAGCACATGGTGGTGTGCGTCACCGACGTCGTAGCCCTCGGGTTGCTCGCCCACCTCCAGCGTGCGCATATTGAGGCTGGCGGCCATGTCCGCGGGTCCGAGCACGAGCGCCTGCACGCGCGGGCCCGCCGCGATCGCGTCGATGTTGGTCAGCCCCTGCGCATTCTCGATCTGTGCCTCGATGCCGATCCGGCCTGCCTGCAGGCCGTGGGTGGTCTCCAACTGGGTCAACAGCAGATCGAGCGCGGTGATGTGCGAGACGTCGGTGACCTTGGGCAGCACGATGACGTCCAGCGACGCCCCCGCGGTCGAGACGACCTCGATGGTGTCGGCGTAGGTCCACGGCGTCGTCCAGTCGTTGACCCGCACCCCGCGCAGTTGCCTCGCCCAGCCGGAGTCGGCCAGCGCCATCGCGACCTGCGTGCGGGCCTCCTCCTTGGCGTCCGGCGCGACGGCGTCCTCCAGATCGAGGAACACCTCGTCGGCGGACAGCCCCTTCGCCTTCTCGATCATCTTGGCGCTGCTGCCCGGCACGGAAAGGATCGTTCGGCGGGGTCGATACCGGTTTTCCACAACCACACTCTTTACCCTTTGAGTCATGGCGGCGGTGAACAGGGTCTACGCGGCCCGGCTCGCGGGAATGGTGGTGCTGGGCCCCGACGGGGAGTCCATCGGCCGCGTCCGCGACGTGGTGGTCAGCATCAGCATCGTCCGCCACCAACCCCGGGTCCTCGGACTCGTCGTCGAGCTTCTCACCCGGCGCCGCATCTTCGTGCCGATCGGCCGGGTGACCGCGATCGACCCGAGCGCCGTCACGTTGCTCACCGCCAACGTCTCGCTGCGCAAGTTCTCGCAGCGGCCCGGCGAGGTGCTCGTCCTGGGCCAGGTGATCGAGACGCGGGTCCGCGTCGACGACCCCGATCTGCCCGAGCTGGCCGGAGTCGACGTCGTCGTCGTCGATCTGGGCATCGAGCAGTCCAGGACCCGCGACTGGTTGGTCACCAAGGTCGCCGTGCGCCCCCCTGCGCGCCGCCTCGGCCGTCGCCGCAACGTCGACGTCGTCGACTGGCAGCGGGTTCAGGGCCTGACCCCGTCGGGTCTGGCGATGCCGGGGCAGGGGGTCGCCCAACTGCTGGAGCAGTTCGAAGGGCAGCGACCGATCGAGGTGGCCGAGGCCATCCGCGAGTTGCCCGCCAAGCGCCGGTTCGAGGTGGTGCGCGCGCTCGACGACGAGCGGCTCGCCGACGTGCTGCAGGAGCTGCCGGAAGACGAGCAGGCCAACATGTTGCGGCAGTTGGAGCCGGAGCGCGCCGCCGACGTGCTCGAGGCGATGGACCCCGACGACGCCGCCGACCTGTTGGGCACGATGACCCCGGCCGACGCGGAGCTGTTCCTGCGCCGGATGGACCCCGAAGACTCCGAGGACGTGCGGCGCCTGCTGGCCCACTCGCCGGACACCGCCGGCGGCCTGATGACCTCGGAGCCGGTGGCGATCGCCCCGGACACCACGGTCGCCGAAGCGCTGGCGCGCGTGCGCGACCCCGACCTGACCCCGGCGCTGGCCTCGCTGGTGTTCGTCGTGCGCCCGCCCACGGCCACCCCGACCGGACGCTATCTGGGCTGTGTGCACCTGCAACGGCTTCTTCGCGAGCCTCCCGCGGCGCTGGTCGGCGGGATCCTGGACACCGATCTGCCCAGCCTCGGCGCCGACGATCCGCTGACGGCCGTCACCCGCTATTTCGCCGCCTACAACTTGGTCTGCGGTCCTGTGGTCGACGACGAGGGCCATCTGCTTGGCGCGGTCTCCGTCGACGACGTCCTGGACCACCTGCTGCCCGATGACTGGCGCGAACGTGAGGAGCCGGATCTGCCCAGCGCCGAGGTCACCTCATGAGCGATCTGACGTCGCGCCAGCGGCTTGACACGCCGCGCACATCGCGGCGCAGCTTCGCGTTCAACTTCGACGCCGAGGCGGTCGGGCAGTTCAGCGAGTCCATCGCGCGGTTCCTTGGCACCGGCCGCTATCTGGCATGGCAGACCATGATCGTCATCGTCTGGATAGCGCTGAACCTGTCCGCTGTGAAGCTGCGCTGGGATCCGTATCCGTTCATCCTGCTCAACCTGGCTTTCTCGACGCAGGCCGCCTACGCGGCGCCGCTGATCCTGCTGGCGCAGAACCGCCAGGAGAACCGGGACCGGGTCTCGCTGGAAGAAGACCGGCGCCGCGCCGAGCAGACCAAGGCCGACACCGAATATCTGGCCCGCGAGCTGGCCGCGTTGCGGCTGGCCGTCGGCGAGGTCGCCACGCGCGACTACCTCCGCCGTGAACTCGACGAGATCCGCGAGATGCTGCACGAAATGCGGGCTTCGGATCTGCCCGAAGCCGCTACGGACGGCTCGGCCAAACCCCACTCCGGTGAGCGTCGCGCCAAAAAGTCGAATTGATCGAGGTCAGGCATTGTCGTAACGCTGCAGGAATCCAGTAGGTATGGTGACTTGGTTCACAAGGCGGCGCGAACTTAGGACGGTCGAGTGCACATAGGGGGAGGAGCCGCGCTGGAGGCGGTGCGGAGCCGCGCCGCGCGTGCTGTGCGCTCACCCGCGATCGGCATCGCCGCCATCACCCCCCTCGTCTTCGCCGGAGCCGTCGCCGCGTCGCCCGGCTCGGTGTCGCCCGTGCGGGATTCCGCGGTGACGCCGCTGGCCGCCGTCGCCCCGTCGCCGATCAATCCCGACGGCGCGTCGGTCGTGGCGATCACCAAGACGCCGACGCCGTTCCGCATCGCGTCGACCGGTGGCATATCCGCGCCACCGCCGTCGGTGGTGGTGAGTTCGCCTGGCTCCCTTCGTATTCCGATGATCGCCTTGAACGCGTACCAGAACGCCGAACGGATGATGGCTGCGTCGTACCCAGGCTGCGGCATCAGTTGGAACCTGCTCGCAGGCATCGGGCGCATCGAGTCGATGCACGCCAACGGCGGCTCGACCGACGCGTCCGGATCGGCGGCCAGGCCCATCTACGGGCCCTCGCTGGACGGCACGCTGCCGGGCAACGAGGTGATCGAGTTGAGCCGCAGCGCAAACCGGGTCACCTACGCCCGCGCGCTCGGACCGATGCAGTTCCTGCCGGGCACATGGTCGCGCTACGCGTCGGACGGCAACGGTGACGGCAAAGCTGATGTGCAGAACGTGTTCGACGCAAGCCTGGCCGCCGCGCGCTACCTGTGCAGCGGCGGCCTGAACCTGCGGGACCAGTCGCAGGTGATGGCCGCGATCCTGCGGTACAACAACTCGATGGCATACGCCCAGAACGTGCTGGGGTGGGCTGCCGCGTACGCGACGGGCGTCGTGCCCGTCGACCTGCCACCGATCACCGGGCCGATTCCGCCGATCGCCGACGCTCACCTGGACAACTACCAGGGACTGGGGCCCGGGCTGCCGATGAACGCCCTCGGGCTGCCCGCCAACGATCCCCTGGCCATGATCCCGCTGGTGAATCAAACCCGCACGGACGTGGCAGGCCAGCTCACCGGTTTCGGTCCGCTACCGGGACCCGCGTCGGAAGCGACGCCGTTGGCGGCGCCGCCCAGCCAGGCGCCGGAGATGCCGTCCTGGATGCCGCCGTGGATGCAGGCGATGCAGCAGCAACAGCAGCCGCAGCCGCAGCAACAACCGATGCAGAACTGTGCGGTGTTCTGCATCGGCACCAACCCTCCCGCCCCGGTGCAGCCGCAGCTGCCACCGGAAGCGCTGCCCCCCGGTGTCGAATCGCCGCCCGCGGCGCCACTCGACATCGCTCCTCCCCCGATGCCGGGGCCGCCGCTGGCAGGCCC
>JAEZKH010000251.1 GCA_023415515.1 Actinomycetes bacterium
GCACCGGGGCGCCCGCGCCGACGAGCGCCGCCTCGGGTTCACCTGGCTCGTGCACCGCGGGCCGCTTGCGTTCGTCGGGCAGTTCGGTCTCGCCGAGGCCGAGCCGCTCCTGGAGTCGCTTCATCCACTTCGGCGCCCACCAGCAGTCGTCGCCGAGCAACTTCATGACCGCGGGCACCAGGAACATGCGGATCACGGTGGCGTCCAACAGCAACGCGATCAGCAGGCCGAAGGCCAGGTACTTCATCATCACCAGGTCGGAGAACGCGAACGCGCCCGCGACGACCGCGAGGATCAGCGCGGCACCGGTGATCAGTCGACCCGTGGTGGCGGTACCGATCCGGATCGCCTCCGCGGTGGACATGCCGCGCTCGCGCGCCTCCACCATGCGCGACACCAGGAAGACCTCGTAATCGGTGGACAGCCCCCAGATGATCGCGATGATCATGCCTATCATCGGCGCCATCAGCGGCTGTGGCGTGTAGTTCATCAACCCGGAGCCGTGGCCGTCGACGAACATCCAGGTCAGCACGCCCATCGTGGATCCGAGCGTCAGCGCGCTCATCACCGCCGCCTTGATCGGCAACACCACCGACCCGAACGCGAGGAACATCAGGATCGTCGTGGTCACGATGAGCACGGTCACCATCAGGGGCAGCTTGTCGAACAGGCTGTGGATGCTGTCCTGCTCGAGCGCAGGGGTGCCGCCGACGGAGACGGTCAGGCCGTGCGGCGGCGGTATCGCGCGCAGTTCCTCGATCTTCTTGGCGGCGTCGTTGCGGTTCTCCAAGCCGTTCTGGATCACCCGGACCGACGGGTCCTTCGACGCCCCGTCGAGGTACGGGCGTTCCTGCCACATCTTGCTCGGGTCGTTGTTGGGGTCGATGAAGCCCGGGATCGACATCGCCTTGTTGCGGACCTCGGCGATCTGCGCGTCGGTGACGGGTTCGCCGTTGTCGCTCTCGATGACGATGGTCAGCGGCTCGGTGCGGAAACCGGGGAAGGTCTTGTCGAACTCCTCCTGGGCCTGACGCACGGTGTTGTCCGGCGGCAGGTACTTCTCGCTGATGCCGCCGAGCGACAACTGCCCGAGCGGGATGATCAGCAGGATCATCACGATGATGATCGGCGCGGCGAAGGCGATGGGCCGCTTCATCACGCGGTTGACGAGCTTGCCCCAGAAACCCTTCTCGACCTCTTCGCGGGTCTTGGTCTTCTGCGTCTTCTCGGCGAACCAGTCGATGATCCGCCGGGAGAACGACCAGTTCCGCAGGAACGGCACCCGCAGCAGGGTGCGCACACCGAGCGCGTCGATGTTGGGTCCGACGATGGCCAGCGCACCGGCGAGCACGGTGATCGACAGGATCGCCGACAGCATGACCGTGGCGATGATCGCGTAGGTGATGGACTTCAGGAAGCCCTGCGGGAACAGCAGCAGCGGCAGCGCGGAGGCGACGATGATCACCGCGGAGAACGTCACCGTGCGGCCCGACGTCATCATCGTGCGACGGACGGCGGCCTCGGTGTCGTAGCCCTCGGCGATCTCCTCGCGGAACCGGCTGACGATGTAGAGCCCGAAGTCGATCGCGATACCGAGGCCGACCAGCGTCACCACCGGTTGGGCGAAGAAGTGCACGGGGATGAACTCGGCGAGCAGGCGCATGATGCCGAGCGACCCGGCGATGGTCAGGCCGCCGACGATCATCGGGAGGCTGGCCGCGATGACGCCGCCGAACACGAAGAACAGCACCACCATGACCAGCGGCACGCCGAGCAGTTCGCCGCGCTGCTGGTCTTCGCCGATGGTGCCGGTCAACTCGCTGGCCAACGGCTGGAGGCCGGCCTGCTGGACGTCGACGCCGTCGATGTTGAGCGCTTCCTTGACGGTTTTGCCGTCCTCGCCGACGTTCTTGTTGTAGTTGTTCAGGATCGCGTCGTCGTTGTCACCCTTGAGCTGGATCGACATGAACGCGTGTTGTTTGTCGGCGTCGGCCATGTTCTTGAGCACTTCGGGGCTCTTGAAGTAGCCGATCGACCGGAGGATCTGATCGGGGTGGGTCTTCTCGACCTCGGCGAGGTTGTCCAGGATCTTCTTCTGGAACGCCGGATCGTCGACCGTCTTGCCCTCGGGCGCGGTGTAGATGCCGATGATGTGACCGGAGGTGTCTCGGCCGTAGGCCTTGTCGGCGACCACCGAGGCGTGCACCGACTGGCTGCCCTCGTCATAAAAACCGCTCTGCGTGACATGCTGGCCGAGGCTGATGCCGTAGACGCCGCCGCCAAGGCACAGTGCGACCATCACACCGATAACGATGTATCGGTAGCGGTAGACCGTACGGCCCCACCAGGCGAACACCTAAGCTCCTAACTCACTAAGTCTCAATATGCGCCGCGCGCAGTTTCAATTGTTCATACCCGCGAGGCCAGTAGCGAGGACAGCGGCCGGAATGGCTGCAGCCAAGCCCCCTGCTCGGGCAGCGAATCAAGGCCGATCCGCGGTAGTGGTTCCCGAAACACACCTGGGATGTCTTCCAGGTCGACGAACTCCAAAGTATCCGAGGCTAGCGCCCAACTCGCATGTTCGCGAAATCCGAGCACCTGAACAGGGGTACCCGCGCGGGCGATCTCCTCCAACGGCGCACGAAAGGCCTGTCCGTCCGCCGAGGCCACGATCAGCCCGGCCAGCCCCTCGCTGCGGCGCAGGGCGATGTGGTCGAGCATGTCGACGTCGACATCGCTGTCCTCGTCGATCTTCGGCTTCGCGAACACCGCGAAGCCCACGTTGCGCAGCGCCTCGACCCACGGCCGCACCACGTCGGCGCTGCCAGGGGCGATGTTGGTGAAGACGGTGGCCTCCGGTTCGACGGAGACGTCACCGGGCCCCGCGTGCGCGGCGGAAAGGTCGGCGGTGCGGGCAAGCAGCCAGCGGCCCAGCGCGTCGAATCGAGGTCGGTGGGCCGCCGTCGGGCGGCCGCCGAGGATCGATCCAAGGCCCATGTCGAGGTTGGGCGCATCCCACACCAGCAGGACCCGCGACGTGCCCGGCGTCGGTGTCGGCGTCTCGATGATCTCTTCGGTGATGCTCATCGTCAGCTCCAAAGGCTCTTCGCGCGAGCGCTCATCGCGATTTCTCCCAGAGCAGTTCGGTGATGGGGCTTCCCGCGTCGCGCCCCTTCGACTCGTATTTGGTGGTCGGCCGCGATACCGAGATCGGCGTTCGCCTGCCGGCGGGAATCCGGCTCAGCCGCGGTTCGGCGTCGCCGACCTCGGCGATCTGCTCGGCGTAGCCCGCGTGGTCGGTCGCGGCGTGCAGGATGCCGCCCGGCCGCAGGCGATCGGCGATCAGCGCGACGGTCGGTGGTTGGATCAGCCTGCGTTTGTGATGGCGGGCCTTGGGCCACGGGTCGGGGAAGAACACCCGCACACCGGTCAGCGATTCGGGGGCCAGCATGTGCTCGAGGACGTCGACCCCGTCGCCGCGCACCAGCCGGATGTTCGTCACCCCCTCGCGGTCCATCGCGCTGAGCAGTTGGGCCAGTCCGCGCCGGTAGACCTCGACGGCGATCACGTCGACGTCGGGTTCGGCCTTGGCCATCGCCAGCGTCGAGGTGCCGGTTCCGCTGCCGATCTCGCACACCAGCGGCGCCGACCTGCCGAACCATGCCTCGGTGTCGAGCAGTCCGGCGGGCCCGTCTTCGGACCTGGCGTTCGTGCCCACCTGCGGCCACAGCCGCTCCCACGTCGCCTGCTGGCCTGCGGAGACCGCCGACCGCCGGGACCGGTAGGCCGTCACCCGGGGATGCAGATGCGATGCGGGCCGCGTCATCGCCGCCTCACGGTGGGCGCCATGCTGCTACCCCGGCGCTGCGCATGCATTCGTCCATGGTCGCCCATAGCGGCCGATGAACCCGCATCGCGGGCCAGATTGATACCCAACAGTTGCCTAGAAAAGTGACGTTGCCCGCCAAAACAAGCGCTCGCACGGGGGCCGCGGAGATGCCACCATTTGCACAGGGGGGCGAAGATCGTGCGCGATGAGGCGACCAGGGAAGGCCATCACATTTTCACCGGCGAGCTGAGGCGGTTGGCGCACCGTAGCGCGGATGCGCGGATATCGGTGCTCGTCGGCGAGCTTGCCGGACCGCTACGGGTCACGGTCGGGGGGCGTGACGGCGTCGGCCGGTCGACCGTGGCGGCCGCCCTGTCCCGGGAGGGCTTGACGGTCACGGCAGGCGCCGATGCCGACATCGCGGTCGTGGTGGTGGCCGAGGCAGTCAAACCCGAGGACCTGGCGCTGTTGGCGGCGCCCCGCCCGGCCCTGGTCGTGCTCAACAAGGCCGATCTGGCCGGCTTCGGTGCAGGCGGGCCGATCGCGGTGGCCGATCGCCGGGCGGCCGAACTCCAGCTGCGGACCGGAGCGCCGGTCGTGCCGATGGTCGGTCTGCTGGCCGTCGCCTCGCTGGACACCGAACTCGTCGATGCGCTCCGCGTGCTGAGCGCCGAGCCGGGCGATCTGTCCACCACCGACGGCTTCCTGTCCGCCGAGCACGGGCTGTCGCGCGGGATGCGCGAGCGGCTTCTGGACACCCTCGATCTCTTCGGCATCGCCCACGCAGTGCTTGCGCTCGGCCAGGGCACCCCCGCCGCCGCCCTACCGGCCACGCTGCGCCGGCTCAGCCAGGTCGACCGGGTGATGGCCCGGTTGACGGCGCTCGGCGCGGAGGTGCGGTATCAGCGCTCGCAGGCCGCGCTCGCGTCGCTGCGCGCGATGGCCGCTGCCGGTGCACCCGCCGTCGAGGAGTTCTTGGCCGGTGACGAGGTGGTCCTCGCGTCGATGGCCGCCGCCGTCGACGTGCTGCGAGCCGCCGGGCTGACGGTGCACGATGCCGATGGTGACGCCGACGCCACCGATGCCGATGGTCACCTGCGCCGCGCGCTGCACTGGCATCGGTACAGCCGGGGTCCCGTCAACGGGCTGCATCGCCGCTGCGGCCTCGACATCTGCCGAGGCTCTCTTCGGCTCGCGCGGCGGGCGGGACCACCGTGACCGCCGTCGACCACACCGACGATCCGGTCGGCGAGGTGGACGCTCTGATCGCCGGGGTCGACCCGGGCCTGCGCTCACCCGGTGTCGAGAGCCGCGACGTCGTCCTGGTGACCGGGCCGTGGCTGGCAGGCGCGACGGGATTGATCGCCGCACTGCGTGACCGGCTGCCCGAGCAGCAGTTCGTCGAGGCCGACGAGATCACGGCCGCCGACGCGCCGGCAGCCGTGGTGTTCGTGGTGTCTGCCGTCGCTCCCATCGCCGAATCCGATTGTGCCCTGATCGATCTCGCTGCCCAGCACACCGACCTGGTGATCGGCGCGGTGTCCAAGATCGACGTGCACCGCAACTGGCGCGACGTGCTCGCCGAGGACCGGTCCCGGCTCGCCGCGCACGCCGAGCGCTACCGCGACGTGCCGTGGGTCGGCGTCGCGGCGACACCCGATCTCGGCGAGTCGAACGTCGACGACCTCGTCGAGATGCTGCGGACGCGGCTGGCCGACGCCGGTGTCAAGCGACGAAACAGGTTGCGGGCGTGGGAATCCCGGTTGCAGACCGTGATGGCGCGCTACGACAAGGACGGCGCCGGAGGTGACCGTCAGGCCAGGGTGACGGCACTACGCGAGCGACGCGCAACCATCCTGCGTGAGCGCAGGGTGTCGAAGTCCGAACGAACCATCGCGCTGCGCAGTCAGATTCAACAGGCGAAGGTGCAGCTGGCCTACTTCGCCCGCAACCGGTGCACATCCGTGCGATCGGAGTTGCAGGAGGACGCCGCGTCGATGACGCGGCGGCGGCTGGCGGGTTTCGAGGACTATGTCGGCACCCGCGTCGGGGAGGTGGTCGAGGAAGTCGAATCCGGCGTCACCAAGCACCTCACCGACATGGCGACCGAGTTGGGGCTCACCCCGCCGGAATCGCCGCCGCCCCCCGAGCCGCCCACGTTCGCGCCGCCGCCGCTGAAGTCCCGCCGCCTGGAGACCCGGCTGATGATGGTGCTCGGCGCGGGATTCGGTCTCGGGGTGGCGCTGGGTGTCAGCCGACTCTTCGCCGGGCTGGCGCCGGGCCTGACCCTCGCCGGGCTGGCCGCGGGAGGGGTCATCGGCCTGCTGCTCACCGTCTGGGTGGTCAGCATGCGGGGCCTGCTGAACGACCGCGCGACGCTGGACCGCTGGGTCGGTGTGGTGACCAGTCTGCTGCAGGGCTTCCTGGAGGAGCGGGTGGCAGGCCGCGTCCTGGTCGCAGAAGCGGCACTGACCGCCGACGTGGCCAGGCGCGACGAGGCCGACGCCGAGGCCGCGACGGCCGCCGTCGGCGAGATCGACACCGAACTGCGCGAGCATGCCGTGGCCACGGCGCGGGCTGCGGCGCTGCGGGACCGAAGATTGCCGCCCCTGCAGAAGGCGTTGGACGTCGTGCGCGCGGAGTTGCACGCCGGCCAAGCCCCATGATCAGGCGTTCTGAATCGTTCCTGTGAGTGATCGGACATGGATCCGAATTTCCCCGGGTATGTCACGGGCGTTAACCTTGTTAAAAGGGCGATAAGTACCAGTGACGCCTGTTACTAGGGTCCTGGCAGACAAACCTACGCAGGAGATTTTGATGACCTCAGCGACCATTCCCGGTCTGGACACCGCACCGACGAAGCACGAAGGGCTCCTTGCCTGGGTCCGGGAGGTCGCAGAGCTGACTCAGCCCGATCGGGTCGTCTTCGCCGACGGCTCCGACGAGGAGAACGCCCGGCTGTGCGCGCAGCTCGAGGCGGCGGGCACCTTCAAGAAGCTCGACGACAAGAAGAAGCCGAATTCCTACCTTGCGCTGTCCGATCCGTCCGATGTGGCGCGCGTGGAATCGCGCACCTTCATCTGTACCGAGCGCGAGCTCGACGCCGGACCCACGAACAACTGGATGGACCCGGCCGAGATGCGTCGCATCATGACCGACCTGTACCGCGGCAGCATGCGCGGCCGCACGATGTACGTGGTGCCGTTCTGCATGGGTCCGCTCGGCGCCGAGGATCCCAAGCTCGGCGTGGAGATCACCGACTCGGAGTACGTCGTCGTGTCGATGCGCACCATGACCCGAATGGGCAAGGCCGCGCTGGACAAGATGGGCACCGACGGCTTCTTCGTCAAGGCGCTGCACTCGATCGGCGCCCCGCTCGAGCCGGGCGAGAAGGACGTGCCGTGGCCGTGCAACGACACCAAGTACATCAGCCACTTCCCCGAGACCCGCGAGATCTGGAGCTACGGTTCGGGTTACGGCGGTAACGCCCTGCTGGGCAAGAAGTGCTACTCGCTGCGTATCGCCTCGGCGATGGCGCACGACGAGGGCTGGCTCGCCGAGCACATGCTGATCCTCAAGCTGATCTCGCCGGAGAACAAGGCGTACTTCGTCGCCGCGGCGTTCCCGTCGGCGTGCGGCAAGACCAACCTCGCGATGCTGCAGCCCACCATCGAAGGCTGGCGTGCCGAGACCATCGGCGACGACATCGCCTGGATGCGGTTCGGCAAGGACGGCAGGCTCTACGCCGTCAACCCGGAGTTCGGCTTCTTCGGCGTCGCGCCGGGCACCAACTGGAAGTCCAACCCGAACGCGATGAAGACCATCGAGGCCGGCAACACGGTGTTCACCAACGTCGCGCTCACCGACGACGACGACGTGTGGTGGGAGGGCCTCGAGGGCGACCCGAAGCATCTGATCGACTGGAAGGGCTGCGACTGGACGCCCGACTCCGATGAGAAGGCCGCACACCCGAATTCGCGCTACTGCACCCCGATGTCGCAGTGCCCGACGCTGGCCCCCGAGTGGGACGACCCGCAGGGTGTGCCGATCTCGGCGATCCTGTTCGGTGCCCGCCGCAAGACGACGGTGCCGCTGGTGACCCAGGCCCGCGACTGGCAGCACGGCGTCTTCATCGGCGCCACCATGGGCAGCGAGCAGACCGCGGCCGCCGAGGGCAAGGTCGGCACCGTGCGCCGCGATCCGATGGCGATGCTGCCGTTCCTCGGCTACAACGTCGGCGACTACTTCGCGCACTGGATCGAGATCGGCAAGAAGTCCGACGAGTCGAAGATGCCGAAGATCTTCTTCGTCAACTGGTTCCGCCGGGGTGACGACGGCCGCTTCCTGTGGCCGGGCTTCGGTGAGAACAGCCGCGTGATGAAGTGGATCATCGACCGCATCGAGCACAAGGCCGGTGGGCGCACCACGCCGATCGGGACCGTGCCGACCGCCGAGGATCTCGACCTGGCCGGCCTCGATGTGGACCCCGCCGACGTCGATGCGGCGCTTGCCGTCAACGCCGAGGAGTGGCGCAACGAGCTGCCCGACATCGAGGAGTGGTTCGAGTTCGTCGGCGAGAAGCTGCCGACCGGCATCAAGGACGAGTTCGACGCGCTGAAGCACCGCCTCGACGCCGAGTAGCCTCTCCGGCGAGCGTGCGGGTCTGCTGCCCGACACGCCGCAATTTCTCCGCAGTTTGCGCACGCTCGCGCGTTGACGGCGGTTGGCGTCCTTCTCGCGGTTGATCATGTTCGACAAGCGGGGAACAGGGCTGTCCGATCGCGTGTCCATCGCGACGCTCGAGGAGCGGATGGACGATCTGCGCGCGGTGATGGACGCGGCCGGGTCGAAGCGAGCCGCGATCTACGGAGGTTCCGAAGGTGGCGCGCTCGCCATCCTGTTCGCGGCAACGTATCCAGAGCGGGTTTCGGCACTCGTCCTGTACGGCGCGTATGCGCGGATCGCCTGGGCCCCCGACTACCCGGACGGCGTGCCGCTGGAAATGTGGGACGACGAACTCCCCAAGCTCGAGGCTGCCTGGGGTCGTGGAGATGGTGCGAGCCCCTTCGTCAGCGCACTTGCACCGAAGCTGGCCGAAGACCCGGCATATCAGAAAGCACACGGGCGATGGGAGCGCCTTTCGGCGAGCCCGGGAGCAGCCGTGGCGATCCTGCAGATGGTTCGCGACCTCGATGTACGCCATCTCCTGCCGGCGATTCGGGTGCCGACGCTCGTCCTTCACCGCACAGCGGACCCGAGTCACGCCACGGGGAGCCGCTACGTGGGTGCGTGGCTCGACGGCGCCAAAGTCGTCGAACTACCGGGCGACGAATACTGGCCGCATCTCGGCGATCAGGCTTCCCTGGTCGACGAGATCGAGGAGTTCCTCACGGGGGTTCGACCGGTTCACGCGGCGGATCGTGCGCTCGCGACGGTGTTGTTCACCGCCATCGTGTCCTCGACGGCGCGCGCTGCGGCGCTTGGTGACGGCGAATGGACACGGGTACTCGATCACCACGACGATGTGGTCTGCCGCGAGGTCGAGCGCCACCGTGGCCGCACGATCAAGAGCACAGGCGACGGCATGCTGGCGACGTTCGACGGTCCGGCGCGCGCCATTCGGTGCGCGCAACAGATCTGCCGGAACGTGCGTTCGCTGGGGGTGGCTGTCCGCGCGGGCCTGCACACCGGCGAAATAGAACTACGCGGCGACGACATCGGTGGGATCGCCGTGCATATCGGCGCGCGTGTTTCCGCGCTCGCAGGCCCGGGTGAGGTGCTGGTGTCATCGACTGTCAAAGACCTGGTGGCCGGCTCCGGAATCACGTTCAGCGACCGAGGAACCCATGCTCTGAAGGGTGTGCCCGATCAGTGGCGGATCTTCGCGGCCCACTGACGCCTACTGCAGAAGAGTCCGCCGAACATCGCGAAAGCCCACTGAGACGACCTCTTGACACCTGTCAATTCCGCGCGTCGTAGAGTGCTGATCATGCAGATTCGTGAGCATGCCGAGGCGCAACCCCTCAAACCCGCCGTCGTGATGCACCCGTCGGGGCTGACCGTGACGTTCGGTGAACTCGAGGCCAAGGCCAACCGGCTCGCTCACTTCTTCCGCGCGCACGGCCTGCGCGAGGGGGACTCCGTCGCGATCCTGATGGAGAACAACGAGCACTATCACGCGGTCATGTGGGCGGCCAGGCGCAGCGGCCTCTACTACGTGCCGATCAACACGCATCTGACGCCTGCCGAGGCGGCCTACATCGTCGACAACAGCGGCGCGAAGGCCATCGTCGGGTCGGCGGCGATGCGCAAAACCCTGGAGGGTCTCACCGCCGAGTTGCCCAACGGCCTGCCTCAGCTCCTGATCGTCGCCAACGACGACATCGACGGCTGGCACCGCTACCCGGAATGCGTTGCCGATCAACCGGATACGCCCATCGACGACGAAATCGAAGGCGATCTGCTGCAGTACTCGTCGGGCACGACGGGCAGACCCAAAGGCATCAAGCGCGAGTTGACGCACCTGCCGCCGTCGGAGACACCCGGCATGATGTCGATGCTGGTCAGCTTCTGGCTGGATCCCGAGGCGATCTATCTCAGCCCCGCTCCGCTGTATCACACCGCGCCGTCGGTGTGGTCCATGCAGATCCAGGCCGGCGGCATCACCACCGTCGTGATGGAGAAGTTCGACGCGGAGGGCTGCCTCGACGCGATTCAGCGGCATCGCGTCACGCACGGCCAATTCGTGCCTGCGATGTTCACCCGGATGCTGAAATTGCCTCAGGACGTACGTGATTCGTATGACCTGTCCAGCCTCAAGCGGGTCATGCACGCCGCCGCACCGTGCCCGGTCGAGATCAAGAAGCAGATGATCGACTGGTGGGGCCCGATCGTCGACGAGTACTACGCCTCATCCGAGGCGCACGGGTCGACGTTGATCACCGCAGAGGAATGGCTGACCCGTCCCGGATCGGTCGGCCGGCCGATGGCGGGTGCATTGCACATCCTCGACGAAGACGGCAACGAACTGCCACCAGGGCAGGCGGGGGAGATCTACTTCGAAGGCGGCTTCGACTTCGAGTACCTCAACGACCCGGAGAAGACGGCGAAGTCACGCAGCAAGCACGGCTGGAAGACCGTCGGTGACATCGGTTATCTCGACGAGGACGGCTACCTGTACCTCACCGACCGGCGCCATCACATGATCATCTCCGGCGGGGTGAACATCTACCCGCA
>JAEZKH010000259.1 GCA_023415515.1 Actinomycetes bacterium
CCTGCCCGCGTGTGCGGTCATCGAAGGTGGTGTCGGCGGCACGCTTGAGCGCCGCATACACCCCCGACTCCCCTGGCCACCGGCAGCAGTGCGGTCACATAGGCCATCGCATCCGGCGCAGGCCGGAGCGTCACGCTGCGTTCGGATTCGGCTCTGGCCGCCCGATCGACGACCGCCTGCGGATCCAGACGGTAGGCGATCGCCTTGGCCGCCGCCGCGACGCGCGCATCACCGAGCCCGTCCAGGCAGGCCACCTCGGCGCACATCTGCGCATCCAGCGTGCGCCGGTCCTCGACGGTCAAACACGCCGACTCCTTGACAATCAAAGTGGCGCGCCATTCCGACAGCGCCCCGCATTCCAGCGCGGCCAACGTGTGGGGCATCTCGAACACCAGCGCGGTGGCCAACTCCAGATGCCGACCTCCGCGGTTGGGCGAATCGCGCCGCGCCATCCCCACCTCAGCCGCCAGCCCGCGACACTGCCGTGCCCTGGGCACACCCGCGGCCGCCTCCGCGCGGCGCCTCTTCTCCGCCAACACCGCCGTCACCCGGGCCTGAGCCGCCGCAGCAGCCGACTTCACCCGCTCCAACCGGGCGATCTCACCGACCAACCCGGCCTCGTCAAACTCGCCGACTTCGAACATGTGTTCGATACTACTCGGGCGGCCGACAGGTCAGGCCGACAAGTCAGGACCGCTCAGATTCAGCCGTCGATGTGTGACGGCGGGTCGGCGAAGGCGAAATCCCACCGGCTCTGATTCACACCCATCGAATCGCACTGCCTCACGGGCACAAGGTGGGAGCTGAGACCGGAGTTCACCCAGCTGGCCACTCCGATGCAACGCTCCCACGTGCCGTCGGGCTGGACGGGGCCGTCGCACTTACTGATGACGGGGCCGCCGTAGAGGCAGCCGGCGCTGGCAGGCGGTGCGAGAGCGAGAACCCCGCCCGCGACCATCAGAAGGGCAGCCGATCCACCTGCGATGCGCCGATTCATGGTCGCCCCCATCGTCGACAGCCTAGCCAGCAACGACAAACGCTACCTGCGTCGGCGGGCCCGAAGCTGAATGTTTCGAGAACCTATAGAAGAACCTATAGAAAGGACCGGTGCCCAAACCCTTGCCCGAAGGCCTGCTCGACATGCTTCGCCGGCCCAGCCCGTGCTTCGTCGCCACGCTGATGCCCGACGGTTCGCCGCAGCTCACGCAGACATGGGTCACCACCGACGGTCAGCACATCGTGATCAATATCGTCGACGGCCACCAGAAGGCCAGAAATTTCAAGCGCGACCCGCGAGTGGCCGTCAACGTCGTCGACCCGGACAACGTGTTTCGGTATTACGCGGTACGCGGCCGTGTCGTCGGCATGTCAACCCAGGGCGGGCAGGAGAGCATCGACGAGATGTCCCACAAATACCTCGGCATCCCGTATCCCAATTTCACCGGCGAGCCGGAAACCCGCGTGATCGTCACGATCGAGGCGGACTCGATCCTGGCACCGACGCAGTAAACCGAGACCTCAGCCGTGCGCGATCCGCAACAGCTCCGCCACGCTCGTCAGCTTCACCCGCGGCCTGCCGCCGGTCCCGCCCGACGACCGCTCGTGCTCGTCGATCAGCTTCCAGTGGTCGTCGGTGATGAGCTTCGGTTGGCGCTCCACGAGCCATTCGGCAAGTGCTTCGGCGTGGTTGTCCGGACGGTCCGCCAGTGACGCGCCGCCGAGATCGGCGACCAGTGTGTCGACGGTCTCCTGCGAATCGCTCTTGTTGCTGCCGATCACACCCGTCGGCCCGCGCTTGATCCAACCCACCACGTATTCGTTGCGGCTGCCCTCCACCCGGCCCGCGCCGTGCGGGATGGTGCCGCTGCGCTCGTCGAACGGGAGACCCGGCGTCGGGACTCCGCGGTAGCCGACCGCGCGGACCACCAGTTGCGCGGGCACCTCCTCGCGCTCACCGGTGTCCTTGGCCGACACCCGCCCGGAGTCGTCGACCACCAGTTCATTGCGGCCCAACACGATCGACTCGACCTTGCCGTCGCCCTTGATCTCGATGGGCGACGTGCGGAACCGGAATACGATCCGGCGCTTCGCGCCCTTCGGCGTCGTCTCGGCGTAGCCGCGCAAAACCTTGATGTTGTTGCGAACGGTCTTGCCCGCAGCCGCCAGATCCTCTTCGGAGATATCGGCGAAATCGGCGGGATCGACGACCACATCGACGTCACCGAGGCCTTCGAGGTGGCCGAGTTCGCGGAGCTCCAGCGTGGTGAACGGCGCCTGCAACGGGCCCCGCCTGCCGATGATGAGTACCTCTTCGACGCCGCGGTCATGCAGCACCTTCAGCGCGTGGTCGGCGATGTCGGTGGTGGCGAGCACGTCGGGATCGGTGACCAGGATGCGCGCCACGTCGAGCGCGACGTTGCCGTTGCCGACCACGACGGCCCGGCCGGTGGACAGGTCGGGCGCCATCTCACCGAAGTGCGGATGTGCGTTGTACCAGCCGACGAAGTCGACGGCGGCGACGCTGCCGGGCAGGTCTTCGCCGGGGATGCCGAGCGCCCGGTCGGACTGCGCCCCGACGGCGTAGATCACCGCGTCGTAGCGTTGGGCGAGTTCGGCGGGCTGCACGTGCTCCCCGACGACGATGTTGCCGAAGAACCGGAACCGGGGATCGAGCGCCGTCTTCTCGAACTGCGCGCTGATCGACTTGATCTTCGGATGGTCGGGCGCGACGCCGGAGCGCACCAGCCCCCACGGGGTCGGCAGCATCTCGAGCATGTCGACGCGCACGTCGGCGTCGGTGTCGCTGTCGGCGAACTTCAGCAGTGAGGCCGCGGCGAAGTAGCCGGACGGGCCTGAGCCGACGATCGCCACGTGGTACGGGCGCCTCTGAGGCATATACGTGTGCCTTACTGTCGCTGCCCGACGACATGCAAGGGGGCTGTCGCGTCTGTCGCCGAGCCGGTTTCCCCACCAGACTCTAGAACGTCGACCTGGGATGCTGCCGCTGGTCAGCGCGAACTGCCTGGCCGGTACGCTGATTTCCCGTGGATCCCGACCGCCAAGCCGATATCGCCGCCCTCGACTCCACCCTGACGACGGTGGAGAGGGTCCTCGATGTGGACGGGCTGCGGAGTCGCATCGAGAAACTCGAAGCCGAGGCTTCCGATCCCAAGCTGTGGGACGACCAGACCCGCGCCCAGAAGGTCACCAGCGAGTTGTCGCACGCCCAGGGCGAGCTGCGGCGTGTCGAGGAGCTGCGCCAGCGCCTCGACGATCTCCCCGTGCTCTACGAGCTGGCAGTCGAGGAAGGCGGCAGCGACGAGCTGGCCGAGGCGGATGCCGAGCTGAAGCAGTTGCGCGAGGACATCGAGGCGATGGAGGTCCGCACGCTGCTCTCGGGTGAGTACGACGAGCGCGAGGCGTTGGTCAACATCCGGTCCGGCGCAGGCGGTGTGGACGCCGCGGACTGGGCGGAGATGCTGATGCGGATGTACATCCGCTGGGCCGAGCAGCACAAGTACCCGGTCGAGGTGTATGACACCTCATACGCAGAAGAGGCGGGCATCAAGAGCGCGACGTTCGCGGTGCACGCCCCGTTCGCCTACGGCACGCTTTCCGTCGAGCAGGGCACCCACCGGTTGGTGCGCATCAGCCCGTTCGACAATCAAGGGCGGCGGCAGACGTCTTTCGCCGAGGTCGAGGTGCTTCCGGTCACCGAGACCACCGATCACATCGACATTCCCGAAAGCGACGTGCGTGTCGACGTGTACCGCTCCAGCGGGCCGGGCGGCCAGTCGGTGAACACGACCGATTCGGCCGTTCGACTCACTCACATCCCGACGGGTATCGTGGTCACCTGCCAAAACGAAAAATCGCAGCTGCAGAACAAGGTCTCAGCGATGCGCGTTCTTCAAGCAAAGCTGTTGGAGCGCAAGCGTTCAGAAGAACGCGCTGAGATGGATGCGTTGAAGGGTGACGGCGGCAGCTCGTGGGGCAACCAGATGCGCTCCTACGTCCTGCATCCGTACCAGATGGTCAAAGACCTGCGCACCGATTACGAAGTCGGCAATCCCGCTGCAGTACTGGACGGAGACATCGACGGATTCCTGGAAGCCGGAATCCGTTGGCGCAACACACAAGATGACAAATAGCACTGTACTTGCACTGAACCTGGCCGACGGCTGGCAGAACTTCTGGCGGGGTGACATCGGCGTCTGGATCCTCGGGCGTGGTGTCACGATCGCGCTGCTGCTGATCGGCGGTCTGCTGGCCGCGCGGTTCATCAACTGGACGGCCAACCGGGTGGTGCGCCGTATCGACGCCGAATACCGGGAAAGCGACCAGTTGGTCCGCTCGGAGAGCACCAAACACCGCCAGGCCGTCGCCTCGGTCGTCTCATGGGTTTCGGTGGCGCTGCTGTTCGTGGTCGTGGCCGTGCAGATCACCGACGTGCTCGCGATCCCGGTGGGGTCATTGGTCGCACCGGCTGCCGTCCTGGGCGCCGCGCTCGGTTTCGGCGCGCAGCGGATAGTTCAGGACCTGCTGGCCGGGTTCTTCATCATCACCGAGAAGCAGTACGGCTTCGGCGATCTGGTGTCGCTGACAGTGGCAGGCATCGCCGCCCCGGCCGAGGGCACCGTCGAGGACGTCACGCTGCGCGTCACCAAGCTGCGTTCCACCGAGGGGGAGATGTTCACCATCCCCAACGGCCAGATCGTCAAGTCGGTCAACCTGTCCAAGGACTGGGCCCGAGCCGTCGTCGACATCCCTGTGTCGACCTCAGCCGACCTCAACGTCGTCAACGACGTGCTACACGAGGTCGCAGAAAGTGCTTTCGAAGATCCGGCGTTGAAGGATCTGCTGCTGGACGCGCCCCAGCTGATGGGTGTGGAGAGCATCGAGTTGGAGACCGTGAACCTGCGGATGGTGGCGCGCACACTTCCCGGTAAGCAGTACGAGGTGGGACGACGGCTACGCGTGCTCATCGTGCGCGCCCTCCGGCGGGCCGGCATCGTGTCGCCCTCCGATGGGAACGCGCCGATGGTTGCGGCGCTGCCACACCCCGCCGAGACCCCAGCAGCCGAGCAGGAAGAAGGCGAGCAGGCGTCGGAGCAGAAACAGTGAGGGTGAGGTCCTGGTTCACGGCGAGGCTCGGGCAGTTCCGCGTCTCGACCATCGTGCTCATCGTGGTGTTCCTCGCGTTGTTCTGGGTGCAGCAGAACGTCAAACCACAGCCGGCGGCGCCGGAGCAGCCAGCCCCCGCGGTCGTCCCGCCGGGCTTCGTGCCGGATCCGAACTACACCTGGGTACCGCGCACGCAGGTACGCAGGCCGAAGGAGCCTGCGTACACGACGACGACAACGCCGACGACGACGACAACGCCGACGACGACCACGACGACGCCAGGCCCCGACGACACCAGCACCAGTTCGACGAGTGAAACCTCGCCGAGCCCGACGACGACGGTGATCGACCCCGACGGCGCAGGCGGCCCTCTTCCCCCGGAGACGATGCTGCAGACCCCCACGGTGACCGCGCCGACGACGCCTCCGCCGGTACCGGGCACCGTTCCGGCCACGCCTGAAGCGCCGAGATAGGCCTCCCATCGGTCACCGCTACACTGGCGTGCCGTGATGATCGCGCTCGACCACGTCAGCAAGCAGTACAAGTCTTCGGCCCGCCCCGCCCTCGACAATGTCTCGGTCAAAATCGACAAGGGGGAGTTCGTCTTCCTCATCGGTCCGTCCGGTTCGGGCAAGTCGACGTTCATGCGACTGCTGCTTGCCGAGGAGTCACCGACCACTGGTGACGTCAGGGTGTCGAAGTTTCACGTCAACAAGCTGTCGGGTCGACATATCCCCAGCCTGCGACAGGTCATCGGCTGCGTGTTCCAGGACTTTCGGCTGCTCCAGCAGAAGACCGTGTTCGAGAATGTGGCGTTCGCTCTCGAGGTCATCGGTAAGCGGCCCGACGTCATCAACCGCGTCGTGCCCGACGTGCTGGAGATGGTCGGGCTCTCGGGTAAGGCGAACCGGCTGCCGGCTGAACTGTCCGGCGGGGAACAGCAGCGCGTGGCGATCGCACGGGCGTTCGTCAACCGGCCGCTCGTCCTGCTCGCCGATGAGCCGACGGGGAACCTGGACCCCGAAACCAGTAAGGACATCATGGACTTGCTCGAGCGCATCAATCGCACCGGGACGACGGTGTTGATGGCGACGCATGACCACCACATCGTCGACTCGATGCGTCAGCGGGTCGTCGAGCTCAGTCTGGGCCGCCTCGTCCGCGACGAGCAGCGCGGCATCTACGGAATGGATCGCTAGTGCGCTTCGGGTTCCTGCTCAACGAGGTCTGGACCGGCCTTCGGCGCAACGTCACCATGACGGTCGCGATGATCTTGACCACCGCGATCTCCATCGGCCTGTTCGGTGGCGGTCTGCTGGTGGTCCGGCTCGCCGACAACTCGCGCGCGATCTACCTCGACCGCGTCGAGAGTCAGGTGTTCCTGACCAACGACGTGTCGGCCAACGACCCGACGTGTGACGCCGATCCATGCAAGGCGCTGCGCCAGAAGATCGAGGACAGAGACGACGTGCGCTCGGTCCGGTTCTTGAACCGCGACGAGGCGTACAACGACGCCATCAAGAAGTTCCCGCAGTACAAGGACGTCGCGGGCAAGGATGCGTTTCCGGCGTCGTTCGTGGTCAAGCTCGACAATCCGGAACAGCACAAGGATTTCGACGACGCGATGGCCGGCCAGCCCGGCGTACTGAACGTTTTGAACCAGAAGGATCTGATCGACCGGCTGTTCGCGGTGCTCGACGGATTGTCCAAAGCGGCGTTCGCGGTCGCGCTCGTGCAGGCGATCGGCGCTGTTCTGTTGATAGCCAACATGGTTCAGGTCGCGGCGTACACGCGAAGAACCGAGATCGGCATCATGCGGCTGGTCGGTGCGAGTCGCTGGTACACGCAGTTGCCGTTCCTCGTGGAAGCATGTCTTGCCGCGCTCATCGGTGTCGTCATCTCGATCATCGGGTTGATCGTGGTGCGAGCGTTGTTCCTCGAAAATGCGCTGAATCAGTTCTACGAGGCGAATCTCATTGCGAGAGTGGACTATGCCGACATCCTCTACATCTCGCCGATACTGATATTCGTCGGCGTCGTGATGGCCGGTGTGACCGCCTATGCCACCCTTCGACTCTACGTACGCCGTTAGCCGTGGCCAAGAAAGCCGACCCGCAGCGGTCCAGTAACAACCGGGTGGTCGCAACCAACCGCAAGGCGCGACACAACTACTCGATACTGGAGACGTTCGAAGCAGGGGTCGCGCTGATGGGTACCGAGGTGAAGAGCCTGCGCGACGGTCAGGCGTCGATGGCAGACGCGTTCGCCACCGTGGACGACGGCGAGATCTGGCTGCGCAACCTGCACATCCCGGAGTATCACCACGGCAGTTGGACGAACCACGCGCCGCGTCGTAACCGTAAACTCCTGCTGCACCGCAGGCAGATCGACACATTGATCGGCAAGATCCGCGATGGCAACCTGACCCTGGTCCCGCTTTCGCTGTACTTCACAGACGGCAAAGTCAAGGTCGAACTCGCGCTGGCCCGCGGTAAGCAGGCCCATGACAAACGGCAGGACATGGCCAAGCGCGACGCGCAGCGCGAAGTTGCCCGCGAATTGGGCAGGCGCGCAAAGGGCATGACCTGATCGGTATCGTCTTCGCGCTGGCATCCGCGCTGGGCTACGGCATCAGCGATTTCGTCGGCGGTGTCGCATCGCGGCGGGTGGCGGCGTTGCGTGTGGTCCTGGTCTCCTATCCGGTCGCATTGGCGCTGCTGTTGGTCCTCGCGCTGATCGTCGGGGGCGATATCTCGCATGGTGCGATCGTGTGGGGCGGATTGTGCGGCCTGACGCAGGCTTTCGGTATCTGGTGGTTCTACGCGGCCTTGGGCGCGGGTCCGATCTCGGTGGTGTCGCCGTTGGCGGCGATCCTCGTCGCGGGCATCCCGGTGGGCGTCGGCCTGGCCCTGGGGGAGCGGCCCGGCGCGATTGCCGGTGTCGGTGTGGCGTTCGCTCTGGTGGCTGTGGTTCTGGTCAGCCGAGACGCCGGCGATCAAGACGAGACCCCGCACCGCTTCACCACAAAGGTCGCGTGGATGACCGTTGGCGCCGGGATCGCGTTCGGCATGAACTTCGTGTTGATCGCCCAGGCGCCGCAGGAAGCCAAGTTGTGGCCCCTGGTTTTCGCGCGTCTGGCGGCGAGTCTCATGGTGGTTGTCATCGCGGCCGTGAGCGGCAACCTGTCCGTGCCGAGCGGACAGCCGCTGCGCCTGGCTCTTCTCGCCGCGATGCTGGACGTCTCGGCCAACATCGCGATGCTGCTGGCGCTGCATGCATCGCTGCTGTCGTTGGCCGGCGTCCTCATGTCGCTGTATCCGGCGGCGACCGTGATGCTCGCCATCGTGGTGCTGCGCGAACGGGTGACTCGCTGGCAGGCGGTCGGGATGGTGCTCGCGCTGGCGTCGGTCGCGATGATCGCCGCCGGCTGAGCCGGCTGAGCCGGTGCACCGAGTAGACGGCGGGAACATCGGTGTGCTCTCGACTTTGCTATCTGAGGCATCATTGGAGTTAGGTGATGCCAGGCAGCGGGAGGAAGTGGTCGGTTGTCAGCCATGGGCGGTCAGCTACGCCTCGGGCTGTTTGCCGCCGTCTTCGCGCTCCTGTGCGTGAACGCGTCGGGCCTTTGGAACGATCAGACCGCGCACTGGCTGTTCACCGCAATCCAGGCAGTGGCCGCCATCAGCGTGCTGATCAGTGCGCTGGTCATCGCGCGGCGCGTCGATGGCCTTGACCGCGCGTGGCGGTTGTTGATCGTGGCGGGCTTCGTCAGCTGGGTGATCGCCGGTGACGGTGGGATGACCGGCGCCGCCATCCCGCGATCGGACAACCAGACCGTGATGGTCGCTTACGCGGGCCTCGAGCTTCTCGTCGTCGTCGCGGCGGTGCTGATGGGGATGGGCTTCCGCGAGGATCGCCCGTATCGGCAGAACTACCTGCTGCTGGCGGGCGGGGTCATCCTGCTCGCGACGTCAGACCGGTTCATCGCCTATCTCAGCACCATCGGCGTCGAGCGAGCCGATCTGTGGGGCGGGTTCGGGTTCGTGCTCGGTCCGATACTGATCGGTTTCTCGCTGTTGCGGCGGCCTCCGCGGGCAGCTGAGGGCTTCAGCCGGGAAGCGATCAACTGGATTCAGCTGATGTTGCCCTATGCCGGCTTCCTCGGTATCACGTCGATCTACGTTTTCCATCTGCTGGTGGGTAGGCGTCTGAGCGCCCTCGAGTTGTACGCCACGCTGATCTTGATTCTGATCGTCACCGTCCGGCAGATCGTCGCGGTGCGCGCGCAGCGGTTGTTGACATCGGGTCTGCTGGAGGCGCGGCGTCGCCTGGCTCATCAGGTGCATCACGACGCCCTGACCGGGCTGCCGAACCGCGTGCTGTTCGCTCGACGCCTCGATGAAGCGCTCACCAGCGGGCCGTTCGTGTTGATCTTCGTCGACCTCGATGACTTCAAGGAGGTCAATGACCGCTTCGGCCATGCGGGCGGGGACGAATTGCTGTGCGCGGTCGGCGAGCGGTTGCGGCGGTGCGTCGGGGAGGCCGACACGCTGGCGCGGATCGGCGGTGACGAGTTCGCCATCCTGATCGCCGGCGAAGAGCATCCGCCTGAAGTGGTCGCCGACCGGATCCGAGTCGCCATGCGTGACCCGTTCGCGATCCACGGATCATCGATTCGTGTTCGCGCGAGCATGGGTCTGGTGCGGCCGGATCCAGACGGACCGATTCCCACGTCCGACGACCTGCTCAGGCAAGCCGACGTCTCGATGTATGCGGGCAAGCGAGTCGGCAAGGACACGGCGGTGATCTACCGCCCGGCGCTCGGGGTGGCGACGGACTTCCCGACGGCGCTTCGTCAGGCCAACGGCGCCGCGCCCGAAGGCTTCAGCCTGGCGTATCAGCCGGTGGTGGCGCTGCCCGACGCGGAACCGGTCGCAGTCGAGGCGTTGGCCCGCTGGACCGCCCCCAACGGCGCCGACATTCAACCGGACGCATTCGTGGCGGCGGCGTAAGCGGCGGGACTGGGCGCGGCGCTGGATGCCATGGTGCTCGATTTGGCATGCGGCGAGCTCGAATCGGCAGGCGTCGACATGGTCCTGCATGTGAACATCGGCGCGGCGCGCCTGGGAAGCCTGGAGTTCGAGCGTCAAGTCCTCCGCACGCTGGACCGGTGCGGGCTGACACCCAGTCAGCTCGTGCTGGAGATCACCGAGACCGTGCCTGTCGTCGATCTGGCAGACGCCGCGGCGCAGATCTCGCGGCTGAACGAAATCGGAATACGGGTCGCCCTCGACGATTTCGGTGCCGGTTACAGCTCACTGACCTATTTGCATGCCCTGCCGGTTCAGATGATCAAGCTCGACCGCGGCCTCGCCATCGGCCCCGAATTCGCCAGGATCGAGACGCTGTATCGATCGGTCATCCGGTTGTGTGACTCGCTGGGTGTCGACGTCATCGCCGAGGGCATCGAGTCGACCGCGCAAGCGGACACCGTGTTCGAGGCGGGATGCCGGCTCGCGCAGGGCCACTTGTTCGGGCGGGCGGCGCCAATCGCGGATCTCGCCGTATGCCGGGAGGTACCGTCGGGCCGGTGACCGCGCACGCGAGGAGCGAAGACGGTGGCGGCCCGACGCGCCCCGTGACCCGACTGGCCAAGTCCGATGTGCTGAGCGGCCTGTTCGCCAGCTGGGATGCGATCGACCGGCTTCTCGGTGCGCTGACCGACGCGCAGTGGTCTGCACCGACGGCGCTGCCGGGATGGACGGTGCACGACGTCGTCGCCCATGTGGTCGGGACCGAGTCGATGCTGCAGGGTGCAGACTTGCCCGAGGCCGACGTCGACATGTCGACGCTCGCGCATGTGCGCAACGACATCGGTGTGCTGAACGAATGTTGGGTGCGCAAGCTGCGTGGGCTGCCTCATACCGACCTGCTCGAGAAGTTCCGCGAGACGACGGCCGAGCGGCGCGCGACGCTGACGGCGATGGGGCAGTCGCAGTGGGACGAGGTGACCATCACCCCTGCGGGCCCTGACAGCTACGGCAGGTTCATGCGGATCCGGACG
>JAEZKH010000274.1 GCA_023415515.1 Actinomycetes bacterium
CTCCGGCACCGAGCTCGTTGTGCAGTTGCGCGCGCTGGCGGACACCGCGGGGGAGCAGATGGGTTTCGCCCCCTCCGAGGTGAAGTTCGTCCTGCTTGACATGGCCGAACAGGTGATGCCCGAAGTCGGCGAGAAGCTCGGCGAGCGGGTGCAACAGGTGCTCCACAAGCGGGGCGTGGACGTGCGCTTGGGGTTGACGCTCAAAGAGGTGCACGCGGATCACGTTGTGCTCAGCGATGATTCGCGCATCGACACGCATACAGTGGCATGGGTGACCGGGGTGACCGGCGCCCCGCTGATCGAAAAGCTCGGACTGCCCACCGAGCGGGGCAGGTTGAAGGTCCAAGCCGACCTGCGCGTTCCCGGGCATCCCGACGTCTTCTCGGCGGGTGATGCAGCGGCCGTGCCGGATCTGACTCAGCCGGGAAAGATCACCCCGCCGACGGCGCAACACGCCGCCAGGCAGGGAAAGGTGTTGGCCCGCAACGTCGCCGCCAGTCTCGGCTACGGCGAACCGAAAGACTATCGTCACAGCGACATGGGGTTGGTCGTCGACCTCGGCCCGCACTACGCAGTGGCCAATCCGCTCAACATCCATCTGTCCGGCTACGCCGCCAAGTTCGTCACGCGGATGTACCACCTCTACGCCATGCCGCGGGCGGTCAACCGCTGGGCGGTCGGCCTCGCGTACCTGACTGACGTGTTCTTCGACCGGTCGGTCGTCTCGGTCGGGCTGTCGTCGCAGGACGACGCACGGTTCTCCACCAGCGAGGGGATACCGCTGCCGAAGGCGGATTGACGCGCTGGTGTGAAAACCCGTGGATCGGGAACACCGCCACCATGGCTACCTACCGTGTGCTCAACCCGAAGGGTGACGTCGTCGACACCAAGGACATCGAGAGCGCCGACGACGCGCACGCGTGGTTCGTCGACTCCAAGGCCGACAACTCCGAACTCGGTTGGCGGATGGAGGTCAAGGCAGACGACGGCCACTGGGCGTTCTTCGACGACACAGAGGGCGATCGGAAGTAGTCGCCGTAGACCGACGTCACCCCGCGACGGTGAGGGTGACGTTGTTGAGCGACACCGCGACGTCGGTCGGCAGGATGTCGACAAACGTCGGTTGATCGCGGATCGCCTCGCCGCTGGCGATGATGTGGCCGGGGAAGTTGCCCGCACACGGGAAGTCGTTGCACCGCAACCAGAATCCCGGTGGGCTCTGGTAGGGGTACATGCTCGGTGATTGATCGACGCGATACCGACCGGGCGGAATGCTGGCGGTCGCCCAGCCAGCGGGCGGCTCGGCGCCGACACCGAACACGCCGTTGGATCCGTAGGTGACCGGGTCGGCGTCGGCCTGGGCGGCGGGCAGGCCCGCCAGCAGGATGCCCACGGCCAGCCCGATGCTCCCGCGCCTCATCGGCTCACCAGACCCGGATGTAGTCCACCAGCATCGGCGGAGACACCGGGCCGAAGTTCGGATCGCCCCCGCCGGGCCCGCCGACTGCCAGGTTGAGGTGGGTGAAAAGCAGATAGCCGGGATCGTTGAACGGCCACGCGCCGTCGATGGGCCCCGCGGGCACCGAGAAATACGGTGGCCCGGAGAAGTCGTCCATCCAGAACTTGAAGCCCTTTTCGTCCCACCGGCACCGGTAGGTGTGCCACGCACCGTCGACAGGCCAGCGGTGGGCATTCCAGGTCTTGCCGTCCGATCGGGCGTGCACGGAGGTGCCCGGCGCCCACTCGCCGTTGCCGTACCACTCCACGATGTCGACCTCGCCGTCGGGAAGCGGACCGCGGCCGTCCGGGGTGTCCTCGATGTTCACCAGCCAGTACGCCGGCCACAGGCCGGGAGCCAGCGGCAGTTGGATGCGGGCTTCCCAGGTGTGGTTGATGCCGATCTTGATCTTGCTCTCGATCCTGCCGGAGAAGAACGTGTCGCCCTCCTGGGTGGCGCGGATGGCGAGGTTGCCGTTGCCGTCGAGTGAGACGTTGCGCGGATCGTCACGGTAGAGACCGAGGATCGGCGGGGTGACGGGCTCGTTCCAGTTGACGACAGTCCACTTCGAGCGGTCCGGTGACGCTCCCGCCGGGCCGTCGAACTCGTCGACGAACAGGAAATCCGTCGGCGTATCGGACCCTGCCGGTTCCGGCTCGGCGGTTGCACGCGGTAACGGGAGCGCCGCGGCCAGCGCGGCGGCCCCGGTCATCAGCATCAGGTTGCGGCGGTTCAAGTCGGGCACACGAGCACCTTAGCGTCGGGTTCGGCGGCATTTGACTAGGCTCGTCAATAATGCCGAAGCTCAGCGCAGGGCTGCTTCTCTACCGTGTCGTCGACGGGTCCGTCGAAGTGCTCATCGCACACCCGGGCGGCCCGTTCTGGGCGAAAAAAGACGAGGGCGCCTGGTCGATCCCCAAAGGCGAATACGTCGAGGGAGAGGACCCCTGGTCCGTCGCGCAACGCGAGTTCACCGAGGAGCTGGGCAAACAACCGCCCGACGGTCCCCGAATCGCCTTCGCTCCGCTGAAGCAGCCGAGCGGCAAGATCATCACCGCGTTCGCGGTCCTGGCCGACCTCGACATCCAGGAGACGACCAGCAACACCTTCACCGTGGAGTGGCCGAAGGGCTCGGGAAGGGTCAGGGAGTATCCGGAGATCGACCGGGTCGCGTGGTTGGACGTGTCTGAGGCGCGGTCGAAGCTGCTGAAGGGTCAGCGCCCGCTTCTCGACCGGCTGCTGGATGCGGTCGAAGACGCCGGATCGGCCGCACCTCGACAGCGTTGATGGTCAGCGCGCGGCCGTGGATGCGCCAGCCCGCGCGGGTGCGCAGATACTCGTCGTCGTAGCGCAGATGCCAGATGAGGTCAGCGGGCTCACCGCCGGTCAGCGTGAAATGGTGTGCAACGCAGGTGATTCGACCCAACGCATAATCGGCGTCCGCCCCGGGCGCGTACACCTCACCGACGATCGCGTGCTCGGTCCTGGCCAGACCCGACACGGTTGACATCGCTGCGCGGACACCGTCTCGACCGCGGTGCGTGCGAACCGGATCGAGCGACTGCGGGGCGTCGGGCAGCCGCAATTCGGCTGTCTCGGTGAACAATTCGACAACATCGTCGAAGCGGCGGTCGTCGATCGCGGCGGCGTAGAGATGAACGAGGTCGGCCAGCGCCAAGCGGTCTGCTACGGCGAGGGTCATGCGCCGCTGTCTGTGTCGGCCTCGTTGCTGGCGCGGATGGCCTCGCGGCACTCCCGTCGTGTCTTGCCTGTCTCCTGCATGCAGACCCGGACGGGCATCTCCTCGCCGAACGGCATCGGCTCGTCGGTGGCGTCGGTTGTCACGGTGACCGTGGGCTCCGGGACGACACCCTGGTTGACCGACCAGATGGTGGCGCCGGTGCCCTGCAGCGTGGAGCAGTAGACGGTGTTGCCGTTGGCTGTGGTCGCCGAACTGCCGGCAGGGGAGCAGTCCGCACCCACAACGGGGGGCTTCGGCGCGGCCGTCGCGGTCGCGGTGACCGTCGGCGCATCGGTGGCAGGCGATGCGGGCGCCGCTGGCGTCACCGCCCGCAGTGACGACGTCGGCTGGGGAGCCGGGGTGTAGTCGTCGTTCAGCAGCTTCTCGATCTCGCGGAATTGTATGAGCACCAGCGCGATCGCGATGAGCAGCAGCACCGCGAGGACGGCGGGCACGAGGTAGGCGGGCCGCAGGTATTTGCGTTTCGGGTTCTGTGTCGCGCGAGGAGCTTGGTGTCTGCCCGCGCTCCGCGCCCGGGTGTTCAGGGGCATCGACGTTTCAGTGCGGTCGGTGTCGGTCGTCGAATCCACGCCGAGTCGGTGGCCGAGCGCCCGCGCGAAATCCATGCAATTGACGAACCGGTCCTTGGGATCCTTCGACAGCGCCTTGGTGAGCACCGGATCCAGTGCCGACAACTCAGGTCTCTTGTCGGCCAACGCCGGCGGCGACGCGGTGAGGTGCTGGCTGATGACCACCGTCGGGTTCGAATGGTGAAAGGGCGGGGAACCGGTGAGCAGATGGAAGGCGGTTGCGGCGAGCGCGTATTGGTCCGCACGACCGTCGAGGTCCTCGCCCATCAGCTGCTCCGGCGCGGCGTAGAAGACCGTGCCGACCGTCATGTTCGTCGCGGTGAGATTGCTGGAGTCATCGACGCGCCGGGCGATTCCGAAGTCGCCCAACAGAACTCGCTGCTCGCCTTCGGCGGGGTCGGTGAGCATGATGTTGGCGGGTTTGACGTCGCGGTGCAGCAGACCCCGCTGATGCGCATAGTCGAGTGCCTCCGCCACGCCGGTGATGATGTTGAGGACCGCTTCCTTCGGCATCCCGCGGGGGTAGCGGTCGCGCAGCACCTCGGCCGCATCGGTGCCGTCGACGTAGTCCATCGAGATCCAGATCTGGCCGTCCACGTCACCGCGGTCGTGCACGCCGACGATGTGGGGATGCCACAGCGTCGCGGCCAGATCGGCCTCCCGGTCGAATCGTCGCCGGTATTCGTTGTCGGCGCAGACCTCGTTCCGCAGCACCTTCAAGGCGTCGCGGCGCGGCAGCCGCGGGTGCTCTGCCAGGTAGACGTCACCCATCCCACCCGAGCCGAGAAGCCGCACGATGGTGTAGTCAGCGAAGGTCTGACCAGCGGCTAACGGCATGGCCGAATAGTACAGACGGACTACAGATCAAGGGTGAGACGCTCCCCGTCGGCGGCCCGCGACATGCAGATCAGCATCAGTCGGCTCGCGCGCTCCGCCTCGGTCAACAAGGTGTCCCTGTGGTCGACCGCGCCGCTCACCACCCGGGTGCGACAGGTGCCGCAGAAACCCTGCTGACACGAATAGGGTGCCGCGACACCGGCCCGCCGTAATGCGCTCAACAGCGTTTCGTCGGCAGCGACCACGACATCGCGGCCCGACGACGCTACCGTCGCCGTGAACTCGCTGCCGTCGACGACGGGCGCCGCCGCGAATCGTTCGAAATGCAGCTCCACGTCGTCTCGACCGGCCAATTCGGCACGGATGTCGGTCAGCATCGGCGCCGGTCCACAGGCGTACACCGTCGTGCCGTCCGGACAGTTGCCCAGCAGCTCAGCGGCAGAAGCCACCCCACTGACGTCGTCGGTGCGGATCTGGACGCGGTCGCCGAAGCGGCTGAGTTCGCCGATGAACGGCAGGCTGTCGCGACTACGGCCGGCGTACACCATCGACCAGTCCACGTTCAATTTCTCGGCCATCGCAAGCATCGGCAGAATCGGCGTGATGCCGATGCCGCCCGCCACGAAACGCAACCTCGCCGTGGGGGAGCCGTAGCCCGGCACCGTCAACGGGAATGCATTCCGGGGCCCGTGCGTGATGACGGTGTCGCCTGTCGTCAGGCCGTGCATCTCGACCGAGCCCCCGCCGCCGTCGGGGATGCGTCTGACCGCGATGCGATAGGACCCCGAGGCGTCCGGGTCGCCGCACAGTGAGTACTGCCTGAGCAGTCCGCTCGGCAGGTGCACATCCACATGGGCGCCGGGATGCCACCGGGGCAGCGGGCGATCGTCGGCGGCCGCCAGCGTCAGCGCCACCACGTTCTCGTCGTGCGCAACGATCTCGCGATCGACCACCCGCAGCAGCCGTGTCCGGTCCACTTCGTGGGGGAATCGCACCCGCCGCGCCACGCCCCACACCGCTTCCATGCCCCCGATCACCGCACCCGCCACGCCGACCACCACATCGCGGCGCCGTGGCCGGAACGGGTTCCGCGGCAACGACCGATAGCGGTCGAGGGTGCCCATCACAGGTGGGCGGCCCGCGCGGCGGGCGAACTCGCCAGGTAGGCCACGGCCTGCGCGGTCGAGCCCATGTCCTCCGGTGAGTAGTTGCGCCGGAAGTACGCCAACGTGTTGCGGCCGAACAAGGTTCGGAATTCGGGCAGCAGCCCGAGCTTCGAGTCCCGCATGCGAAGGCGTTGCATCTCCAGCCACCCGATGTCGGTATTCGGATCCGATTTCAGCAGATACCAGGTGCCCCGCTGGAAGAAGTAGAAGATCGCCGTCGCCGCCGTCGACATCGCCCTGATGCGATCGGGATAGCTGTCGTGGAAGTAGACCGCGACGTCGTGGGCGACGCAGCGGTGCTCGACCTCCTCGCTGCCGTGCCACCGGAACAGATCCACCATCGTGGGGTCGGCGCCGTGTTCGTCCCACGAGGAGTTCAACGCGAAATCACCGAGCACCGCCGTGTAGTGCTCGATCGCCGCGATGAGCCACAACCGTTCGCACAGATTGCTGAGCCGACGCCTCGGATCGGTGAAGGGCTTCGGCGCCAGGACCTTCGAGAACATGTACTCGACTGTTTCCAGTATCGGCGCCGGGTCGAGACCGTTGCCGACGAGGAATTCGTCGATGACGGCTTCGTGCGCCGCGGCATGGGTGGCCTCCTGTCCACTGAACCCCCGGATGTCGTCGGCGAGTTCGGGGTCCTTGACCATCGGCAACGCCTCGTTGAGCGCGTCGACGAACCAGTGTTCGGCCGCAGGCAGGACGACGTTGAACAGGTTGATCATCGAGGATGCGACGGGGTGGCCCGGAATCCACTCCAGTGGGATGTTCGACAGATCGAAATGCACCTTACGCGCCTGGATCTGCACCGGACCGGGGTCGACCTCGTTGTCGAATCGCCGTGGACGCAGCATCGCGGTTCCCTCCCCGAAGGTGTGCTGGAGCGAGTTTACGACGGACACGACGGGTGGGTGGGAACGGAGGTTTCGGATACTTGGGCGATGACAATATGACGTGCATGGCCGGGTTCGGTGACGTGATGGAGTGGGCAAAACAGCAGGTCGGCTCGCGGGTGCCGAAGGCCGATCTCGATCAGCGCGATCCGGACTACATCCGCGAGCAACTACCCGGGCTGTGGCTCCTTGCCTCGCTGTACTTCAGGGCCGACGTCCGCGGACTCGACCGCATCCCGGCCAAGGGCCCGGTGCTGCTGGTCGGCAATCACAGCGGCGGCAACCTTCCGCCCGACACGTTCGTGTTCACGCTGGCGTTCTGTTCGTACTTCGGCGTGGAGCGGCCGTTCTACCAACTCGCGCACAACCTCGTGGTCTCGATGCCCGGGCTGGGATCGCTGCGAAAGTTCGGCACCGTCGCCGCCAACCACGACAACGCCACGCTCGCCCTGAAGTCAGGCGCCGCGCTGCTGGTGTACCCCGGTGGCGACTACGAGGTGTTCCGGCCCTCGTGGAAACGTCACGAGGTGGACTTCGGCGGCAGGAAGGGCTACGTCAAACTCGCCCGCGAAGCCGGAGTGCCGATCGTGCCCATCGCCAGCGTCGGCGGCCAGGAGGCGGCGCTGTTCGTCGACCGCGGCCAATGGCTGGCCAGGCTGTTGCGGGTGGACAAGATGGCCCGTCTCAAGAGCGTGCCCATCCTGCTGGCACCACCATGGGGACTGGCCGTCAGCGACATGGTGCCGCGGCTGCCGCTGCCGACCAAGATCGCGATCGAGGTGCAGGAACCGATCGCCGCAGAGGACATCGCGGCAGGCGACGACGACGTCATCGACGACAAGGTTCTCAGCAGCCTGCAGAGCGGGGTGGACAGGCTGGCTGCCGAACGACGATTCCCGGTGATCGGCTAGGGACGAGATGAGACTGCAACGACGAGTGGAGATCGACGCCAGCCGCGACGCGGTGTGGAAACAGATCAGCGACCCGGCCCGCTACCCCGAATTCATGGCCAACCTCGAACGCTGGGACACCATGACCGAGGGGCCGGTGGCAGTGGGCTCCCGCTACACCGGGCACTGGAAGATCGGCTCGGTCCCCGTCGGCGGGGTGATCGAGGTCGTGGAGTTCGACGAGGGCCGCGACCTGGCCTGGATCGGCATCACGGGGGTCACCCAACGCGGCCGGTTCCGGCTGCGCGACTGCCCCGACGGCCGGACCAAGGTGAGCTTCCGGATGTCCTACGAGGCGCCGGGCGGCGTCCTCGGGTTGGTGGCCGACTGGGTTGCCGCGCGCCAGGTCGGCCGGACCATGACACAGACCCTGGAAAACCTGCGAAAGCTCGCCGAGGGCTAACCGAGCGGCGGCGGCGGGGGCACCGGTGAGGTGGGAACGCCGACGTTCGAGCCGGGGGCGATCGGCACCTGCTCGGGCCGCAGCGTGTTACCGCCCACCGCGCCGGGAGCGCCACCGGTGCCGAGGGCGCCCGATTCGGCCATCTCCTGGGCGGCCTCCTCTGTGCAATCCAGGTTGAGCAACATCCGGTTGTTGCCGCCCATCTTCTGGCTGGTCACCATGCACTGCGCCTGCGGGAGCGCGCTGCCGACCGCGCCGCCGAAACCGGTGCTCAAGCCCATTCCGTGCAGAATCTTCACGGCCTTGTAATAGGGCTCGCCGATCACATTCATCTGGTTCGGGTTCACCGGGTCCGCAGCGGCGGTTCCCGCGCTGATCAGGCCGATCGTTCCCGCGGCTACCGCGGTTGCGCCCAGGACGACGAGCTTTTCCACGTGACCTCTCCCTAAGTCGGTGCGCTGCGAACATATCGCAGGCGTGACAAATGTGAAACCGGTGAAGAACGGCTCAGCGTTACACCTGGGTGGTCACGGCGGCGTGCAACGCTTCGCAGAGCGCGGCCGCCCGGGGATCGCTGAACACCTCCTCCAGATACAACCGGCGGCCGTCGGGGCCACCGAGCGGGATGCGCCAGTTCGGATATTCGTCGGTGGTGCCGGGCTGGTTCTGGGTGCGCATCTCGCCGACCGCATCGGCCAGCGAGAGGCACAGCAGACGCGACGGGGTCATGCCGAGATACCGGTACAGCGCGAGCACGGTGTCGTCGACCCCGGGCTTTTCTCCCAACAGACCGGCCAGCCGCAGTTCCGCCACCCATGCCGACTGTTCGGCCCTGTCGTCGGCCAGCTCATCCTCGACCGGCCGGGTCAACAACCCGAGCTCCGCCCGCAGCCGGACGTGCTCGCCCGCGAGGTAGCCCGCGGTCGGGGGAAGGTCGTGAGTCGTCACCGACGACAGGCAGAACTCACGCCAGCGATGCGCCTGCAGCGGTTTGCCTGCCGCGGTCGGGTCGTCGCGGTCCAATTCAAACTACAGGATCGACGTGCCGAGCAGCCCGCGGCGCGCGAGGTAGTCGCGCACCCACGGCTCCACCGTGCCGAGATCCTCGCCGACCACGACGGCCTCGGCGCGGTGTGCCTCCAACGCGAGGATGCCGATCATCGCCTCGTGGTCGTAGTACACGTAGGTGCCCTCGGTGGGTGCTGCGCCGTTCGGTATCCACCACAGCCGGAACAACCCGATGATGTGATCGACGCGAATTCCGCTGGCGTGCCGGAGGATCGCGTTGACCATGGCCCGGAACGGTTCATAGCCCGTCTCGACCAATTGATCCGGGCGCCACGGTGGTTGAGACCAGTCCTGGCCGAGCTGGTTGAACTCGTCGGGGGGGGCTCCGGCGGTGACACCCAGGGCAAGGACATCCTGCATGGCCCATGCGTCGGCGCCGTCGGGGTCGACCCCAACCGCGAGATCCTGCATGATGCCCAGTTCCATGCCCGCCCGCACGGCGGTCGACTGCGCGTTGGCCAGCTGATCGTCGAGCTGCCACTGCAGCCACCGGTGGAAGTCGACGGTCTCGGGGTGTTTGGCCGCGTACGCGGCGACCGCGGGGTTGGACGGCCTGAGGTATTTCTTCGGCCAGCGATGCCAGTCCGAGCCGTGCCGCTCCGCCAGCGCGCACCAAGTCGCGAAGTCGTCGAGTGTGCGGCCTTCGCGGGCCCGGTAGGCGTCGTAGGCGAGCTGTCGGCCGGCCGAACGCTCGACGCGGTAAACGCTTTCCAGCGCATCGCGTTTGGCCGCCCACGCCGCGTCCCTGTCGATCAGTTCCGCACGCCGGATGGCCGCTTTCAGCTCGACCCGCCTGCGCCGGATTCGGCTGCGCCGCCGCACCTCGGCGAATTCCGGGATCGCCTCCGGCCGCAGATACAGCGGGTTGACGTAACGGCGGGTCGTCGGCAGGTACGGCGAAGGCTCCATCGGTGCCACCGGCGCGGCGGCGTGCATCGGATTGACCAGGATGTATCCCGCGCCGTGTTTCGCTCCTGACCACACCGCGAGGTCGGTCAGATCGGTCAGATCGCCCACACCCCATGATCTTTCGGATTGGATGCTGTAGAGCTGCGTGGCCAGTCCCCAGATCCGTTTGGCACCGAGCCGCGGCGGCATCTCGAGTCTGGCGGGCACGACGATCAGCGATATACTCGATTCCGACGAACCTGCCTGCAGGTAGAGCCTGTGATAGCCCAACGGCAGATCGGCGGGCAGTTCGAAAGTGGCCTCGCCGACCAGCCGGTCACCGAGATCGTATGGGGGAGTGTGGTTTTCCAGTTGACGCAGACCTGCGCGTACGCTGCCGTCCTCGAGTCGGATCCACAGGCCGACCGGCTCACCGTGCGTGACGTGGACCCAGAAGGTGGATTCGCTGTCGGCATGGGCCACGATCGTCTGCGGGAGCGGGCGGATCCAGTACTGCCGCTCATGCGCCTCGAGCGCGACCGTTCGGTCGTCCTCGGTGCCGGCCTGCACACCGAGCGCCGCGAGGACCGCCACCAACGTCGAGTCGGGCACGTCGACGTACCGACCCGACCAGTCCTGGTATTCGGTGGCGACGCCGTAGCGACGGGCAAGCTCGCCTAGTGACGGCGGGGTCTCGGCCATGCGGTCAATCTTGCCTGCTGATCGTCACTCTTGATCGACATCGCGGCTCAACAGGTCGTCCCAGGTGTCGCGGCGGACCGCCAGTCGCGCTCTGCCGTCGCGGGCGAAGACCACCGGCACCCGGCGCGCGCCGTTGTACTGATTGGACATCGTGTAGCAATAGGCGCCGGTTACCGGCACCGCGAGCAGATCGCCGACGACAGGGTCACGCAGCTCGACGCCGTCGACGAGTTGGTCGCCCGATTCGCAGTGTCGTCCAACGACGGTGACCCGTTCGCCACCGCCACCGACCCTGTCGACCAGTGCCGCCTCGAACCGCTGGCCGGTCAACGACACCTCGAGGTTGTCGCCCATCCCGCCGTCGACCGCGACGTGCGTGACCAGTCCACGCTTGACCGTGGTGATGCGGTACACCGTGCATGCGCTCGCCGCGACCATGCTTCGACCCGGCTCGACGATGATGCGGCTGCCCGCCGGCAGCAGCGCGCGGGCCTGCGCGGTCATCGCTTCGGCGTAGTCGACGACGGTGGGCGGGTGCTCGTCGTATGTGTAGCGCACACCGAGCCCGCCGCCGAGGTCGTAGGTGTCGAAGGTGCCCAGTTCGGCGATCGGCTCGACGGCGGCCGCCAGCTGTTCGACGTTCAACAGCTGAGAGCCGACATGAGTGTGCACACCGTCGACCTGAAGGACCGTGCTGTGCTCGATCCTGGTGATCGCGGCACGGGCGTCGTCGGGCATCAGACCGAACTTGGTACCTGCGTGGCCAGTGGCCTGCGACGCATGGGTGGTCGCCGCCACTCCAGGGATGACCCGGACCAGACAGCGTTGCCTGCGTCCGCGCGGCACGATGCGTTCCAACCGGTCGATGTCGTCGAAATTGTCGACGACGACGAGGCCGACGCCGTGGGCGACCGCCATCTCGAGTTCTTCGTCGGTCTTGGCGTTGCCGTGCAGGATCACCCGGTCGGGGTCGATCCCCGCCTTGATCGCGGACAGGATCTCGCCCCCACCCGCCACGTCGAGGTGAAGGCCCTCGGTGGCCATCACCCGTTGAATCGCTGTGCACGGGAAGGATTTCGACGCGAACGCGACATCGCTGCGCGGCCAGCGGCTGCGGAACGCGGTCAGATACCGCCGCGCGCGGTCTCGCAGCGAGTCCTCGGCGACCACGATGGCGGGAGTGCCGAATTCGGCGGCGATGTCGTCGAGCCGGCACCCGCCCACCACAAGCGTGCCGTCGGTGTCGGTGTGCGAGCCCGGAGGGAACAGTCCAAGCGGGTCTTCGTCAGCAATGGCTTCGGTGCCCATCACCTCAGGGTCCCACTGCGACGCGCCGCCGGTGGCTCGATGATCGGTAACGTCGACGGTCATGGCGCTCGAACGGGTCTGTCAGCTCGACACGGCGGTCCAGCACCGGCGGGCCAGGGCCGCCGTCGCCGCGTTGTTCTTGACCAACGGGGCGCTGTTCGCCAACCTGCTGCCCCGTTACCCCGAGATCAAAACCGATCTGGGGATGTCCAATGCCCTGTACGGGATGGCGATCGCAGCGTTTTCGGCGGGTGCGCTGGCGGCAGGACCGACGGCGGCCGCACTCATCCGCCGCTTCCGTTCATCGCGGGTCGCGGTGGCGGGCAGCATCGGCATAGCCGTGTTCGTGCTCGTCGCGGCGCTGGCGCCGTCGGCCTTCTCGCTCGCCGCGGCGCTCTTCGTCGCCGGAGCCGCCGACGCGGTCACCGACGTCGGGCAGAACGCCCACGCGCTGCGTCTGCAGCGCAAATACGGTCGCTCGATCATCAACTCGCTGCATGCGGTGTGGTCGGCCGGCGCGGTGCTCGGGGGCGCAATGGGTGCGGCGGCCATCGCGCTGGACATTCCCCGCGCCACGCATCTGGCCGTGTCCGCCGCCGTTTTCAGCGCTGTGGTGCTTGCCGCCTACCCGTTCCTGCTGCGCGGCGCCGACGAGGACGACCGTCCCGCGGCGGGCGTCGGAGCCCCGAAAGGACCTGGCTTCGCGGTATATGCCACGCTGATCGCCCTGGTGTTCATCGCGATCTGCGGTGCCGTTGTCGAGGATGCTGGAAGTTCCTGGGCCACAGTCTATTTGCGTGACAGCATTGGAACGTCTGGCGCGCTCGCAGCGTCCGGTTACATCGCGATGGTCGGGTGTCAGTTCGTGGGCAGGCTGATCGGGGACCGGTTGGTGGACCGGTTCGGCGAGCGCACCGTGGCCAGAGCGGGCGGATTCATCACCGCCGCGGGCATGGGTGCGGCGCTGGCGTACCCAAGCGCGATCGGCACCATCGCGGGCTTCGCCGCGGCCGGGTTCGGGGTGGCCACCCTGGTACCTGCGGCCATGCACGGCGCCGATCAATTGCCGGGACTGCGCGCCGGAACGGGACTCACCGCGGTGACGTGGCTGATGCGGGTCGGCTTTGTCTCCTCGCCTCCGGTCGTGGGTCTGATCGCCGATACGACCAGTCTGCGGGTCGGGTTGCTGGTGGTGCCCGCCGCGGGGGCGGGCGTGATGCTCCTGGCGGGCGCTCTCAGCCCGCGCCGCCCGCCACCTCGATAGTCAGCACGCCCGCCACGATCAGCGCGATGCCCAAACCCATCAGCCAGGTGAGCGGCTCGCGGAAGAGCGCCCGTGCCGCGATCGCCACCAGCGCGACCCCGCACGCCGTCCAGACGCCGTAGGCGATACCGACATGCATACCCAGTCTCAGCGTCAGCCACAGCAGTCCGAAGGAGGCGACGTAGCCGACCACGACGGGGATGATCCAGATCCGCTTGCGCAGACCTTCGGATGCCCGCAGGGCGAGGGTCGCGATCACCTCGAACAGGATCGCGCCGGTCAGCGCGGCCCACATCAGGAGGTGACCTCAGATCCGTGCCGTGACCCCAACTCGACGCACAGCACCCCCGCGATGATCAAACCGATGCCCGCCGCGATCGGCAGCGTGAACGGGTCGCCGAAAATCGTCGCCGCAAGCACCGCGGTGCCCGCTGTGCCGAGGGCGCCCCAGATCCCGTATGCGACACCGATCGACAGGCCGGCCCGCAACACTGCTGTCAGCAATACGAACGCACCGGTGTAGCCCGCCACCACCACGATCAGCCAGGCCGAATGATCCTGTGAGGCACGGAGAGACAGCGTGGCTGCGACCTCGACGACGATGGCAGCGCCGAGCAGTACCCACTTGCGCACGCTCTCCAAGCTAGCGGACAGCACGCTGACGGTTTCAACGCCTACCGCCCGGTAACATCTATGTCGATGATGCGGGACAACACCCTGGTAGAGACGGTCGCCGGCGCCATTCGCGGCGTCGACGACGGCAGGGTGACCGTGTGGAAGGGCGTCCGGTACGCGGCCCCGCCCGTCGGCGACCTGAGGTGGCGGGCACCACAGCCCGTCGTGCCATGGTCGGGTGTCGCCGACGCCACCCGGTACGGATTCGTGTGCCCCCAACCGGTCGACCCCCGGATCCCGATCGACTTGGGCGCCCCGCAGGCCGAGGACTGTCTGACCCTCAACGTGTGGGCGTCCTCGCAGATCTCGGCGGGCGACCGGAAACCAGTGATGGTGTGGGTGCACGGCGGGGCGTACATCATCGGCTCTGCGAGCCAGCCGCTGTACGACGGCCGGGTGATGACCGCAAGCGGTGAGGTGATCGTCGTCACGGTCAACTATCGACTCGGAGCGCTTGGCTTTCTTGATCTTTCGGAGTTCGACACCCCCGGGCGCCGGTTCGACTCGAACCTCGGCTTGCGCGACGTCCTCGCCGCGCTGCGATGGGTGCGCGACAACATCGCCGCATTCGGCGGCGACCCCGATCGCGTCACCATCTTCGGCGAGTCGGCGGGGGCGGGGATCGTCACCACGTTGCTGACCAGCCCGGCCGCCGAGGGCCTGTTCGCGGGTGCGATAGCCCAGAGTTCGCCTGCCACGTCGGTCTACGACGTCAGCAGGGCGCACCGGGTCGCACGCATGGTGATCGAGCGGCTGGGGATGGACGAGTCCGAGCTCGACCGGCTGCCCGAGGTTCCGGTCGATGCGATTGTCGCGGCGGCCACCGAGGTGTTCTACGAGATACCCCTGCGCAGCCCTGGAACGCTGGCCTTCGCGCCGAATGTGGACGGCGACCTGGTGCCCGATTACCCGGTGAAACTCGCCCGCGAAGGCCGTTCACACCCCGTGCCGCTGATCATCGGCACCAACAAGCACGAGGCGGCCCTGTTCAAGTGGATGAAGTCGCCGCTGATGCCGATCACCCCCGAGGCGATCACAGCGATGTTCACCCAGATCGCCGCGGAACAACCAAACCTCCAGCTGCCCACCGACGATCAGATGGGAACCGCCTACGCCGGTCTGCGCGGTAAGGCCAGGGGGATGGGGGTGGCCCGCGATCTCGGCTTCCGAATGCCCTCGGTATGGCTGGCCGAGGGGCACAGCAGGGTCGCGCCGGTCTACCTCTACCGCTTCGACTTCGCCACCCCGATGTTGCGACTGCTCCGCATCGCGGCGGCGCACGCGACCGAATTACCGTTCGTCTGGGGCAACCTCGTGTCGAGCGGGAAGGACCCGACGTTCAAATTGGGCGGGATGCGAGCCGGCAAGGCGGTGTCGGACCGGGTCCGGACGCGCTGGGTGAACTTCGCCGCCCACGGTCGACCGGTCGGATTGCCGGGCGAGCCGAACTGGCCGCCCTACCAGGAGCCCGGTCATCACAGCCTCGTCATCGGGCCGCAGGACACCGTGGTCAGCGACATCGATTCCGAGATCCGCGCAACCTGGGGCACTCAGGTGCTCAACTTCAAGTAGGCCGAGCCTGCATCGTTACACTTCTCCCGGAGGTGTCGGGAGTGGACTTGGCAAGACCGTGGGAGCACGTGCTGCCCCCGCTGATGCACGACCCGGTGACGTTCGCCGTGCCGTTCTTCCTGATCCTGCTCATCATCGAGTGGGCGGCAGCGCGCAAGCTGGTTCACACCGAGGCCGAGCGCGCGCCCTCGGGCGCCTACCTCAGGCCGGACGCATGGGCGAGCATCTGGATGGGCGTGGTGTCCGTCGGCACCAGCGCGATCATGAACGGTATCGCGCTCATCGGCTACGCGGCGCTCTACGTCTACGTGGCGCCGTGGCACCTCCCCGCGGGGGCCTGGTACACGTGGGTGATCGCGATCGTCGGCGTCGACCTCCTCTACTACTGGTATCACCGAATGGCCCACCGGGTCCGGATCTTCTGGGCCACACATCAGGCGCACCACTCCAGCCAGTACTTCAACCTCGCGACCGCAGTTCGGCAGAAGTGGAACATCAGCGGCGACGTCTTTCTCCGCGCCCTGCTCCCGCTTTTCGGCGTACCACCGTGGATGGTGTTCGCCAGTTTCTCGATCAACCTCATCTACCAGTTCTGGATCCACACCGAGCGTATCGGGAAGCTCTGGCGGCCAGTCGAATTCATCTTCAACACCCCGTCGCACCACCGGGTGCACCACGGGATGGACGAGATCTACCTCGACAGGAACTACGGCGGCATCTTCATCATCTGGGACAGGCTGTTCCGAAGCTTCCAGGACGAGGAATTCCGGCCGCACTACGGTCTGACCAAGCAGGTGGACACCTACAACATCTGGAAGCTGCAAACCCACGAATACGTGGCCATCGCACGGGACGTCCGCCGGGCACGACGGTGGCGTGACCGGCTGGGCTTCGTCTTCGGGCCGCCAGGGTGGCAGCCGCGACAGGCGGTGCAGCCGGATGTGCCGCAGTCGATCGCCGTTCCCCGGTGATCCGCGTCGGCCATATTGAACCCATGGATGTCACCGAGGTAGAGCTGCCAGGCGTCGGACTGCGCTACGAGTTCGACCTTGCCCAGGGCGATCGGATCGGCGTCATCGCGCGACGGGGCGGCGGTTTCGAGGTCGCCATCTACAGCCGAGAGGATCCAGACGAAGCGCGGCCGGTGTTCCGGCTGCTCGAGGAGGAAGCCGAGGCCCTCGCTCAGATCCTGGGTGCTCCGCGCATCGCTGAGCGGTTCGCCGATCTGACCCGTGAGGTGCCCGGCCTGCATTCCGGCCAGGTCGAGGTGGTTGTTGAGAGCCCATATGCCGGGCGGCCACTCGGGGACACTCGCGCCAGGACCCGTACCGGCGCTTCGATCGTGGCGATCGTCCGTGACGACCAGGTTCTCGCATCACCAGGGCCAGAAGAGGTACTACAGGCAGCCGACGTGCTCGTGGTGATCGGCACCGACGACGGCATAGCGAGGGTTCGAGATCTGGTCGCCGAAGGCTGACGCGTGCAGATCTCGGCGGCTCTCCTGCTTGAACTGGGTGTCATCTTCTTGGTGCTCACGGTCGTAGGAACCGCCGCACGCAGATTCGGGTTCTCACCCATTCCTCTTTATCTGCTCACCGGGTTGGCGCTCGGCGACGGCGGCATCGCACCGATACCTGCCGCCGACGATTTCCTCGAAGCAGGCGCGGCTATCGGCGTGGTGTTGCTGCTGCTGACACTGGGATTGGAGTTCTCGATATCGGAGTTTGCCAGCAGCTTGAAAAGGCATATGCCGTCGGCGCTGGTGGATCTGGTCCTGAACGCGACCCCCGGCGCCGTTGCCGGGTGGCTGCTCGGACTCAGCGGCGTCGGGATTCTCGCGCTTGCCGGGGTGACCTTCATTTCGTCGTCCGGGATCATCGCGCGACTCCTTGGTGACCTCGGCCGGTTGGGCAACCGGGAGAGTCCGGCTGTGCTGTCGGTCCTCGTGCTCGAGGATTTCGCGATGGCCGCGTACTTGCCGCTGCTGGCCGTTTGGGCGGCCGGAGGCTCGCTTGTCGAGGCGCTGCTCGGCTCCGCGCTGGCGATCGCCGCCCTGAGTGCAGCGTTCGCGATCTCGTACCGATGGGGACACCATCTGGGCCATCTCATCGCCCATCCCGACAACGAGCAGGTGCTGTTGCGAGTCCTCGGGCTGACCCTGACGGTGGCCGCGCTGGCCGAGCTCATTCATGCCTCAGCGGCGGTCGGTGCGTTTCTGGTCGGCTTGACTCTGACAGGCGAGACAGCTGATCGGGCACGCCAGCTGCTCTCGCCCCTGCGTGACCTGTTCGCCGCGGTTTTCTTTGTGGCGATCGGCTTTTCGGTCGATCCCGGTGAGCTGATAAAAATGCTCCCCGCGGCGTTGCTGCTGGCCTTCGTCACCGCCGCGACGAAGGTCTGGACCGGGCAGTTCGCGGCTCGCCGCGACGGTGTCGCTCGACGCGGTCAGTGGCGGGCCGGGACAGCCCTGATCGCGCGGGGCGAATTCTCGCTCGTCATCATCGGTTTGGCCGGCTTGTCGAGCCACGCGGTCGGCGCGGTAGCGATGCCATACGTCCTCATTCTCGCTATCGTCGGGCCGCTCGCGACCCGATTCGCGGGTTCGGGCCTGAGGAATCCGTCGCGCCGCGGCGCGACGGATTCCTCAGGCCC
>JAEZKH010000360.1 GCA_023415515.1 Actinomycetes bacterium
GCTGCCCCGCGGGCGGCGACGCCGCGGCCCCGGGGCCGACCCGGCCGACGCCGCCTTGACCACTGTGACCCGACCTGGAGTTCCGACATGACCAACGGGGTTTCCGTCGAGCTGACCGACCTCACCCGCGAATACGGCCCGGTGAAGGCCCTCGACGGCCTGACGCTGCACATCGAACCGGGCGAACTGGTCGCGCTGCTCGGCCCGTCCGGGTGCGGCAAGACCACCGCGCTGCGCATCCTCGCAGGGCTGGACGAGGCGACGTCGGGCACGGTGTCGGTCGACGGCAAGGACCTCACGAGCGTGCCCGCGAACAAGCGCGACATGGGCATGGTGTTCCAGGCATACAGCCTGTTCCCGCACCTGACCGTCGTCGACAACGTCGCGTTCGGGCTCAAGATGCGCGGAAAAGGCAAGGCGCAGCGGATCTCTCGCGCCGACGAGATGCTCGAGCTGGTCGGACTGACCGCCCACCGCGAGAAATATGCCAGCGAGTTGTCCGGCGGGCAGCAGCAACGGGTTGCGCTCGCACGCGCGCTGGCCATCCAGCCGAGGGTGCTGCTGCTCGACGAACCTCTTTCGGCGCTGGACGCCAAGGTCCGGGTACAGCTGCGCGACGAGATCCGCCGCGTTCAGCTCGAGGTGGGGACCACGACGCTCTTCGTCACCCATGACCAGGAGGAGGCGCTCGCCGTCGCCGATCGGGTCGGGGTGATGAGCCAGGGCAGGCTCGAGCAGCTGGCCGCCCCCGCTGAGCTCTACGCCAACCCTGCGACGCCGTTCGTGGCCGACTTCGTCGGCCTCAACAACAAGGTGCCCGCCGAGGTCGCCGACGGCCGCGCCAGGTTGCTCGGCACGTCGGTGCCCGCGCTGGCGGGCTCGGTGCCGTCAGGCGCCGGTCTCGCGATGGTCCGGCCCGAGTCGGTCACGGTGAGCGCCGACCCGGCAGGCTCTGCGTCGGTGACGTCGGTGGCGTTCCTCGGTCCGACCTCCCGCGTACACGTGACGCTGGCCGACGGGACCGCGGTGGACGCGCAGATGGCCAGCTCGGCGGCGCGGGCGTTCGCGCCTGGCGACCGGGTGAGCGTCGGCATCGAACCGACAGGCGTACTCGTCGTCTCGAGCTAGGCCCGCCGCTCACTCGCCGTGCAGCAGGGCTTCACAACCGAAGCCCTGCTCTCGACGGGGATTCGTCCAGCCGCGATCGCGGGCCAGCAGGTCGGCCAACGTTTCCCGGCGCACGAGTTCACGCAGCCTGCCGTGGTGTGCGGCGATCAGAGGCGGCCGCGGCACCGTATTGTAGTTGGACGCCATGCTGTGGTGGTAGGCGCCGGTGCACGCCACCGCGAGCAGGTCGCCGGCGTGGATGTCGGCGGGCAACTCGACGTCACGGGCGATCTCATCGCCTGCCTCGCAGTGCCGCCCCGCGACGGTGACCCGCCGGGTTGCGCCTACCGAGTGTCTATTGGCAAGTGCCACGGTGTATTCTGCGCCGTAGAGGCTGACGCGTGGATTGTCGGACATGCCGCCGTCGACTGCGACGAACGTGCGCCCGCCCGCCTGCGATTTGACCGCGACGACCCGGTACAGCGTGACTCCCGCCCTGGCACTGATGGCCCGGCCCGGTTCGATCACGATGCGGGGGCGCGGGAATCGCTCAGCGGCGCACGCGGCGTCCAGGGCGTCCTCGACGACCTCGGCGAGCGCCGTGGGGTCGAGTTCGGGATCGCCGCTCACATACGGCACGCCATGCCCGCCGCCGATGTTGAGTTCGGACAGCACGATTCCGTGGCGGGCGCGGATATCGGCCATCGTGGCGATCATCCTGCGCACGGCCTCCCCGAACAGCGCGGGGTCGGTGATCTGCGATCCGATATGGCAGTGCAGTCCCGCCAACATCAGCAGCGGATGGGCCACAATGCGTTTCACCGCTTCGGCGGTATGGCCGTCACCGAGCGTGAAGCCGAACTTCTGGTCGTTGACCCCGGTCATCACCGCCGCGTGGCCGTGGATGTCGATATCGGGCGTGACCCGAACGAGCACCTGCAGCGGCCCGCGCGCCTCACAGCTCAGATACGAGATGTCCATCAGCGAGTCGACCACGATGCGGCCGACGCCGATGACCGCCGCGTCGCGCAAGTCGTCGACGGACTTCGCGTTGCCGTGCATGACGATGCGCGCGGGATCGGCGCCTGCGACGAGCGCGGTCGCCAACTCTCCGGCAGAGCAGACGTCGATGCCCGCACCGGCCTCGGTGACCCACCGGGCGACGCCGGTGCACAGGAGCGACTTGGCGGCGTAGACGATTTCGGCGCCGGGCAGGGCGCTGCGGTAGCGCTGCAGCCGGGTGCGGAAATCGGTCTCGTCGAGAACATAAGCGGGGGTGCGGAATTCGTCGGCGATATCGGTGAGCGGTACGCCACCGACACACATCCGACCGAGATTGTCCACGTAGGTCGTCAGCGGCCAGATCCGCGGGTCGATGCGGGGCGTGGCAGCGTTACCGAGGGACGGCAGATGATCCAGCAGTGTCATGTAGCCACGGTGCGACCGATTGCGGCCGGCACACGATCTCTTTGACGGCGTCTTGACGCGCCGCCGGGCAATCCTTACGGGTTGTCGCTCACACGGCCTTGATCGGCTCGATTCCGAGGTCCCTGTAGGTGATCAGCGCGTGGAACGGCACGTTGCGTCCGGCGAACAGTTCGGCGGCCACGTCGCCGCGGTCGACCATTGGGATCACGCCGGTGACGACCACGCCGAGGGGCGCGATCCGGTCGAGTGCGAGCGCGGTCGAGCCGCCGGTGCTGATCACATCGTCGACGAGGAGGACACGCATGCCCTCCGACAGCCGGGTGCCCTCCACCCACTGTTCGCGGCCGCGCTTCTTCTGCTCCTTGCGCACGGAGAACCAGGCCTTGCCGGTGACCATCGCGACACCGTGCGACAACGGGTCGGCGCCCATGGTCAGCCCGCCGACCGCGTCGAACTCGATGCCCTTGTCGGCGGCGAGTTCGGCCACCGCGCGGCTGACGATCTCGAGGCGCGCGCCGGTGTCGACGGCGTACTTGCCGTCGATGTAGTCGTGGCTGAGCTGGCCGCTGGCCAGCGTGAACGGCTCGTCGCGCCGCTCGTAGCCGCGGGTGCGGATCAAATCGAAGGCGGCCTGCCAGAGCTCGGAGCGGTCGGTCACCCGCCGATCCTAGCGCGTCGGACCAATTCCACTGTGGCCGAGCGTAAATCACGATGGGACTCAAGCGCGGCGGCGTATCGGACCCTCGGGTAGACGACACCGCGCGGCGTCGTGACCTTCAGATCGAGACCGTAACGGTCGGCGCCGGTGCACGTCGCCGCCGAGGCGTCGGGAAGGCCGGCGAGGGTGCGGGCCACCGCACACAGGTCCGCCGCGTGGTCGGCATTGAGGTGCGCGATTGCCTGCGCCGCGTGCGGCGCCACCGGATCGGGTCGGGCGGCGGAGTACTGCCCGCCGGTCGCCACGTCCATCCGGCCGTAGCCGCCGTACCACCGCACCCGCGCCACCCGCAGCAGCCACACCGTGAAGTCCGCGAAGTCGAGGTAGCCTGCCGCACCCGGCACCGCGGCCAGGTGTGCGTCCCGCGCTGCGACGAGGTCGCCGCCGACAGGGCGTTCGGCGACGCCTGCCAGCGTCACGCGCGCCCACGACTGCGGATCTGGGTCCGCGCTCGGCGACACGATCGAGATGGCGGCCCGCTGGTCGGCCGACAGATTGCGGCCGTGCTCGGCGAGGTCGGACAGGCACAGCACAGGCGCGCCGTCGAGCAACCCGTAGGTGACGAACGAAGCCCACGGGTCGCCGGTCGCGCTGACCGTCGCCAGCGTGCCGTGGTTCGCGGACGCGGCGATGGTGCGCGCCCCCTCGGCGGCCGACGGCCGGTCGCGAGATGCCACGTCGGCACGATACCCAACACGTCGCGGTTCCCGTTCGCAGTCATCTGCCAGCAAGCAAGGAATCCACCGATCGATGGCGGGAAATGTGGGACAATCTCCGGGCGATGATCGCCCGGTCAGCAACCTTCTCGACGGGAACGAGGCTCACATGGGGGTGTCGGCACTGCGCGTTGCGGCGTACGCCGGCGTGTTCGTGGGTGGCTTCATACTAGGCAGTATCGCGGCCGTGCCTGCCTCTGCCGATCCGGGCGACGTCGGCCACGGACACGCCGACGCGGAATCCAGCAAATCCGTCGATAACAAGCGCCCCAGTCTGAACCGGATCGTCCATCGGCTTCTCAGCGAACACCGCAAACGGATGACCGACCAGTCGCGGACGGCCCCACGAGTCAAGATCGGCTCCGACCGCCACGGCGGCTCCGTCCCCAGCGAACAGACTGCGGCGACGTTCTCCGAACCGGTCGGCGCGCCGTCCTCCGCTTCGGCACCCGGCGACGCGCGCGAGACCCGGCCCGGCGGATACCGCGGGAGCGCGGCCGACAGCACGGCGGTGACCCCTGCGGACACCCCCCACAGTGCCGGTGGAAGCGACCACTCCGACACCGCCCCGGACACACCGGCCGCGTCGTCCGGGGAGTATCCGTTCCCGTACTACCTCCTGGAAATCCGCCGCGGCACTCGAGACTGGTGGAGCGCCGAGCGGATCATCTCCCGGCTCGGCCGAGCGATCGACCCGTACCGCGTGGTTCTCCTCGAGCCAAAGCCGGAGCCAAAGCCGGAGCCGGAGCCACCGCCGGAGCCCGCCCCGGTGGCGGGTCCGGCGTTCCGCGGCCCGGCCCCGCAAGCTCCCGCTCCGGAACCGCAGCCGGTACTCGACGCGTCCGGCGGGATCGTCGCGGGCAGCGACTATCACGCAACCGGGTTCGGCGGCGGTGCACGTGTGCTGTCGGCGCCGATCGTCGCGATGCCGGTGCCCCCACCTGCCGCGGTCCGCTTTCCGGCGTTCCCGTTCGCACCCGCCGCGGCGCCCGCGCCCCGTCTCGGCTCGGCCGCAGGCCACAGCGGAGTCGGGGAACCGGCGCAGGCGGCGCGCACGATCCGGCAGGCGGATGCCCCGGAGGCGGCGCAGCCGAGGGCGACGTCCAATGCGATACCCCGTCGCGGCTACACCGACTATCTGCGCCGCCCCGGCCTGCCGCAGCTGGCGGGCGCCGCGCTTCCCGGCGTCGCGGGGATGGCACTGATGACGCTCGCGGGCGGTGTGCTGGGCTACCGGCAGGCGCGCGCAGGCCGGATGATCCGGGCCGGGGCAGCCGCACGCTATCTGCCGTAGCGGCGTCAGTGCGCCCGGTGCGCCAGCCGTTCGGAGTCCGAGATGAGCACGCTCTTCCCGTCGACGCGGATCCAGCCGCGGTTGCGAAAGTCCGACAACGCCTTGTTGACGGTTTCCCTTGTGGCGCCCACGAGTTGCGCGAGCTCCTCCTGCGTCAGGTCGTGCGTCACGCGCATCGAGCCGTTCTCCGGGACGCCGAACCGCTGCGCCAACCAGAGCAGCTGCTTGGCCACCCGCGCGGGTGCGTCGATGAACGACAGGTCGGCGAGCGCGTCGCTGGTGCGGCGCAGCCTGCGAGCCAGCAGCGTCAGCAGTCGCGGGGCCATCTCGGGGTAGGCGTGCAGCCAGGTGTCCAACCGCTTCCGGTCGACCACAGCCGCGCGGACCTCGGTGATCGCGGTGGCGTTCCACGGCTGCGGCCCCGGGTCCAGTATCGAGAGTTCGCCGAAGACGTCTGGCGGCGCCAGCACCGACAGGATGTTCTCCCTGCCGTCGTCGGCGCTGCGGCCCAGTTTCACCTTGCCGTCGATGAGGATGTACATCTCCGCCGCGACGTCGCCGCGCGTGTAGATCACCTGGCTCGCGTCGAAGTCGGCTATCGGCAACCGAGCGGTCAGTGCCGAGACGACGTGCGGCGACATTCCACGGAACAACGCGGCGTCCGCAATGGTGCGGTCCATGGGACCTGCCAATACCCATGAACGACCGGCGCAAACTGCCCGCGCCGGGGGAATTTGCGCCGGCGTCAGCCGCCGAGAGCGGCGATCAGATCCTTGATCCGCGACGCCTCGTCCTCGAGCACCGGCTCTTCGGCCTCGACCGCCTCGATGAGGTCCTTGCGCAGCCCGACACCGTTGGCGGCTTCCTTCGTCGACAGCTTCGCGCGACCACGGGCGATGTAGAGCCGCTGCCCGAGAGTGGCACCGGGACCGTTGGCGGCGGTCGCCATCAGATCGTCGTACCGGCTCCGCACGCCGCTCAGCGCGACGATCACCGACGGGGTCACCCGACTGCGGCTCGCGGCGTCGGCAAGCGAATCCTGGAGTTTGCGAAGACCGGCGAGAATCACCGACGCGCGTTCGGGGAACTCGGGATCGCTCGGATCCGGGAGCTGGTCGATAGCGGCGGCGTACATGTGCATCGCCGCATCGGACAGACCAACGATTACTGGGGCTTCGCCATCATTCGGCTCTGACACGGCCACTCGATTCGTCGAAGAATTGATGAAGACCACTGCCACCCGACAATGGGAACAATGGCCGCGCAAACGTTATCCCGGTTCGGCGGCGGTTTCAACCGTTCCATCCGCCCGCCCACCGACCCCTCACCGACGATCCCGTGACCCGCGCAGCCGATTCAATTCGCGTCCGGATGGGTAGCTTTGACGTTCATATGGATGCTCCGGCGGATGCGCGCAACCGAGTCGACGAAGTCGACGGATCGGTCGACCACGACCCCACAGAGGGCAGCCACGTCACCGACGGCGTGGTCGAGCATCCGACCGCCGACGACTTCGGCCATGCCGCCGTGCTGCCCGCCGACCGCACCTGGTTCAAGCGCGCCGTCTTCTACGAGGTGCTGGTGCGGGCGTTCTACGACTCCAACGGCGACGGTGTCGGTGATCTGCGCGGCCTCACCGAACAGCTCGACTACCTGAAGTGGCTTGGCGTCGACTGTCTTTGGTTGCCGCCCTTCTACGATTCGCCGCTTCGCGACGGCGGATACGACATCCGCGACTTCTACCGGGTGCTTCCGGAGTTCGGCACCGTCGACGACTTCGTCGAGTTGCTGGACGCCGCGCACCGGCGCGGTATCCGCGTGATCACCGACCTGGTGATGAACCACACCTCCGACAGCCACGCCTGGTTTCAGGAGTCGCGGCGCGACCCCGAGGGCCCCTACGGGGACTTCTTCGTGTGGAGCGACACCAGCGAGAGATACCGCGACGCGCGGGTCATCTTCGTCGACACCGAGGAATCGAACTGGACCTTCGATCCGGTCCGAAGGCAGTTCTACTGGCACCGGTTCTTCAGCCATCAGCCCGACCTGAACTACGACAACCCGGCCGTGCAGCAGGCCATGATCGACGTGCTGCGGTTCTGGCTGGATCTCGGTATCGACGGCTTCCGGCTCGACGCGGTGCCCTACCTGTTCGAGCGCGAGGGCACCAATTGCGAGAACCTGCCCGAGACGCACGCGTTCCTCAAGCACTGCCGCAAGGTCATCGACGACGAGTATCCGGGCCGGGTCCTCCTGGCCGAGGCCAACCAGTGGCCCGCCGACGTCGTCGAGTACTTCGGCGACCCCGACACCGGCGGCGACGAATGCCACATGGCGTTCCACTTCCCGCTGATGCCGCGCATCTTCATGGCCGTGCGGCGCGAGTCGCGGTTCCCGATCAGCGATATCCTGGCGCAGACACCACCGATTCCGGACCTGGCGCAGTGGGGCATCTTCCTGCGCAACCACGACGAGTTGACCCTCGAGATGGTCACCGACGACGAGCGCGACTACATGTACGCCGAGTACGCAAAAGATCCGCGGATGAAGGCCAACGTCGGCATCCGGCGGCGGCTGGCGCCGCTGCTGGAGAACGACCGCAACCAGATCGAGTTGTTCACCGCGCTGTTGTTGTCGCTGCCGGGTTCTCCGGTGCTCTACTACGGCGACGAGATCGGCATGGGCGACATCATCTGGCTCGGTGACCGCGACGGCGTGCGCACGCCCATGCAGTGGACACCCGACCGCAACGCGGGGTTCTCGACGGCCACGCCGGGCCGGTTGTATCTGCCGCCGAACCAGGATGCGATCTACGGATACCAGTCGGTGAACGTCGAGGCCCAGCGGGACAGTTCGAACTCGTTGCTGAACTGGACGAGGACGATGCTCGCCGTACGAGGCAGGCACGAGGCGTTCGCCATCGGCACGTTCCGCGAGCTGGGCGGATCCAACCCGTCGGTGCTCGCCTACGTCCGCGAACTGGACGGCGACACGGCCTTGTGTGTCAACAACCTGTCGCGCTTTCCGCAGCCGATCGAATTGAATCTGCAGCACTACAACGGGTACACGCCGGTGGAGATGACCGGCTACGTGGAGTTCCCTCGAATCGGTCAGCTGCCGTACCTGCTCACCCTTCCCGGTCACGGGTTCTACTGGTTTCAGTTGCGCCCGCCGGAGCCCGGAGATCAATCATGAAACTGTCGTTCGACGAATGGCTCGTCCAGCAACGCTGGTATGCGGGCCGCAACCGCCGGTTGGCGACCGCAGAGCCCGCCGTCGTGGTCGCGCTGCGCGACGATCTGGACCTCGTCCTTCTCGACGTCAGGTACTCCGACGGCCCCGCCGAGCGCTATCAGGTGATCGTGCGGTGGGATTCCGGAGCCGCGGACGCGGCGACATCGGAGCCGAGTCCGATCGTCGAATATCTCGACATCGCCACCATCGGGGCCGACGACGACCGCACGGCCTACGACGCGCTCTACAACCCGGCCGATGCGAAATACCTTCTGTCGCTGTTCGATTCGTCTGCCACGGTCGGTGACGTCCGCTTCGCCAAGGAGCCGGGAGCCGACCTGCCGTTGGATGCCGCACCGCGGGTGTCGAGCGCGGAGCAGAGCAACACCAGCGTCATCTTCGAAGAGCGGGCGGTGTTCAAGATGTTCCGCCGGATCACCCCGGGCATCAACCCCGACATCGAGCTGAACCGGGTGCTGGCCCGCGCAGACAACCCGCACGTGGCGCGGCTGCTGGGGTCATACGAGACCACGCTCGATTCGGCGCCGTACGCGCTCGGGATGGTCACCGAGTTCGCGGCCAACTCCGCCGAGGGCTGGGACATGGCGACGGCAAGCACCCGTGACCTGTTCGCCGAGGGTGACCTGTACGCCGACGAGGTCGGGGGCGACTTCGCGGGTGAGTCGTACCGGCTCGGCGAGGCCGTCGCATCGGTTCACGCCACGCTCGCCGCGGAGCTGGGAACGTCGCACGTTCCGTTCCCCGCCGAAGCCGTTCTGGAGCGCCTCGCGGTGGCCGCCGCGGCCGTGCCGGAACTCGGCGAGTACGTGCCGCTGATCGAGGAGCGCTACCGCAAGCTGATCGACGAGCAGATCACTGTTCAGCGCATCCACGGCGACCTGCACCTCGGGCAGGTGCTGCGGACCCCCGAGCGCTGGCTGGTGATCGACTTCGAGGGAGAGCCGGGACAGCCGCTGGCCGAGCGCAGGCGCCCCGACGCGACCGCCCGCGACGTGGCCGGGGTACTGCGCTCGTTCGAATACGCGGCCTACCAGCGCCTGATGGAGCAGGACGAGGACGACGACCGCTCCCGCCAGCTCGCGGCACGGGCCCGCGAATGGGTGGACCGCAACAGCACCGCGTTCTGCCAGGGCTACGCCGCGCAAGCGGGCGCCGACCCGCGTGACTCCGGCGTGCTGCTGGCGGCCTACGAGCTGGACAAGGCGGTGTACGAGGCGGCCTACGAGGCGCGGCACCGCCCGACGTGGCTGCCGATCCCGCTGCGCTCCATCGAGCGCATCCTCGGTTGATCGGCTGACGACGGTTCCAGGACCTCCTCCATGGCCTCCTACACGGTGAACAAGGACGCGGTGGTCAAGGCGCGTGAGCTCATCGATGCGCGCCAGTACGTGCTCGACAGCGATTGGGGCCAGGTGCAACCAAGGGCCGACGCGCAGAACGTGTTCCTGGACAGCCATTCGTGGGACGAATACGCGCTCTGGCATCTCGGCCTCACCGAGGGTGCCAAGGACCACACGAAGGCGCGCTACGCGTTCGTCTACGGCGACCTGCGCAGGATCCACCGCACCGGCCTGATCGCATGCGTGTACCGGGCGTCGGAGTGGCGGCACAAGGACATCGAGCTCGCCGCGCACGACCTCCTGCAATACCTCGACGCCAAGACCGGGCTGAAGCCCTCGGGCTAGGGCCGCAGCATGAAGTCCAGGAAGAGGTCCTCGCCCTCGGAGGGCCGTTCGATGTCGAAGCCGTGCAGAAAACCCATGCCCGCGGCGAAGAAGGTGACCGCTCGAACCAACGCGTCCAGATCCTCGAAACCCGCGTCGATGAAGATCTGGTGCACGACGGCGAGCACCTGCGCGTCGCTTCTCCGCACGCCCTCCGCGACGGTCTCGTCGGTCAGCGCCCACACCCGCATGGCGCGTTCCAACGCAAACAGCTGCGGCCCCATCAACGCCTGCATCATGGCTTTCAGGCGCTCCCTCGGCGGCGCGCCCGCCAGGTCCTTGAAGCGCTGACGATCCTGGTCCTGCAGGCCTGCCCACGCGTCGAGCAGAGCCGCCCGATAGGCCGACAGATCGGCGAAGTGCCAGTAGAAGCTGCCCTTGGTGACGCCGAGTTGTTCGCAGAGCCGGTCGAGGCGAAGCGCGTTGGGCCCACCGTCGGTGAGGATGGCGAAACCGGCCTGGATCCAGTCGTCGGCGGACAGCCGGCGACCAGCGTCTCGGGGCTCGTTCATCAACCGCAGCATACGACTACCAGCAACGTGACACGTCAAGAATTTAGCGAAGGCAATCAGTTCCGCGGGAAGGGTGCTGTTGCAGCCGTGGCCGCCGGTAGTCACCGCCGCTCTTCGGCTTCTACTTCCAGCCCGCCCGGCCGGCGGCACCCCTCGGTGCCGATAACGCGGCCACGGCTGCTTCAGCTGCTCAACCGTAACATACTGCCTGGTATGGCGGTCGGTTTTCACCCGGGATCACAGCGGGCTCGGCGGCGATCGGCGACACCGCGCGGGCGGTGGATTCGCACGCCTGCGCCCCGGTCGGATCCGGCGCTGTCGACCGCGGTGATGTGGCGACTGTCAGCAACCATCGCGACGTCCGTCGCGCGCCTTCGGAGCCACCGATGTCGGCGTCGCCGTTTAGCGGGTCCGGATGTCGGGCAACATGGGGGAATGGCACGCGACGTCTCAGACGACTTTCCGCTGACACCCGAGGAGGCACTCGACTCCGACGAGGTGCGCAACGACGACGGGGACGAGACCGTCGACCCGCCGGAGAAGTGGGTCGACGCGCGCGAGGACGAAAGCCTCGACGAACGTCTGGCCGACGAGGAGCCCGACGTGACCCCGGACGACATCGATCTGCGCGACGCCGACGACACACCGCGTGAGACCGAGTCGGTGTCCGACGACTCGCTCGACGGAATCGACCCGGCCAGGCACGGCCGCGAGCGCGGCCAGATCGACGGCACGCCCGAGGACGGCGACTCGTTCTACGACGTGGTCGAGTAACCCGCGGGCATCACTCGGCGTGCGCCTGCAGCACCATCACCGAGCGCGCCTCGACGGTGACCTTCGCCGCCGCATCGTAGGGCTTGGATTCGGTGTTGACGTCGTCGGCGGTGTAGATCACCGGCAGCCATGATTGGCCGTATTCCTCTGCGGGCAAGGTGAATTCGATCGGCTCGTGGTGCGCGTTGAAGAACAGCACGAACGAGTCGTCGACGATCCGCTGGCCGCGGACGTCGCGGTCGGGGATGCCGTACCCGTTCAGGTAGACCCCCAGCGATTTGGCGAACCCGGACTCCCAGTCCTCGTCGGTCATCTCCGACCCGTCCGGGGAGAGCCAGCCGATGTCGGGCAACCCGGGTCCGGCGCCGCGGCGGCGCACCGTGCGCCCGCTGAAGAACCGGCGCCTGCGGAACACCGGATGCGCGGCGCGCAGCGCGCACACCGTGCGGGTGAACTCGATCAGGTCGGTGTCGGCCTCGTCCCAGTGAACCCACGACAGCTCGTTGTCCTGGCAGTAGACGTTGTTGTTGCCCTGTTGTGTGCGGCCGAGTTCGTCGCCGTGGGCGATCATCGGAACGCCCTGCGAGAGCAGCAGCGTGGTGAGGAAGTTGCGCTGCTGGCGGGCCCGCAGCGCGTTCACCTCCTTGTCGTCGGTCGGCCCTTCGGCACCGCAGTTCCACGACCGGTTGTGGCTCTCGCCGTCGTTGTTGTCCTCGCCGTTGGCTTCGTTGTGCTTCTCGTTGTAGGAGACCAGATCGCGCAGGGTGAACCCGTCGTGGGCGATCACGAAGTTGATCGAGGCCACCGGCCGGCGGCCGGTCTGTTCGTACAGGTCCGCCGAGCCGGTCAACCGGGAGGCGAACTCGTCGAGGGTGGCGGGCTCGCCACGCCAGTAGTCGCGGACGGTGTCTCGGTACTTGCCGTTCCACTCCGTCCACTGCGGCGGGAAGTTGCCCACCTGGTAGCCGCCGGGGCCGACGTCCCACGGCTCGGCGATCAGCTTGACCTGACTCACGGTCGGGTCCTGCTGCACGAGTTCGAAGAAGGTGGCGAGCCGGTCGACGTCGTAGAACTCGCGGGCCAGCGTCGACGCGAGGTCGAACCGGAAACCGTCGACGTGCATCTCGGTCACCCAGTACCGCAGCGAGTCCATGATCAGCTGCAACGTGTGCGGATGCCGGACGTTCAAGCTGTTACCGGTACCGGTGTAGTCCATGTAGTAGCGCTTGTCGTCGTCGACGAGGTGGTAGTACGCACCGTTGTCGATGCCGCGCATGGACAGCGTCGGACCCATGTGGTTGCCCTCGGCGGTGTGGTTGTAGACGACGTCGAGGATCACCTCGATACCCGCCTCGTGCAGTGCGCGCACCATCGCCTTGAACTCCTGCACCTGGCTGCCGGGGGTGGCGTTGGAGCTGTACTTGGAGTCCGGGGCGAAGAACCCGATGGTGTTGTAACCCCAGTAGTTCGAAAGCCCCTTGTCGATCAGCGTGGAATCGTTGGCGAAATGATGTACGGGCATCAGCTCGATCGCATTGATGCTCAACGACTTCAAGTGTTCGATGATGGCCGGGTGGGCCACGGCGGCATACGTGCCGCGAATGTTCTCGGGAATGTCGGGGTGCGTCTGGGTCAAGCCCTTGACGTGCGCTTCGTAGATGACCGTGTCGGCGTACTCGTGGCCGGGCGGCCGATCGACGCCCCAGTCGAAGAACGGGTTGATGACGACCGACTTCGGCATGCTCGGCGCGGAGTCCTCGTCGTTGCGGCTGTCGGGGTCGCCGAAGTTGTAGCCGAAAAGCGACTGGTTCCAGTCGAAGTTGCCGTCGATGGCCTTGGAGTACGGGTCGAGCACCAGCTTGTTCGGATTGCACCGGCTGCCGTTGGCGGGATCGTGGGGGCCGTGCACCCGGTAGCCGTAGCGCTGTCCCGGCTGGATGTTGGGCAAGAAGGCGTGCCAGACGAATCCGTCGACCTCGGGCAGCGTCACCCGCGTCTCCGTGCCGTCGGCGTCGAACAGGCAGAGTTCAACGTGCTCGGCGGCCTCGCTGAACAGGGCGAAGTTCGTTCCCGATCCGTCGAAGGTCGCTCCGAGCGGGTAGGCCTTCCCCGGCCAGATCTCCTGGGTGGACTGCGTAGAGGCAGCTTGGGTCAAGGAACACGCTCCAGACAAGTGATGAGAAGGGCCACGAAAGACCATACGGGGATGCCCGATACGGCAGCATCGCAATCAAATCGGCCGGCCCACTTCGATGAGAGATTGATCGCATGCCCAGCAGCCCTGACCTGCCGACCTATCAGACCCTGCGGTTCGACGTCGACGGCGGTGTGGCCACCATCACCTTGAACCGGCCGCGTCGGCGTAACGCCGTCGGCGGCGGAATGCGCGACGAACTCGCCGACGCCTACCGCTGGTGTGACCGCGCCGACTCGGTGCGGGCGGTGGTGCTCACCGGCGCCCCGCCCGCGTTCTGCGCGGGTGCCGACCTGGCCGTGGGTGATCGCACGTTCACCGAGCCGGGGCCGGACTTCTCCGCCGCGGGCATCGACGTGCCCGCCTGGTCGGTGCGCAAGCCCGTGATCGCCGCGATCAACGGCCACGCGGTCGGCCTCGGGCTGACGCTCGCGCTGCAATGCGACGTCAGGATCTTCGCCGCCGACGCGACGTACGGCGTCGTACAGGTGCGGCGCGGCATGGTCGGCGACGCGTATTCGCACTGGATCCTGCCGCGCCTGGTCGGAATGGCGAACGCCGCCGAGATACTGCTGGGCGGTGCCACGTTCGACGGGCATCGCGCCGTCGCCCTCGGGTTGGGCACCCGGGTGCTCGACGCGACCGAGGTGCTGCCCGCCGCGCAGGAGTTGGCGCGCGACATCGCCGTCAACGCGGCGCCGGCATCGGTTGCCGCGAGCAAGCAGCTGCTGTGGGAGTCGTTCGACCTCGACCGAACGCAGATCGGCGCACGCGAGACGGCGATCCACCTCGAGCTGATGCGCCTCGACGACGCGAAGGAGGGTGTGCGGGCCTTCCTCGAAGGCAGGCTGCCGCGCTGGTCGGGGCGGTAGCGCTAGGCCGCCGAGCCGGTCACCTCGACGCCCGCCGCCCGCATGGTCGTGACCGCTTGCGCGCTCGTCTCATCGGCCACTCCCGCGGTCAGGTCCAGCAGCACCCGGGTCCGAAATCCCGCGGCAGCCGCGTCGGTCGCGGTGGCCAGCACGCAGTAGTCGGTGGCGATGCCGACGATGTCGACCTCGTCGACACCGCGCCCGCGGAGCCAGTCGGCCAGCGGGGTGCCCGCTTCGTCGGTGCCCTCGAAGCCGCTGTAGGCCGCCGCGTAGCGGCCCTTGGTGAAGACGGCCTCGACCAACGAGGCGTTCAGTTGGGGATGGAAGTCGGCGCCGCGCGTGCCCGCCACGCAGTGCGGCGGCCACGACCCCGCGAAGTCGGGGTGGTCGGAGAAGTGCCCGCCGGGGTCGATGTGGTAATCCTTGGTCGCCACGATGTGCCGGTAGCCCCGTGGGGTGGCAAGGAATCGGGTTATCGCGCCTGCCACCGACTGCCCGCCGACCACCTGCAGCGAACCGCCTTCGCAGAAGTCGTTCTGCACGTCGACGATGAGGAGCGCTCGCATGCGCTCACCTTACGACGCGGTCCGCACCTCGGGCCCTGCCGAGTCGACGCGAAGGTGGGCTGTCAGCAACACGTGGTCGAACGTCGACCGCGGCGGAAGAGTCTCCTCGTAGGACAGTTGCCCGAAGTCACGGAGCAACCGGTCGGCCAGCACACGCAACTTGACGTTGGTTTCCTGCGAGCGCCACTTCAGCAGTTCGAATGCCGACTCGGCGCTGATCCGGTAGATCAGCATCAGCATCCCCTTCGCCTGTTCGATCGCCGCGCGGCTCTCGGCGATCTCGGCAACGGCCGCGTTGAGCAACTCGTCGCGCACCGGCCGGGAGTCGGTGACGTCGACATAGAACCCGTGCGTGCCGATCACCTCGCCGTGGTCGTCGTAGAGTCGGTCGCCGATCACTATCACGTCGTGCACCGCCCGCGCGGTGTCGATGATGCGGTGCCGGGTGCTGAATGTCCGGTGTGTGCGCCGGATTTCGTCCAGCGTCGCGGCAACCTCGTGGTAGTCGTCGGGGTGCTTGTGCGACAGCACGAGCTGCGTCGTGGGTTCGACCGTGCCCGGTTCGTAGCCGTGTATTCGGTGCACAGGGTCAGACCACTCCCACCGCTCGTCGGCGAAGTAGAAGCGGAACCATCCGACCCCCTGTGGCGAACCGTCGGCCGATGGTCGTTCGATGGTGTCGTCGCGCGGCACCACGTCAATGTAGGGCACGGCGCGAGAAGTTATGGGGCTATTAAGATTTTACTCATCCGCCGAAAAGCAGGTAGAGGCCGGTGAAGGTGTAGCCGACCATCACCAGCATCATCGCCAACTGCCCCGTCAGCTGGTAGCCGGCGGGCAGCACCCGCAGCGCCCGGTCGTGGGCGGCGACCACCCCCGCGACGTGTCCGCCGACGACGCAGCACACCTTGATCGTCGCAAGCACCGAAGGATGAAGTGAGAGAACGTAGTTCACTTCAGCGTTGCCGAGACCGAGCAGATTCCAGCCGTGTCCGAGCGGGTCGGCGAGGTCGATGATCGCCTGCTGGCCCCGTTCGATCAGGTAGGACAGGTAGTGGGCGAACATGTAGCCGAGCACGATGGGGATCAGCGAGTGAGCCATCAATCCCGGCAGGCGTTGCCGGGTGGGTGCGTCGACGCCGCCGGTGGCGCGCGCGGCGAACCAGAACGTCACGACGACCACACCGACGAAGACCAACAGCCCCGCCGTGCGCATCAGCGTTGCCGTTGACGCGGAATCGGTTTGCCGATCGACGAAGTTGCGCCACACCGGCATGCCCGAGAAACTGTCGAACGCCGTCGAGCCCAACAACACCGCGAGCATCGTGACCGTGCCGGGCCGGATCGGCAGCGTCGGCAGATGGTTGAACGGGTTGCCGATCTCGATCAGCCCGCTGTCGGGGTTTCGGCGCAGCGGTGAGAAGCGCGAAGCGACGACGCTGTACGCCTCGAACGGGTCGGCGCGGCCGAACCATGGGTTGCCGCAGACGATCGCACCCGTCACCGTGACCACCAGATAGATGAGCAGCCAGGTCCTGATCGCGCCGAGGGAACCCGGGTCGGGGCTGGCCAACTCCAGCCACACGAACGCGAACAATCCGGCCACCGCGGGCCAGTAGCCGAGCCGACGCGGATATCCCCGGCCCGACGGCAGACCGGCCAGCCGAAGCAGTCGATACACCGCACGCGCCGGCGAGACCGCCCGCCAGACCGGCCCGATCACCGCCGACACGGTCACCAGGCCGATCCACATCAGCACATAGAAGACCCCTGGCACCGGGTTGCCCTCGGCACGGCCGAAGAACGCGGCCATCGCCACCCACCCGGCGAACAGCAGCCCGGTCACCGCGAGCGCCCACCGAGTGGCAGGCGCGTCGACGAAGCTCGTCAGCCACCGCGGGAGTGCCCGGCCCGGCTTGTCCGGGTCGAACCGGGGCCGCCGCCACGCGAAGGCCACCACGGCGAAGGTGAATGTGAGCGCCCACGCGGCGCCGATCAGCGCGTAGGTGTACGGGATCGGTAGATCGGACGACCCGCCGAGGCCATGAGCCAGCAGCACGACGGGTTCGGCTGTCACGGCTGCACTTGCACCGTTGCGATGGTCTTGCCGAGTTGATGAAGCTCGATGTCGACCTTGCCGGGGACATCGGAGGTGAACTGGAACTGCTGCGCCTGCTTGGGCTCGATCTTGAAGGTGTGGTCGGGCGTCGAGTGGACGTGCAACTCGTCGGCGACGTCGCTGTTGACCTTCACCACGATCTGTTCCTTGGTCTTCGCCTCGAGTTGGGCGTTGGTCGGGGTGACCTCACCGCCCTTGATCGTGACGTCGATCAGCAGCCGGTCGGGTGGTGCCTGATCGTTCTGCATGTCCGACGGGTTGATCGTCGTCGCAGACGGTGACGACGACGACGAGCCCTGTGCAGTGTCGGAGCCTCCGCCGCCACAGCCGGCGAGCAGCACAGCGCCCGCGGCGAGCAACACGAACAGTCGGTTATCGCGATGAGGTGAAGTCACGGTCTCTCATCTTGGTCGGTCGAACCTTGCGGTTCACTGTGAGAACCGTCTCTGTTGCGTCGGTCCTTCATCGCGATGTAGACGATGACCCCTGCCACGATGAACGCTGGGACGAACGCCGGAATCGCCAGCAACACCGAATGATCGGCGAGGATCGCGACGTCCGGCTGCCCCGCTATGCCTGTGCCGATGGCTGCAACTCCGTCCTCGAGTCGGTGGGTTGTGCACGGTTGACGCGACCCGCACCCCAGGTGAGGCCGCCGATCATGATCAGCGTGCAGACGAGCACCACCAGGCAACCGATGAACCACAGCGACATCGGGGTGTCCGGTTTGCGTTCACGCTGCAGGATGGTGATCTCCGAGACGAACGGCCGGGTCATCGATGCCTCAGCGGGGACCTCGGGCGCGCCGATCCCGGGGTCGCCGGCGAGGAAGATCGGCACGGCGGTCAACGTCCGGCCGTCGTGCACCCGAAGCAGCGTCTTCCACTTGCCGTGCACCGGCATCGGCTGCGTCGACCGGTAGTGGCCAGGGCCGACCTTCTCGAGGCGGTCGACGAAGATGCCCCGGTTCTCGGACAGCCCGCCCTGCCAGCCGAGCACCGACACCCAGTTCGGGTCGTCGCTGATCATGTCCGGCGGGCTGATCCGCACGTCGGCGTTGACCATGCGTTTGTCCGGGGTGCCGGCTTCGGTCAGGGTTATTGCGGCGCTCGCGTTCTGGGGCACCTCGTAGCGCAACCCGTTGGCCGTCGCGCCGCCGATGACGATGACGGTCAGCACCACGAGCCCGATCCCGATCGGCCGGGCAGGCAGCCGTTGATCGGTCAGCACCATGCCGAGCATCGCGCCGCACACGCCGGTGAGGACGGCGACCGGAACGGCCATCATCAGCGCCTCGGGCCAGATGCTGGACGGCCACGGATAGTGGTACACCGCGTCGATCCAGAACGACTCGAGCCAGAGACCGACGGTGCCCACCGCGAGTCCGCTCACGGCCCCGAAGACCAGCGGTCGCTTGAAAAGCGGTGTGAGCGCGACCAGTTCGACGAGGACGGCCGCGCCGAGATACAGCGCGAACCAGTTGATCGGCGCGCCGAGGATCGGGCCGACCGTGACCGCGACCAGTCCGCGCAGCATGACCGCCATCAGCGCGGCGATGATGGCCGCGCCACGACCGAGCATCATCCTGGCCGCCACGAGACCGAACGCCCCCGCCGCGGCGATCAGCATCGGTTCGAACACCTGCCGGAACTGCGGCACACCGAAGTCGAACTCGATCTGGAACACCGAGAGCCCGATGATGATGCCGCCGAAGCCGAGATAGCGGATGCTCTTGAGGAACCAACCGTCGCGCGGCTTGTCCTCGCCCATCGCCCGGTCACCCTCGTACTCGAGCAGCAGCGCCGAGATCGTCGAGAATCCCGCGCCGCCGATCATCATCAGATGCGTCGGGCCCCACAGTGTGACGTCCTGGCCGAAGATGCGGTGCCACATGTCGTCGAGCGGAAAGCCGGTCAGCGCGTACAGACCGCAACCGGCCATCAGGATGCCGCCGACCGGGGCGTACCAGTCCTTGGTGATCCGCACCGCGAACGGGCCGGGCTTCTCCCGCGGCAGGATGATCGCCGCGCAGCCCGCCACGAACAGCAGGAACAGACCGACGAGGATGAAATAGTGCGCGGGGTTGGCCAGCGGTCCCGGGTCGCGGCCCTTCCCGATGTGCAGGCTGACATCCCAGATGAAGCCGAACAGCGCGCAGATGATCGACGAG